>DATNIW010000061.1:0-29150 GCA_035604215.1 Fibrobacteria bacterium
TGATGGATTGTGTTCGGAGGCCTGCGCCCCCGAGTGGTACACGCCGCTACCTGAATCAATAGCCGTGCCATTTGTTGTCGACGGCTCGTCGGGGGTCTTGATCAGGCTGGAGCCTCGAACATCGTTCCATTCGGAGACGGATCGGGTGTTCCACCTGTTCCGGATCGGGAGCCGCTTGGTGAAACCGGAGTCGGAGATTGTCCGAGCGACATCCGGGTCACTACTTTGAGGGCATGTCATTGCTTCCGGAAGAGAAAGAACTCGTCGCCCGCGGACTTCAACTCTACGCCCAGATGGTGGGGAGCCAGTACGGTCCGCAGGAGATGCAAGCCTTGGTCCCCGTGATCAAGGGAATTCTCAAGAAGCTGGACCAGTCCGCCGCCGGCACCGCATCGCCGGGGGTGGCGGCCGTGGGCATCACGGAGGAATGGTTCCGGGAGATCTGCGCGACCTGCCCCAAGCTGGGCGGACCCACCGGTTGCCAGGACCCCGTCACCGTCAAGTTTCCGGGAAAATGCGATCCCATCCTCACCTGGGAGAGGAACAAGAGGCTTTCGGGCGCATAAATACCCGGAAAGGAACTTGTCGAGATCCCCCTCGCGGCGTTACAATCGATGGACGGTACCGTAGACCATGCGCATCCTCCTACTCACGCCTGAACATCCTGCCCAGAATACCAAAGGGTCCGGTTCTCCTGTGGGTCGAGATGTCGAGGCGCTCGCCGAGTCCTACCGGAAGATGGGCCACGATGTCCGGATCACCGCCCCTCTCTATCGCCCCAGCGAGGACCCGGATTGGCACCCCGTCGCGAATGTGCGGGTTTCCTTCCTGCGCCTCGAGGAGGCTTCGATTCTCGGTGGCCATCCTCGTTGGAGCCAAGTCCGGCTGGTGACCCATCCCGTGCTGGTCAGGGACCATCCCTATCTGGATGCCGGCGGATGGGACCATCCCGACAACGCGCTGCGATTCGCGCTTTTCTGCGCTTCCGCCTTGGTGGATTGCGCCGCCGAGGACTGGATTCCGGATCTCATCCACGCCCACGAGTGGCAGTCCGGTCTCGCCATTCTCTATGCAGCCGAGCATTTCAAAACGCTTTTCGGCGACACCAAGCTCCTGTTCAGCTTCCAGGACGCCGCGTTCCAGGGTCTTTGCGACCTTTCCTGGACCGGCGAGATCGGGCTGGGGCCGGAGTGGATGCGTCCCGAAGGATTGGAATTCTGGGGCCGACTCAATCTCCTGAAGGCCGGCCTCCTCTGCTCCCACCGCGTCACCCTTCCCAGCCTCCAGTATCTGCAGGAATTGCTGGAGGACAGCCACGGCTACGGCCTCGAGGGGTTGTTCCGGTCGCTGGGCCACAAGGTCGCGGCGGTCAATCCCGGTGTGGACACCACGGTATGGAGATTGCCCGAAGGACTGGGTCGAGACGCCGCGGCCCTGCCGTGCTGGAAAGCCAAGATGCGGCGGGAGCTTGTCGGAGGCGACGACCCGTTCCTGGTCTTCGCTTCCTCCTTCCGTCCGGGGAAGGGGATCGACCACGTGCTGACGCTGATGCCCGACCTCCTGAAGATGGGCGTGCGGGTGGGGGTGGTCGGAGGCCATGGCACCGAGGAACACCGGCACCTGGAGTCGGTCGCGAGCAGCCATCCTGACAGGATCCGTCTATACCCCAAGGGAGACGACGTGCTCCGGCAGGTGCTTTCGGCCGCAGACCTCCTCCTCCTTCCGGTGGCACACCAGCCGGGAGGCATCCTCTACGCCCGGGCGATGACCTTGGGCACGCCCACGCTCGCCCACCGCGCCGGGGCCGCGGCCGACAGGATCGTTCCCTGGCCCAAACCCGCCGCCGACGGATTCCTGTTCGACGACCTGGCTCCCGACACTCTCCTTCGCCAGTTGCGCAAGGCCCTGCAGATCCGGGGAAACGAAGCGGACTGGTCGGCGATGTGCGCCCGCGCCGCCGGGCGGGATTTCTCCTGGGACGGGATCGCCCGATCCTACTTGGGACTGGTGGCCGACGGGGCGTAGGGAGCGATCCGGACGGACACCGCGCCTCCGGTCCCGGCGAGGATCACCCGGTCTCCCCAGATCGAAAGAACGTCGATGCTGCCGGACAAGCCCAGTCCGGACCGCCATTCCCGGTGGTCGTCGGTGGTGGGATTCCAGATCGACCACGATCCCCCGATGGCCAAGTGCAGTCGGCCGGAGCCATCGAAGGAAAGACCCGTGATGGGGCGGTCGGGAATCCAGCTTGCCGTGCTCCCGGGGTGGCCGGGAAGGGTGTCCACCTTGAGGACGCGACCGTCGCTCCAGGCGATCCGCCAGGGTTCCACGGATTCCGACGTCGCGAACTGGATGGGGCTGGATTCGCCCGAAAGGAAGGGTGGGCGTTTCCATCCGCCGGGGCCATCCCACCAGAAGCCCTTGTCTGTGGTCGCGAGAAGGCCTAGGGGAGTGGAGAGAAGCGTGTTGACGGGGCTCGATCCCGACCACGGAGGTGGATCCCCTCGGAAGGAGCGGTCGGAGGAGGATTTGCGGACCAGCGAATTTTCGGTCCCGCACCACAGGGTGTCCGCGAATTCCAGGCAGGAACGCGTCCGCCCACCGAACGGGGCCTTGCGGCCGGTCCAGCTCTCCTGGAGTCCCCGGGGATCCAGGCGCAGGATCCCGTCCTGGACCGACACCCAGATTCCGTCGGGGCCAGCTGGACAGAGAAGGTGTGGAGAACGCAGCTGGTAGAATTGGGGATCGTCCGGCAGGAAGCTCGCCAAAGGGTGGTCGGAGGCATCCACGACGGAGATGGATCCCTGGCATCCGAGGAGCCAGGCGCCCCCGGAAGAGTCTCGCAGGACCTCGACGACGCAGGATTCGGCGAGCCCGGAGGGCACGGGGGAGATCCGGCCCGTGGTGGAACTGCCGGTCCAGATTCCCCTGTCCGTTGCGATCCAAAGGTCCCGGCCATCCAGGACCAGGCCGAACCGCACGTGCTGGTGCAGTCCGTCGGGGCCGATCAGATCGCCAGCCGATTGGAGCCAGCCGGGCGAGGATGGGAACAGGGGAGGAAGGTCGGAAACCGCCACCGGGCGGCTTGTCCGATTGGAGCAACCGCCCGGCGGAAGCGCCGTTTCCTGCGCGGATTCCAAGCCCTGCGTCCAGCGCAACGAGCGTCCGGTGTTCGATCCGATCCAGAGGCTCTGGGTTCCGTCGTCGAAGCAGAGGCTCGCGATCCCCTCGTCGGGAAGACCCTGCTCCGACCCGTACCAGCGAGGTCGCGGAGGGCCGATCCGGGCGAACACGACCATGGAATGCGGATAGGCCACCCAGACCTCGAAAGGCGAGCCGGCGATCGAAACGGGTCGGCCCACCTCTCCCAGCGGCCGGGGATCCCCCTGCGACGGCAAGACCTGTCCCATGGCCGCCAGAGGCACCAGGAGACAGCGGAGGAAGGCCGTCGCGAAGGTCACTTGGAATCGGCCTTGCCGGTGGTGTCCACGGGTGCCATGAACCGGCCCAGAAGCCACGAGTGTTCGATGCCGGTCATCAGGCGGTTGCCCTTCCCCACCAGGACGTCCCCTCGCTGCGCCACCCTCTGGGCGCTGTCGGCCAGGATCTGCGTGGTGCGCACCAGGCGGAGCCCGGCGACGCCCAGGCTCTCGGCGGTGACGGAGGTGCGGCGCAGGCCGGTGGCCATCGTGTCCGTCTCCGCGAGGATCCGGGGCACCTCGAATTCCGCAACGGAGCCCAGCTTGTCCAACCTGTCCAAGGTCTTCCCGCTGCGCACCGCCGCATGGTCGAAGGCAGCGACCGTGGTCATGGTGCGGCGGTAGAGATCGTCCTTGACCAGGATGGCACCGATCGTGGTGTTCGTGTCCGTCACCAGGTGCAGCAGGGAATCCACGCGGGTCAGGGTCATCCGGAATTGGACCGTCAGGTTGGCGATCGATCCCAAGGCGGTCTCCAGGTCCTGCGGGGGTCCCAGTTTGAGCGTGTCGCCGGGAAGCAGCTGGGGAGCGGCGGGATCGCCCTTTTCGATGTTGAGCACCCGATCCGACACAACGTTCCGGTCGCGCTTGAAGTACGCCACCGAGGTGCGGCGGATGAGAGCGGCGTAGCGGTGCTTGAGGGAGAGCTGGAGGACGACGCGGGTGTCGGCCAGGTCCAGCCGGACATCCTCGACCGTTCCCACCTGGACTCCGTTGAGCAGGACCTTCGCCCCCCTGGACATGCCCGTGCCGTCGTCGAAGAGCGCGTAGGCCGTGTATTGGGGTTCGAACACGTCGTTGCGCAGGAGGTAGGCGGTGGCGGCGGCGACGAACACCACCAGGCTCGCGACGAGGACGGATCCTGTCAAGAAATGGCGCACCTCGCGGATGCGCAGGAGGTCCCTCCAGCCCACGTCCTTCATCCGAACCTCGTTTCCTGGTCGTCCCGGACGAGTTCCCGTTCGCGGGGATCGGGCGATTGGACAAGGTCCTCGTAGGTCCGGGCGGGACGCAGCCGCCCGTCCAGGAGGAGGTGGATCCTTCCGCCCAGGAAATGCGCCGAGGCGAGATCGTGCGTGACCATCAGGATGGCCACGTTCGAGAGCGCGCGCAGGTTGCCGATGAGGGAAAGCATGATCTCGGAATTCTTCGCGTCCAGTCCGGCGGTCGGCTCGTCCAGGAAGACCAGCTCCGGACTCATCGCCATGGCCCTGGCCATGGCGGCGCGACGTTGCATGCCCAGGGAAAGGTGCGCCGGCCGCTTGTCCTCGTGGCCGGTGAGCAGGAGGTTGTCGATCCACCGCCGCGCGGACCGGAGGATCTCGTCGTCGGGGAGATCGGTGTGGTACCGCATCGGGACGGCGATGTTCTCCAGGACGGACATGTTGGACACCAGGGCGTTGTTCTGGAACACGAAGCCGATGCGCTTCCGGAGTTCCCTCACCCGCAGCCGCGGCACTTCCCAGATGTCCTCCCCGAACAGGAACACCTGTCCCGAGACGGACCCGGTTTCGTCGGGCAGCGGCTTCTCCAAGCCGATGAGAAGGCGCATCAGGGTGCTTTTGCCCTTGCCGGATTCCCCGCCCAGGATCCGCACGTCCCCGCGACGGACTTCCAGATCCAATCCGTCGAGGATGGCTTCCTCCTGCTGGAATCCGAAACGCAGGCCGCACGCTTCCGTGAGCACCTCGCTCAAGGCATCACCCCGGTCAACTGGGGGATCACGAAGATGGCGGCGAAGATTCCGTCCATGGCGACGACAGACACGAACGATTGTACCACTGCCGCGCGGGTGCCCTGGGGGACTTCGTGGCTGCTGATTCCCAGCGACAGTCCGTTCATGCAGGCCAGCAGCGCGATGGCCAGACCGAAGGCGGCCGGTTTGAGCACCATGATGGCCCCGTCCATCAACCGCAAGGCACCGGAGATCTTCTCCAGGTAGAGGGGCAGCTCCATGTCCAGGCCCAGCGATCCGGGGAAGAGGTGGGCCAGGAGGTGGGCCACCACGAATCCGCCGAGGAGAGCGCTGGCGGTGAACAGGAGGGAGAGGCAGACCATCCCCACCGTGCAGCCGAGCACGGCCGGGAGCACCAGGAACCGGACGGGGTCGATGCCCATGCTCTCCAGAGCGTCGATCTCCCCGTGGACCTTCATGTTTCCGATGAAGGTGGCCAGGGCGGAGCCGGTGCGACCGGCGACGATGAAGGCCGTGAAGAGGGGCGCGAGTTCGCGCAGCACGGCCAGGACCATCACGTCGCCCAGGAAGTCGGAATTTCCCACCCTGGGAAGCACCGTCGCGAATTCGATCAGCGTCACGCCCCCGATCAGGGTGGCGAGGATCACGATGATGGGGACCGCCTCGACGGCGGTGTAGTAGGTCTGCTGCAGGAAGATTTCGCCGATCTGGCGGGCGGTGGCGGGTCTCCCCGCGAAGGGGCTGGCGATCACCTGGACCAGAAGCCGGCCCGCGCGGCCGGGAAGGGAGGTCTCCCAGAGCCTGCCGATCCATGCGATGAGGCCGACGATCCCCTCGACGATCCCGAGAGTCATGGAACCGGTTCCAGGGGTCCCGTCCGCAGGAGTCCCAGGATCCTGTCGCGCAGGGGATCCAGGCCCTGTCCCGTGCGCGCCGACACGAGGGGAGGAGGTTCCTCCAGCGCGAATTTCGCCGCCACCTCGCGGCGGACGCGGGTCTTCGCCGACTGGTCCAGCCGGTCGGCCTTGTTGAGGAGGACCTGGCAGGGCACGCCCGCGTCGAGGATGCGGCCAAGACAGATTTCGTCAACCTCGCCGTCCACGACCCCGGCGTCCAGGATGTAGAACAGGAGGACGGGTTGGCCGGATTGGGAGAGGTATTCCCCGACCAATCCCGCGAAACCGGCGCTCGCGGACACGCCCCCGCGGGCGAACCCGAAGCCGGGCAGGTCGACGAACCATCCGGCTCCGGGAAGTTCGAAGAAGTTGATTTCGCGCGTCCGACCGGGCGTCCGGCTCACGCGGACCAGTCCGCTCCTGCCCAGCAGGGCGTTCTGCAGGGAGGATTTCCCCACGTTGGACCGCCCGGCGAAGGCCACCTGGGGCAATCCGTCGGTCACGAACTGCGGAGTCCCGACGGCTCCCAGCCGGAAGATCGCCTTCTGTCCGAGCTTGAGGAACGGGTGCGTGTCGTTCAAGCGGGGATCCTTCCCTCGAAGGCGCGGAGGACCGTGAGGCTGTCGCTGTACTCCAGCTCCCCCCCCACGGGCAGACCTCGCGCCAGCCGGGTGACGACCACTCCCGACGGCACGAGCCGCTGCACGTACAGGGCGGTGGCGTCCCCTTCGGTGGAGGCCGGTGTGCCCAGGACCAGTTCGCGCACCTCGCCGGATTCCAGCCGCCGCCGCAGGGTGGGGAGGTTCAGGCGGTCCGGACCGATCCCGTCCAGCGGCGAGAGGAGGGCGCCCAGGACGTGGTAGCCGCCGCGGAAACGGCCGGAGGACTCGAAGGCGGAGATGTCGGCGGGTTTCTCCACGACCAGGACGATCCCGTGCTCCCGCCTCGGGTCCGCGCAGAGCGGACAGAATTCGTCTTCGGCGTAGTTGCCGCAGCGGGAGCAGGACCGGACGACGTCGCGCGCCTTCGCGATGGAGGTCGCCAAGGCCCGCGCCTGCTCTTCCGGGCAGCGCAGGAGATGGTGGGCCAGGCGCTGGGCCGAACGGCGTCCGACCCCTGGAAGGTGCGACAGCTCGCGCACCAGGCTTTCCACGGAAGGCGCCCAGTCCAACCGCTACTCCTCTCCCAAGGCCACCACCACGGAGTGGAACCGGACCTCGAACCAGTCGTCGAAGGCGTCGTTCGCCACGGCTGGGCGCCGGGCGGGATCTTCGATCCAGTGGGAGAGTTCCTTCTCGGCGAGGGCCTTCTTGTGGGGCAGGAGGAATTCCTCCAGTTCCTGGTCGTCCTCCGGGGAGGGGATGAGCACGACCGTCTGGCTGTCAGCGACCTGGAACGCCTCTTCGAGATCGGACTCGAGAGTGGGGTCCGCGCGCAGCAGGACCCGGCGGAACACCTCGGTGGGGACCAGCACCACCGCGGCCAAGTCCTCGAGATCTTCCAGTCTTGTCATCATGCCGCAAAGGTAGGCTTACACCCCCCCGGTCAGGATTCCCGCCCCGGCTCGCTCGGTGACCGCGACACCTCCGCCGCCTCCAAACGCTTGGCCAAGGTTCGCAGGAGCGCGGCCGAAATCACCGATTCCACCAGCACCGCGGCGGGAGCCCCCATCGGACCCAGGCGGGGAACGAGAAGCCAGGCCAATCCCAGTTGGAATGCCGTCATCCCGATTTCCACCGCGGAATAGGCGGCCACCGCCCGGCGCGACATCAGTCGAAGCGCCCATGGCAGCGCGAAGGCGCGGGCGATCTCGGCGAACGCCTGCAGGCGCAGCACGCCCGACGCACCCTGGAACCGATGGGCGTAGGCCATGGAGAGAAGCTGCGGCGCGGAAACAAGAACCACGGCGCCGAGCAGTCCGGCGCCGAGGAACGAAAGCGACCCGATCCGGGGGTCCTTGGACCGCGCCGCCAGCCGTGGCAGGGCCCAACTGCTGAAGGCGAGGGCCCATGTTCCGAAGAGGATGTCCGAAAGGCGGATGGCCGCCTGCCAGTCGGCGCCGGCTTCCAGGCTGCCACCCAGGACGATCTGGCGCAGCACGAGCTGGGCGGTGGGTCCCAGAACCGTGGTCAGAGCCCCCATGGCGAGCAACGGTCCCCACGACCGGAGATGCGGCAGGTGCCGCCGGAGGGGGAAGAGGCGGGGGATGCCCAGCCACGAGGCGGTGGCCGGGAACGCCACCAACCCGAACAGCATCACGCCGGGTACCAGCCCGAAGCGTCCCCTTCCCACCCACCCGAGGAGCCACAGGGCCTGCAACGGAGAGAGGAAGGCCACGAGCTGGCTGGCCCGGACCTGGTTCCCCTTGCCGATGGCGATGGCCTGGAGATTGGATCCCGCGGCGAGAAGACAGATTCCGACCGGAAGCAACCAGACCGCGCCCGGCAAACCCCGGGGGATCCAGATCGCACCGGCCCGGACCAGGACCATCATCGCACCGGAAGACAGGATGGCGAACGTCTGTCCCAGCAGGAAACCCTGCGCAGCGCGATCCTCTCCTCCCGCCCCGGCGGCGGCGACCGACTGCTGGATGGGGATCGCGAGGGCTTGGGAAGGCAGGGACAGCCCGAGGGTCAGGAGGTTCTGGAGGACTCCCAGCGCCAGGACCCCTTCCATTCCCAGGCGCACGGACACGAGACGCCCCACCCAAACCAGGACCAGCAGGCGGAACGCCTGGGAGGCGGCGACTCCGGCGACTTCGCGGGGGGGGAGGATCCGACGGATGCCCGGAAGTCGCGGGGAGAAGGCTCCATCAGCCATCGGCGAACGGATCCGCTCCCGGGTCGCATTCCCATTCGTCGACGACCACGGGCCGGCCGCCGAAGCCCTCCTTGAAGAAGAGGAGAGGGGCGTTGAGGAATTCCCCTCCGCGTTCGCAGGAGTGGCCGAAATGGAGCCAACGGTAGGGCGCGGCTGGCTCGCGGAGCATCCAGTCGACCAGAAGATCCGGGGCGCCCGCTTCGCGGCCCTCGTCGGAGGAGTGCAGGTATTGGAGATGGAAGACAGGATCGTTCAGGTAGACGAGGCACCCGGCCAGGAGGCTGTCTCCCGCGTAGGCTCCGTAGAGGCGGATGTGCTCCGGATGCCGGGCGCGCAGGAGGCGGATCTCGTCCAAGGTGTGGACGGGATGCAGGCCGTACTTGGATTCCAACCTGGTCTCCACCAGCGGCCAGAAGGAATCGAGGTCTTCGCTGGGGCGGCATCGCAGGTCCGCGTCCATCGCGTTGCGGATGCGGCGTCGGCGCAACCGTTGGAATTCGCGGTGGGCATGGACGTCCACGACGGTGGAGAGATTCCGGCCCGACAATCGCGCGCCCTGCCGATGGAGGAGGTAGAGAAGTTCCTCGGAAGGTTCCTTGTGGTGGATCCAAGGGATGGGTCGCCAGCAGGTTCTCCGGATCCCCAGCGAGGCGAGTTTCCTGTTCAGGAGACGGAACAATTCGACGACGTCCGGGGTCTGCAGTTCCGGAGAGAGGACGAGGCCGCCGTAGCTCAACCCCCGGTGGGACGCCCAGGAGTCCGGGCCGTCCACGTGTCCGGGGACGGCGGCGACCCAACGACCCTTGTGTCGCAGCAGGTAGGAGGCGTCCTCGAACCTTTCCGCATGGTAGTCCATGTACGAGCGGAGAAATTGGAAGTGGCCGTTGCGCGAATCGCGCACCGCCTGGTCCCAGGCATTCGCGAGCGAGGGGTCGAAGGGCACCAGTTCCATCAGGTGGCGGTGGCTTCGCGCAGGAACAAGGCGTGGTCCCTGATGTAGTCGGACTCCTGGAAGAACTCGGATGCCAGGACCAGGCAGACCGCGCCGCTGGAAAAATTCTCAAGTTCACGCCAGACCATGTTCGGGACCAGGAGTCCGTGCCAGGACCGGTTCAAGGAAACCTTGAGCCTTTCGGTCCCGTCGTCGAGCACCACGTCGAAGCTGCCGGACAGCGCGATGAGGACCTGTTGGAGATCCCGGTGGGCGTGGCCCCCGCGAACGGCTCCCCCCGGCACATCGTAGAGGTAGTAGACCCGACGGATGGGAAAGGGGATCTGGTGCTCGCCCTCGATGTAGGAGAGGTTTCCCCGTGGATCGTGGACGATGGGGAAGTCGATCAGTCGCACCCGTTGGTCCATCCGAGCAAAGATGCAATGCGCGAACACCCGAAGACGGGGAACGGGAATCAGGCGCGCAGGGTCCGCAGCAGGATGGCCCAAGCCATCCGGAATCTGAATCGCGACCTGCGCATCCAGCCGTAGGGGCTCCGCCCCGGATCGAAATTGGCGTTGGAACCGTGTCGCCGGTGCAGGATCAGCGGTGCCCGGAGAAGGACCACGCCGCCGCCGCGTTCGGCCAGAAGGCCCAGCCACCAGTCGTGCATGGGAATCCTCTCGGGCAATGGCAGTGCGCGAAGCAGGAGCCGCCGTCGGAATGCGACCGCGCACCCCAGATAGCCGGGCCTCCAGAGGTTGCGCCAGAATCCCACCGCGAAACGCCGGTCCGCGAGGAAGGATTCCGACAGGATCCGATCGTCGGGGCCGCCGACCCGGGCGTCGTGGATCACCATGTCCGCTCCGGAATCCTCCAGGGCCTTTCGGCAGAGGTCCACCTTCCCGGGTAGCCACAGGTCGTCCTGGTCGGACAGGAAGACGATCTCGCCGTCGCAGGCGGCCAGGGCCTTTTCGAAGGTGCCCGGTATGTCGCCGCGGGGCAGGCCGCGCAGGAACCGGATCCGGATGTCGCCGAATTCCTCCAGGATTTCCAGGGTCCGGTCGGTGGAACTGGCGTCGGCCACGACCAGTTCGTCGTCGACCCCCAACTGGGAAAGGATCGAGTCCACCTGGGCTCCGATCCAACGCTCACCGTCGCACGAGGCCAGGGCGACGGAGATCTTCATCGGAGCCATTTTCGGCCCAGACCGTACACGGTCGCGCCCGCGCTCCACCAGCAGCGCCAAAAGAGCGCCCTGGCCAACGAGGTTCGCGATGGAGACGTCGGCAGGACCCATCGCTCTCGCACCAGACGCAGGAGTTCGCGACCGTGGTTCGCCCAGGTGAACGGTTCCGCGAGAGTTCGGGAACGCTCCACGGCCCCAGCCAAGCCGCCGCCATTCCATCGTCCCAGGATTTCCGCAGCCTGGGCCACCGACGTGTAAAGATGTGGGCAGGTTTCGGGATGGGCACTTCCGGCGAAAGCCAGGCCCGCTGCGCCCGATCGTTGTCCCTCCACCAGGGGGAGATCGAAGGATTCGCAGCGGGAAGGCGCCAGGTAGACGGAAGCCTCGGCGTAGCGAAGCCCCAGTTCGGCGCTGGAGACGTCCCGAAACACCTCCCAGCCCGCGCGTCGCAGGTGGTGGTCCGCATCGCCCGGACCGGTCACGACGGCGCACAGCTTCCAGGGATGTCGCGGACCCAGGCGGGCGGGCAATTCGACCAGATCGCCCAGACCCTTGTACTGGTCCTCGACGGTGCCTGTACGCAGCACGGTCAGGAGGATGCGAGAGGAGGGACTCTTCTCGAAGTTCGGGTGCGAAAGGTGGTCCGCACCGTTGGGGATCACCCGCGCAAGGGGCAGGTTCAGGCGGTCCGCCAGCCAACGGCTGGGGCAAACGGCCAGTTCCGCACTTGCGCACTGGCGAGACCTCTCGGCGAGGGCGTGTCGGGCTTTGGTCGCCTGCGGCTCGGCGAGGACTTCGGGGAAGACCATCCCGTGCTCCCAATGGACCGGACGGAATCCGGGTCTTGCGGCAAAGCCCAGGAACGGAGGACCGTGGACGATGACCAGCCCAGCCCCGAGGGACCGGCAGATTTCCGGGAATCCCCAGGGAAACGGAGAGGAGCGCAGGACACGCTGATCCGCCTCCTTCGATTCGCGGAGGACCACCATCCGCACCTCGAAGCCGGCTTGTCGCAGGATCCGCCCCTGCGCCAAGGCCACCGTCGCCACCCCGTATCCGCTCTCCAGGACGGGCACGGCGACGACCACGACCGGCTTCGGGGTCAGGGACACACCGGCCTTCGGGGAAGGAGAAGCTTGGGCAGCCGCCGGAGGAACGAGACGTCCCAGGAGCCGAGTTCGGGGATCCGGCGAAAGGCGTCGACGCGCGACACGGACGCGATCTCGGACCACCACGCGGCCTTCCAGCGGCGGCGTGCGCGCCCATGGAGAGGATGGTCGCGGTAGGAATCCACGATGGACAAAATCTGCTCGTACATGAAGTCGGTGCGCGAGTGCAGGTTGGAACCGTGCTGGCGGTAGTGGCACGCCTCGACGTCGGTGACCGCGATCCGTCCGCCGCCGCGGGTCAGCGCGAGCCAAAGGGGAAGGTCCTCGATGGAGAACCTCGGATCGTAGCCGCCCACCGCCCGGAACGCCTCCGTGCGCAGGAGGACGCTCGCGCCGTGGATCTCCTGCAGTCCCAGGAATATTCCGCGGAAGTCCGCTTCGGGACGAGCGCGCAGGAAGCGGCCCAGAAGGTCCGGGGCCGAAACTCCGTGTTCATCCATGGCGCGGGCCTGTCCGGCGGCGGCCGCGAATTCGGGGTGGCGCTCGAGGAATTCCACCTGCGCGGCGAGTCGGCCGGGAGGCATCCGGTCGTCGCTGGCCATGGAGCAGAAATAAGCGGTGGGAAGTCCTTCGGAAAGCTCGCGCAGGGTGGGGACCAGTCCGCGATTTTCCCGCAACACCAGGGAAAAACCCAGTTCCGCGGCCAGACGGAACAGGATTTGGGGACTTCGATCCCCGCTGCCGTCGTCCACCACGCGAAGGTCGACCTCCACGCCCTCCTGGGAAAGCACGGACCGGATCGCTTCCTCGACGAATCGTTCGTGGTCGTGGCAGGGAATCAGCACGGAGACCTTCACGCGCATTCTCCGCGCAGGACCTGGCCGTTCCTGGAGAGGATCCGGACCTTCAGGATCCGCCCGGGCACTGCTCCCTGTGGCCTGGGGAGGACCACCTTGCGGAAATGCGGGGTCTTTCCGATCCACTCGTCGGGATCCCGTCGCGACGCCCCCTCGAGGAGGACCTCCTCCACCATGCCGGAACGTTCGTCGAGCCTCTGGAAGGTGTGTCGTCTCTGGAGCTCGATGATCTCGGCCAGGCGGGCTCCCTTCTCAGGCTCCGAGATGGTTTCGACCAGCTCGGCCGCAGGCGTGCCGGGCCGTGGGGAATAGGCGAACATGAACGCCTGGTCGAAACGAACCGCGTCCATCAGGGAAAGCGTTTCCCGGTGGTCCTCCTCGGTCTCGCCGGGAAAGCCCGCGATGATGTCGGTGGTGAACGCCACGTCGGGAATCCAGTTCCGCAAGCGGTCCAGGATGGACAGGTACTGGTCGCGACCGTACTGGCGGCGCATGGTCCGGAGCACGCGCGAGCTGCCGCTCTGCAGCGGGGCGTGTACGTGCGGACAGACGGAGGGGGTCTCGGCCATGGCCCTGCAGACCGATTCGGTGAAGTGCCTGGGGTGGGGGCTGGTGAACCGGATCCGGCGCAGGCCCGAAAGCTTGCCGAGTTCCCGCAAGAGGTCAGCGAAGGAAATGTCGGCTCGCCAGGCGTTCACGGTCTGCCCCAGCAGGTTGATTTCCGCCACCCCGCCGTCCACCAGGCGCCGGACCTCCTCGAGGATGTCGCCGGAATCCCTCGACCGTTCCGGACCGCGGGTGGTGGGGACGATGCAATAGGAGCAGTTCTTGTCGCATCCTCTCTGGATGGCCACGTGCGCGACGGCGGAGGAAGGCACCGCGGGGAAGAAACCCGCGTAGGTCTGCGAGGGGTCGTGGCCGAGCGCCGCCACGGGACCGGTCCGCGAGGCGCGTCGAAGCGCGGGGAGGAGCTGGTCGTAGTGGTCGGGTCCCAGGAGAAGGTCCACCTCGGGAACCCTCTCGAGGATGGACTCCCGGCGATTTTCCGCCATGCACCCCAGAACCCCCAGGCGCACGGCGGGGTTGCGCCTCTTGTGGTGGGCGATGGAGACGAGCTTGTCCAGCGCGGTCTCTTCCGCCTTTTCCCGCACCGAGCAGGTGTTGACCAGGATGAGATCGGCCTCTCCCGGATCGCGCGTCGCCAGGAAACCGAGGCCTTCGAGCATGCCCGACACCAGACCGCTGTCGTACTCGTTCATCTGGCACCCGTAGGTTTCCAGGAAGTAGCGTCTCGGGACGATCGGTGGCGTGTCGGGCATGGACCGTGGAAATCTAGCCGTGCCGACCGTGGCCGCACCCTTTGCGGTCCCGCGTGGCTTGGACGCTCGATCTATCTTCATCGGATGTCTGAACCCACGCCATCCCAGCTCAAGCCACGCCTACTGGTCGCCGCCGCGATCTTCGTCCTTGGCACCGTGCTGTTCGTTCCGTTCCT
Organism: Fibrobacteria bacterium; assembly: GCA_035604215.1. Taxonomy (GTDB): domain Bacteria; phylum Fibrobacterota; class Fibrobacteria; order UBA5070; family UBA5070; genus UBA5070. Next base: position 14,473 of record DATNIW010000061.1, read on the forward strand.
CCTTTCCGGGCCCGACACCCTGGTCTACGCCCAGGACCAGTTGCGGGGCATCGGCTCGTGGCAGCTCTACGCCGAGTACCTGCGCAAGGGGATCCTACCGGTCTGGTGGGGGTCGCAGCTGGGCGGAAATCCGGTCTACGAGTCCATGCCGGGTGAAGGCGTCTACCCCCTTTCCGTCCTGATGATGCTTCTGGGCTTCGGGGTGAAGCGGGTGGGAATCTCCATCTGGTTGCACACGCTGATCTCGGGGGGCGCGGCCTATCTCCTGGGAAGGCACCAGTTCAGGCTGGGCCGCTTCGCGTCGGTGCTTCTCTCCACCCTCTGGATGTTCAACGGCTACACCTTCTCCCTGATCCTGGGAGGGCACGTTGGCAAGTACTACATCCTGGCCGTGCTTCCCCTGGCCCTGCTCGGTCTGCTCCGTTTCATGGACACGGGCAGGTGGCGCTGGGCCGCGCTGCTGTCCGCGACCTTGGGATGGATGCTCTTCACGACCCACGTGCAACTGGTCTACTTCGCCTTGTGGGGCTTCTTTCTCCTTTGGCTGGCGGGGCTCTGGACGCTTCGCGGGAAGCCGAAGGCCTTGGCGGGGCGCGCCCTGGGATTCTGGATCGCCATCGGGCTCGGGATCGGATTGGGCGCTCCCATCCTCCTGCCCGCCACGGGATTCGTGGAGAAGGCCACGGTGCGCGGGGAAGGCAGCGGAAACCAGACCCTGGAACACGCCGGCTCCTGGTCGTTGGGTTGGGAGGACGTCCCGGCGCTCGTGGTGCCCGAATTCGTGGGCGTCGAACAGACCTACTGGGGACAGAATCCGTTCAAGCTCAACACCGAAGCGCCGGGAGTGGCGCTTCTGGTCCTCGGTCTCGCCGGGTTGTTCCTGGCGGGGTCCGTTCGCACCCGCACCGCGGCGGGGATCGGGGGACTGGCCATCCTCTTCGGGCTGGGCACCCACACCCCGATCCTCGGTCTCGCCTTCCGGTTCATCCCCCAGGTGGACAAGTTCCGTGCCCCGTCCATGATCCTGTTCTGGTTGGCGGCCGGAATGCTCCTTTGTTTCGGGGCGCTGCTCCAGGCGATGGATGCCAAGGAGGGCCGTGCTTCCGAAAAGCAGAGGAAGATCCTTCTCTGGCTGTCCGTCTCGCTCGCCGGGATCGGCCTGCTGCTCTCCCTGGCCCCCTCGATCGCGTACGACATCTGGACGGGGATCTTCCCCCCCGTTCCCGGAAATCCGAACCTCCAGAACCAGATCCTGGCCCAGGACTCCTTCCGCTTGGGCGCCTTGCGCGCGGGACTCGTGGCCGGCGGATGCCTTTTCGCCCTGAGGCAGTTCCTGTCCGGGATCTGGAAGAAGGAACTGGTCCTCTCCATCTGGCTGGTGCTGGGTCTGGTCGACCTGTGGTCCATCGACCACGGCTACCTGCGCACCACCACCATGGACCAGGTCTTCCCGGGCTCCAACGCGGCCCAGACCCTGGAGTCGATTCCGGGCAAGTTTCGCGTCCTCGACATCCCTCCCGGTGCCTACCAGCAGGGCTTCCAGGACTTCTACCATCTCGAGAACGCGGGAGGATTTTCCGACCTGGAATTGCGCTGGTACCGCAAATTCCGGGAATCCGGGCTCTTCCAGGGACTGGAGCAGGGGCCCAAGGGACTCTCGGGGTCCCATCTCCTGGACATCCTCAACGTGCAGTACCTCCTCTACAAGGATTCGCTGGGCCGGGAGAGCATCTTCCCGAACACTTCCGCGCTGCCCAGGGCCTGGGTGGCGCCCCGGTGGAGTTTCGCTCCCGAAGACCAGGTTGCCCCCCAGCTCCAGGCTCCCTCCTTCGATGTCCATTCCCAGGTGATCCTTCTGGATGCCGATCGTTCCAAGGTCGGTTCGCCGTCCCCGGACACCAGTTTGCATGGGCAGGCAGCCGCCATCGAGGTTTACACCCCGGGTTTGATCACCGTATCGGCGCAGGCTTCCGCACCGTCGCTCCTGTTCCTCGCGGACTCCTGGTATTCCGCTTGGCACGCCACCGTGGACGGCGTGGAGGCCCCCATCCTGCGCGCCGACCTCGCGTTCCGCGCCGTCCCGATTCCGGCAGGGAAGCACCTTGTGGAATTCAGGTTCCACAATCCGCAGATCGCCAGGGCATGGGAAGTGGGTGGATTGGCCCTGCTTCTGCTGGCCCTTTTGGGTGCGGCTGCGTGCTGGCGGAAGGTCTGGTAGAGTTGGTGCGATCCTGGAGCGGCGATCATCCTCTCCGGCGTCGACACGGGGTCAACGGTTTTCCGCCATGCGGGGTCGAACCGGGGCGCGAAACCGGGGAATCTGGGCGATACTTCTCCTGGTAGGCTCTGGTCGAGCACCTTTTCAACCCGGGATCGGCATCCGATGAGGCATGGCGTGAAACTCAAGATTCCCACCCTGGTTTTGACCGGGCTCGGCAGCCTCCAGGCGGCCACCTACTACGTGAGTCCAGCGGGAAGCGACAAGGCGGCGGGAACCCTGGCCGCCCCGTTCGCGAGCTTCGCCCAGGGGCAGATCGCCGCGCAACCCGGGGATACGGTGTATTTCCGGGGCGGGGAATACAACTACACGGCGGCCACCACGACCTGTTCCAGCCAGACGGCGCTGGTGGCTGGCGTCGAGCTGAACAAGAGCGGGACGCAGGGGCACTTGATCCATTACATGGCCTACCCCGGCGAGACGCCCCTTTTCAATTTCGTTGGAATCAAGCAATCCTGCCGGGTCAAGGGCATCTGGGCCGAGGGGAACTGGATCCATCTGAAGGGTTTGGAGATCACCGGAGTTCCCCAGAACAACAATCTCAACCACGAGTCCTGGGCGGTGTGGGTTTCGGGCAGCTTCAACATCTTCGAACAGTTGAACATGCACCACAACATGGGGCCCGGCCTGTTCATCCAGAAGGGGGCCGGGAACCTGGGCCTGAACTGCGATTCTCACCACAACAGGGATTCGCTGACCTCCAACGGAGACGGGCAGAGCGCCGACGGATTCGGCGTACACATTTCGGTGGGCGACACCGGAAACGTGCTGCGGGGTTGCCGCGCCTGGATGAATTCCGACGACGGCTTCGATTGCATCAACGCCTTCGAGCCGGTGACCTGGGACCACTGCATCGCCGCCTACAGCGGCTACATACCCGGCACCACGACGAGTCTGGCCGCGGGCAACGGGAACGGATTCAAGGCGGGGGGCTACGGAGCCGATCCGCGAGCGATGCCGGCCAACGCTCCCAAGCACAAGGTGGAGAACTGCCTGGCCTTCAACGTCAAGGCGGCGGGCTTCTACGCGAACCACCATCCCGTCTCGTGCTACTTCTACGACAACACGAGCTACGGCAGCCATCCGGACTTCAACATGCTGGGCCTGAAGTCCAACGGAGCCAACGACTCGGTGGGATCGCCGATCACCGTCGGGACCTACCGCAACAACGTGGCCTTCGGCGGCAGCGCCCTGGTCTCGGACAGCAGCTACGACAAGCCGGACGATGCGGACAATTCCTGGACCTTGCCGGTGACGGTGTCCAACGCCGACTTCGCGAGCTTGGACACTGCGGGGGTCTTCGGCCCGCGCAAGGCGGACGGGAGCCTTCCCGACTTCCAGTTCATGCATCTGGTGAAGGGCAGCGACCTGATCGGTGCCGGCGTGGACGTGGGGCTTCCGTTCACGGGGACCAGGCCGGACCTGGGAGCCTTCCCCTACGCCGCGGTCACGTCCATCCGGGACCAGGCGTCACCGTCGGCGCCCAGGGCGTGGCGCGTCGAGTCCGGGCAGGGAGGAACGGCGAGCCTGGTGACCGATCTTTCCTGGCCGGCCCAATTGCGGATCGAGATCGTGGATGTGGCCGGACACGTGGATCGAGTGGTTTGCGAGGTTCCTGCGGGGCCCCACAGCTTGGCCATCCCGACGGCTGGACTCGCAGCGGGAATCCGTCTCGTGCATGTCCAGGGGCCGGGCTTCTCCCAAAGCGCCAAGGTCGTATCGAGGTAACGGCCGATCGGGGAGAGGGCCCTGGTACGGGTCAGAAGTCGGAACGGCAGGTGAGCCTCAGGAAGGGACCCTCCTCGAACGGCGACAGATCCAGTTCCGGCTCCCCCCACCTGGCCACGAAGGTCCAGCCGAGTTCGCCCTGGGCCGACCAGGAATGGCTCGGGGCCCAACGAAGGAGGCCTCCAGCGGTGAAGGCCAGATCCGAGCGGTCTTCCGACAGCGTCCCCGTGGAATCGCGCCAATGGTCGTTTGTCGTGGAGATCCTGCCGTCGAGATACGACTCCGGACCGTAGGCGAAGGTTCCGTGGATTCGGGTGAGCGCCGCTTGGAGGGTCGCCTGCAGTCGCGAGCGGGCGAGGGTCGCCTTCGAGGAATCGAAATCGGGAACCGACGGCCAAGCCGGATCTTGTCGCCAGCGAAGCGAACCGCCCAGATCCAAGCTCCCCGTCCCGCTCCGTCTGGTGGCGTTTGCGGTCCATCCGAGGTACCGGGTGAGTCGCCAGGAAAAGCGGGCCATCGGACCGTTTCTGAACTCCCACGCCCCGAGATGGGACGCGATCTGCCACTCGCCGGAGATCCCCGCTTCGGGAAGGTTCCGTTCCATCCAACCGCCCCAACCCGCGATGCTCGCGTACCAATCCGGTCGGCGGAATTCGATTCCCGTCCAGAGGTCGGCGTCGGCGTAGGGGTTGGTGCCTTCAAGCCACGAACCGCCCGAAATCCCCGCCAACAGATTCGTGGATCCGACGGAAGCGGACAAGGGGAATTTGCGTGTGAGGTCCAATCCCCCCAGGGCGGGCAGGTCGCGATCGGGGTGGAACACGCCTTCCGCGAGAATCGACCAAAGATCGCGTCGGGGGAGGGGCCAAGGTTTGGCAGTATCCGGGGGGGGGATGGTGGATTCCGGTTCGGGAAGTTGGAGGAAATCCAGCAAACCGGCCACGGCAGGCGACTCGACATGGGCCTCGGACCAGTCTTGCAGAAGATCGATGGCACCGACGGTGTCCCGATCGGACAACTTCTCCCTGGCCCGGCACAGGACCAGGGAGTCGGGAGTGGACGCGAGCAGCGAAAGCAGAGGGACGAGCAGCTGGATCATCGGCCTCCTGTATTGTAACCCGGTTGAGGGACCGACGAGTCCCTGGACGAGCGCCTCAGCTTGTCGAACTTCTTCTGGCGAGTGGCCTTCCGCTCCATCCATCGGGAACGCGCTTCGGGAGACAAGCGGCTCTGGTACTGGGCCTCCAAGGCGTGGAGTTCCTTCTGGTGGACGTTGATCAGCGCCCGACGCTTCTCCAGCCGCTGTTCCGGAGTCAGGTCCTTGCGTGCTTGCAGGAGGTGCGTCTGGACCTTCTGCCGTTCACGCAATTCCTGAAGCCGACCCTGGAACTCGCGCTCCACCGGGTCGGTGATGGCCGCCGGGTCCGGCTCCACGGATTCCGCAGCCCTTGCGACGGGTGCCGCCAGCAGCAGTCCGAATGCCGCCACTGCCCAGAAGGTTGCGGACTCACTGCTTTTGGACATCACTGCACCCCCCCTGGGATCAAAGCCCCGTTCGAGGTCAAAGCCCATGCCACCTTTCCACTGTCGCAACCATAGGCACGAAACGAAGAGGGAAGGAACAAAAAAGCGGAACCGATGGTTCCGCTTCATTTCCAATCTGTCGATTCTCTCGACAGGATCACTTCTTCTTGGTTGTATCCACCTTCGCCGTGTCCTTCTTCGGCTCGACCTTCTTGGATTCGGCCTTCTTGGTGGAATCCTTCTTGGACTCCATCTTCTTGGCGGTGTCCTTCTTGGACTCCATTTTCTTGGTGGTGTCCTTCTTTGCCGTGTCCACTTGGGCGGGCAGTGCGAAGGCGGCGAAGGCGGCGAGAGCGAGGATGGAGGCGAGCTTCTTCATCTGGATTCCTAGTGATGAGAGTGAGATGGTCCTCTCCTGGTGCAGGAGTTGGAGCAAATGTAACGCAATTGTAACCAAGTCGGCAATTCCAGATCTGATTCTCTCAATCTTCCCCCCCCTCGTACATGCCCAGCCGTTTGAGCAGATCCCTCAAGACCTTCCGGTCGATCGCCAGGATGGATGCGGCCTGGGTGAGGTTTCCCTCGGCCCGGCTGAGCGCCGAATCCACTGCTCTCCGCTCGGCGGTTTCCCGAATTTCCGCCAGAGTTCCCAGTGGAGGGGCGCCTTCCCGGAGTCCCAGGTGCTCCGGCTGGATGCGGCTTCCGCCCGCCTCCAGCAGGGAGCGCTGCATGCAATTCTCCAACTCCCGGACGTTTCCGGGCCAATCGTGGCGCAGAAGGGCCTTTTCCGCGGCACGGGACAGTCCTGCGAACGCCACACCGAATTCGGCGGAGGCCTTCTGGGCGAACACGCGCGCCAAGGGGAGCACATCCTCGTGCCGATCCCGCAACGGGGGAATGGACACCGTGGCGACATTCAAGCGGAACAGGAGGTCTTGGCGGAATTTCCCATCCCGGACCATGGCCTCCACATCGCGGTGGGTGGCGGCGACGATGCGCACATCCACGGGGTGTTCCTTGGAGGAACCGACGCGCCGGATGGTTTTTTCCTGGAGCGAACGCAACAGCGCGGCCTGCAGGTGCAACGCCAGTTCGCCGATCTCGTCCAGGAAGAGCGTCCCGCCTTTGGCGGCGTCGAACAATCCCTCGCGGTCCACCGTGGCCCCGGTGAAGGCGCCCTTTTCGTGGCCGAACAACTCGGATTCCATGAGATTGGCCGGGATGGCGGCGCAGTTGATGGCGATGAACGGGCCTTGGCGACGGGACGACCGATGGACCAATTGAGCCAACTTCTCCTTGCCCGTTCCCGTTTCACCCAGGATCAGCAGGGGAACCGTCGACGGGGCGAATTTGCGCGCCTGGGCCACCACCGTCTGCATGGCGGGCGAGAACGCGAGGAGTCCGTCTCCCTTCTCCGAGGCTCGCAGGGCCTCCAAGGAAGAGAGATCCTCGCGGTGGCGCCGGGCGGCCACCAGAACGCGCGCAAGGGTCTCCACCAGGCGCTGGAAGGATCGGCGATCCTCTTCCTGGAACGCCAATCCACTGCCGGTGCGATGGAGGTACAGGACGCCCAAGGGCGTTGGTTCGTCGGAGAGGCGCAAGGGGGCGCAAAGGATGGAGCGGATCTGGGACTCCAGGAGGGACGGCCCCGCCAAGGGCGCGTCGCTTCCTCCCGATTCCGCCCAGAGCACGGCGCCGGAACGCTCCAGGCTCGATTTCACCGCGGAACGCGAGAAGGTGGCCTCGTGTCCTTCCGGCCAACTGGAAACGACCTGTTGGAAACCGTCCCCACCCAGGACCACCCCCTCGTCGGCGGACAGGTGGAGGGCGGCGAACTCCAGCAGGCGAGGAAGGGTGGACGAGGGGTCGGGCGACTCCAAGAGGAGCTCCACGGCCAGAAGGACCGGTTCCAGGGATCCGGTCTTCGCCCGTGCTCGACCCAGTCTCCAGGCCCTCCCGTCGGAAAAGGCCAGGGTGCCGCCTTCCGAAAGCTCCGCAGGGAACCCGGGCTTGACGGGGTTTCCGTCCACCAGGACTGTTTTTGTCTGCGCCTCCACCACCACCTTGTCGGGAAGGACCAGCAGTTGCGCTTCGGTGGAGGCGAGCCCCGGGATGCGCAGATCGCTGCCGGGACCCGACCCCACCAGCAGAAGCTTCCGATCGAGACTCAGCGTCCCCGCGCCGGCGGGGCCTTCCAGGATCCAACCCGCGTTCATGGAGGTCCTTTCCTCGTCGATTTGGAGGAGTCCGAGATGGTCGGGGAGTCCGTCCTGGCGACCCTGGCCCGTCGCCGGACGACGGTCCGTCGGGGCACCACCCATGTGGTGTCCAGGAGGGACTCGCCCATGGAGTCCTCCAACTCCACGTGGTGGGTGCCGGGAGGAAGCTTGAGGAAGCCGTCGCGAGGGGCGGCATGCTTCACGCCGTCCACGTGGAGCACCGAGCCCGTAGGAGGAGGATCGAAGACGAGGACGTCCGAGGAGGAGGACGAATCGGCGAAATCGTTCTCGCCGACAGGGTGTTCGGCCGAAGTCGAAGCGAAGTCCGCCGAACGGTGGATCTTGTGGAAGACCGCCCAGGAGACGAAGCCGAAGGCGAACAGGGCAGCGATGGCGGCGAAGACCCAAGGCAGACGCGAGGAGCCGGGGTTGGTGCGCAGGCGCTGGAATTCGCCCAGTTCCGAAAACAAGGCTTCCGGTTCCGGGGACCGCTCGATGCGCTCCCTCTGGATCCTCCAGGCCGAATCCCAGTCGCGCCGGGCTCTCGCATCCGCCACCCCCCGGGAGAGGAGATGCTCCATCCGATGATCCACCGCCAACTGGAGGACGCTGCGGGCCAAGGGGGGATCCCCCCAATCCTTCTCCAGCAGACGCACCAGGGCGGCGGCGTCCTCGGGCCTGTTGGCGGGATCCGGCTCCAGGGCCAAGGACAAACCCCACGAGCGTCCCCGCGCCCATTTGGACACCTCGCCGGAAGCGACGGCCTGGCTCCAGCTCAGACGGGATTCGGCGCCCGGAGGGAGGGCACCCAGGACCCGGAGCCCCAACACGCCCAGGGCGAAGACGTCCCATCGTGGATCGGGCGATCCCCCTTCCAGTCTTTCCGGAGGCAGGATTTCCCAGGTTCCTTCCACGGGCGGCACGGCACCGTCGGGACTGGGCGAAAGTCCGAAATCGACGATCGCCACCTCTCCGTGGGGCCTGGCGATCAGGTTGGCCGTCGCGAGGTCTCCGTGCATCACCCTGGCGCCATGGAGCCGGGCCACCGCCAAGGCGGCCTGCAGCACGAGAGCCCGTCGGTCGGAAACCGACAGCTCCGCGGGAAGTTCGTCCAGCGGAAGTCCGTCGATCCAGGTCAGCCCGATCCAGGGGCTGGCGCCGACCAGATCTTGTCCGATCACCGCCGGCACCGGACCCCCCGCGAGCCTCGACAGCTGGTCTACTTCCCGCCGGAGGCGGGCGCGGCCGGCGGGTTCCCCCATCTTGAGCACCACCCAGCGACCCGGATCGTCCTGCCAGCAGAGGATGGCCTGGCCCTCGCCGCCGTTGCCGATGAGGATGGGTGTGGAAAAACCCCGGGGCAGAGCTTTCACCGGGACCAGCCCAAGGAGTCGCGGACGGAAGCGATGTGCTCGCGGAACCATGTGTTCGAGGTGTCGCGCTTCTGGCCCAATTGCCAGTAGACGATCGCACCTTCCGGATCGTGGTCCAAGTCCGCGAGCTCGCCCAGGCTCATGTACGCGGGCAGATAACTGGAATCCCCCGCGATCGCCTGGGAAAACCACCTCTCGGCGTCCGCGATGTTTCCGCGGGCTCGGGAGAGGTTGCCCAGGAACTGGGCGGAAGCGGCATGGCGCGGATCGGCGATCTGGACCAGTCGGGCGACATGTTCGGCCTGCGCCGTGCGTCCCCTCTTCTGGAGCCAGAGACAGGCGTGGAAAAGCGCGTCGGCCCGGTCGTCCTTGGTGTTCTGGGTACTGTCCAGCCGATCCACGATGGCGAAGTCCCGGGCGGCCTTCAACCAATCGTCGACGGAATCGGTTCCGAAGACGGCCTTGTCGCGCGACCAGCCCAGGCGCGCCAGGGCCAGGCCCAAGCGAGCCTCCGCGTTGTTCGGATCCTTCTGCACGCAGGCGTCGTACAGGACCGTGGCGCGCGGCCAATCCTCCAGTTGCAGAAAAGCCTTCCCCTTGTCCAGATCGGGGTCCCGGCACGCCGACAGGACCACCAACGCCAGAAAAGCGATCGTAAGAACGAGGCGTCGCATCAGGGGGATAAGATATGTCGTCGTCCGCACTGTCCGCCCTCCGGTGGAAGGGAGGTTAAATATGCCCAACGTGGAAAAGGGCGGCGGCGGGGACATACCCCTCTACTGGATCGGGGGCTGGGCCTCGGACCTGCAGTGCTGGGGGGGGCTTCTCCAGGAGCTCTACCCCGGGTTCGATCTGCGCCTGGTGGATGCCCACACCGTTCTCCAAGGCGATGCGCGACTGGAGCGCATGCTCTCCTCGGCACCACCCGGCGCCTGCGTCGCGGGGTGGTCGTTGGGGAGCCTGATCCTGGAACGATTGCTCAGGGAGGGTCGGATCCCCCCGGAGGTTCCTGTCCTGTCCATCTGTCCATTCCTCGACTTTTGCGACCCCGCCGGGCCATGGAAACCGCAGGTCCTGGGGCGGATGGTGCGACGGATCTTCGGCGACGCGGCCGGGGTGCTGTCCGATTTCGGGGACAGGCTCGGACTCGAGGGGAAGGAACGTTCCGCATGGTTCCGGCAGGCGCTGGAACTGGGCGAGGAAAGCCTGGCGGAGGGACTGACGCTGCTCCAGAACCTGCGGTTCGAGAAGCCCTGGGCATCCCATCCCTCGCGGCTGTTCGCCATCAGTCCCGACGACCCGGTTTCGCCCAAGTGCGAGATTCCCGGGGACGCTCGGCGCGATCTCCCGATGGGGTCGGGCCACGTCCCCTTCCTGCGGCAGCCCGATGCGATGCGGAAGATCCTTCTGGAATTGGCGGGACGGGTTTGAATCGGGACGAGGAGCCCTCTTCCGGTCACGGCGACTGGAGAGCGGGTCGGTTCGGACGAGCCGCCCGCACCTACCACCGCAGCACGCCGGTCCAAGCCGCCATGGCCCAACGGCTGGTCGATGCTCTGCCCCGGGATCTCCGTCCCGGCTCCGTCTTGGAACTGGGTTGCGGTACCGGGCACCTCACCCGGGCCCTGGCCAAAAGCTTCCCGCAAGCTCCGATCCTGGCGACCGACCTTTCCGAGGCCATGCTCCGAACCGCGCGCGAAAACTGGGATCTGCCTTCCCCACCCACTTGGCAACGCTTGGACGCCCGAAACCCGGAGCTTCGCGGCAGGTCCTTCGACCTCGTCGCCTCCAACGCGCTGGTCCAATGGTTTCCGGATCTGGGGGAGCACTTCCGAACCTGCCGTGAAGTCTGTTCCTTGGAGGGGCGTCTTGCCGTGTCCGGGTTTTGCGACGACCATTTTCCGGAGCTCGACCGGATCCTCACCCATCCACCCTTCGACTACCCGCGCGGTCCGGGGCATTCGCTCCCGACCGTCACCGCGGCCATCCAGGGGACGGGCTGGGAGTTGACTTCGCTGGTGACCGAGGAATGGCCGGAGTCCTACCCTTCGGCTTGGTCCTTCCTGGGCCGGTTGCGCGACAGCGGGGCCAATCGATCCCCGCCGTCGGGAAGAAGCATGGGGCGCCTGGGATTGCGCCAACTGTTGGATCTCCTGGACGGCCAAGCCACCGCCGAGGGGCTCCAAATCACTTGGAAGCCCTGGTTCCTGATCGCGAGGGCGTTGTGAGCTACAGGGAATCCAAGGCCGCCAGCACCGTCGACTCGGTGAGGATCTCTGGCAAGGTGCGCTCCGTCCGTCCGTCGGACAGGATGTAGAAGGGGACGCCTTGGCGTCCGAAGGATTCCAAGGCCTTGGAGACGGTGGAATCGCGGGCGGTCCAGTCGGCCACGACCACGCGGACGTCCTTCTTCTTCAAGGCGCGCTCCACGGCGAGGGTGCGCAGGGCGACGCGTTCGTTGACCTGGCAGGACAAGCACCAGTCCGCGGTGAAGACCAGGAGCCAAGGCTTGCCGGAACTCCTCAGATTTCCCAGGGTCCCCTCGTGGAACGCCTCCGCTGCGCTCGCCGCGGGAATGCGCACCACCTCGGCGGGGAGCCAACGGGTGGCGGCGGCCACCGACCCGCCCACCAGGACCAGGAACGCCAAGCGTGACAGATTCCGGCCCAGGGACGAATGGTGCGGAAGCGCTCCCCGTCCCAGGATCCAGGCACCCAGGGCCACGAAGACCCAGAGCATGGCGACCAGCGCGATCGCGTCCGAACCCGCCAGGCGCCCGACGATCCAGGCCAGCCAGACGGCCGTCGCCGCCATGGCGAATCCGAAGGCCTGCTTGAGGACCACCATCCATTCGCCCGGCCTGGGCAGGAATCGCCTGGCCGAGGGGACGCCGGAAATGGCGAGGTACGGCGCGGCCAGCCCAAGGCCCAGGGCGGCGAACACGGCGAAGACCCGGGCGTCCGGCAGAAGCAACGCCCATCCGATCGCGGAGCCCATGAAGGGCGCGGTGCAGGGGGTGGCCACCACGGTGGCGAGCACCCCGGTCAGGAAGGAACCCAGGACGCCGCGCGCGGAACTCGATCCCAGGCTCGCGAAGGAGGCGCCGGGCTCGAACACCCCCCACAGGGAAAGGGCCATCAGCGCCATGAGAAGGGACAGGATGGCCACCGTGCGGGGCGACTGCATCTGGAATCCCCAACCCAGCGCCTCCCCTCCGCGGCGAAGCGCCACGAGGATGCCGGCCAGGACCAGGAAGGAGAGAAGCACCCCGGCGGTGTAGGCCAACCCGTGGAGAAGGTGCCGGTTGTCGCGGCCGGCCACCAGGCTCAAGGCTTTCAGGGAAAGCACCGGCAGGACGCAAGGCATCAGGTTCAGCAGCAGTCCACCCAAAAAGGCGAGCATCAAGGCGGGAAGGAAGCGGCCGGAAGAGGATGCCGACGGGACCGACGCGCCGCGCGCCGTGTCGGAAGGGCGAAAAGGCGATGGCGCGACGGCGAACTCCCAGCCCTTCAGGCCACCCCCCCAACCGTCGGGCCGGGACAGGACGCCGCGGACGGAATCCGGCACGATGTGCTGGAAAGGATCGCGCCGGACGCGGAGCCGGAACCCGTCCGGTGACCGGTCCAGGACCTGGGCCGGGGCGTTGTCGGCGAAACCCTGCCGGGAAGGGAAGAACCGCAGGGAATTCGGAGCCGTTCCCGGACCGCGTCCCACCAGGATCAGGTCGCTGTCGGAGAAGGAAGCCCGGACCGTCCAGCCGGGAGGGATTCCAGGGAGCGCGGCCTTGGCCGAGGCGAAGAGGCCCGAGGTGGTGTCCACGCCGACGGACGCTCCGATGGGAAGGTCCAAGCCGATCTCCGCCTGTCCCGGCACGCAGACCTCGTGGCACTCGAGCCATTTGGCGTGGGCGCGAAGGTGCACGGAGGTCGCCCCCGAGTCCACGCGAGCAGGCAGAAGGAGAACGACGGAATCCTGGAAGCCGTAGGTCATCAGCGGGGTCACCGCGATGGTGTCCGGGACGGGCCAAAGCAGGCTGTCCAGGCGGACGCCGTCCGTCCTCTCCCATTTCAGGGAAAGGGAAAAACCCGCGTCGCCCGGATTGCGCCAGTAGACGTGCCATCCGGGCTCCATCCGCATGCGGATTCCCAGGAGCAGATTCCGTCCAGGCTGGACCACCACGGGCTCGGAGAGCAGGTCCGCCCGCACATGGCCCGTTCCGTAGGACGAAACGGCGAGAGCGAGTCCGATTGCGACATGGAGCATAGGCCTCCAAACTACCCAAGTTCGACCGTTCCCCGCCCTCTCCCCGGTGCCGAAGGCATCTTTTGCGCCCATGCGCATCCTGGTCCTGAGCTCCGTCTACGCCCGCCACCCCAAGGATTCCGAAGTGCCGTGGATGCGCGAATCCGTTCGCCGATTGCGCGAGGCGGGCCATGAGGTGGAGATCCTCGCCCCCTCCTGGAAGGGATTGTCCGACCACGAAATCGACGGAGTGCGCGTCCACCGGTTCCGGTACGCGCCGACTTCGATGGAGTTCCTCACCCATGACGAGGGCGCTCCGTCCAAGACCCGGGGCAGACCCTGGCTCCAGCTTTTGGCCATCCCCTACATCCTGTCCGGATTCATCGCCTGTTGGAAGCTCGCCCGGCGAGAGCGGTTCGACGTGATGCATGTCCACTGGCCCTTCCCCCATGGGCTGATCGCCCAGGCGGGACGGATGCACGGGCTTCCCGTGGTGCTCAACTTCCACGGCGCGGAACTCCTGCTCGCGCGCCGCCACCCTTGGATCCGGCCCGTCCTGCGTTGGTTGCTGGGGCAGTCGGAAGCCGTCCTGTGCAATTCCAGCTTCACCCGCGACCGGATCCTGGCTTTGCGCCAGGTGCCGGTGGAACTGTCCCCGTACGGGACGACCCTGCCCGAAGCTCCCGCCGCGCCCAGAACTCCTCGTCGGCCGCAGGACCCGTTCCGGATCCTTTTCGTGGGGCGTCACATCGAGCGCAAGGGCATCGAGCATCTGATCGATTCGATGGCGTTGTTGGACGGCGACCGATTCACCCTGGACATCGTTGGACACGGCGACCGCACCGAAGCCCTGCTCGCGCGCGCCGCGGTCACCGGCGACCCGCGGATCCGGTTTCCCGGGAAGCTCTCCACGCAAGATCTTTCCCGCGCCTACGCGATCTCCGACGTCTTCGCTCTGCCGGCGGTGGTGGATTCCAAAGGCGACACGGAGGGCTTGGGCGTGGTGCTCATCGAAGCCGCCGAGACAGGCCTTGCGCTGGTGGCCAGCGAGGTGGGAGGAATTCCCGACGTGGTGTTGGACGGCCAGACCGGGATCCTGGTGCCGCCCGGGAACCCCTTCGCGCTGGCCGAGGCCTTGCGCCTCCTCGCGGACGATCCCGCCCTTTCGGCGAGGCTCGTGGAAGGCGCCCGGGCGCGGACCCGCCAGTTCTTCTCCTGGGATGTGGTGATCCCGCATTTGGTGGGGGTGTACGGGAGGGTCCTGCGCGATCCGAAACGAAGGAATCCCGCCGCTGCCTGAGTGGCGGCCCCCCC
>DATNIW010000062.1:0-10000 GCA_035604215.1 Fibrobacteria bacterium
CCCGTGCGGGTCGGCTGGAAGGCCGACGACGCGGGCAAGCGCATCCGTGTCTCGAAGGCCACGGGCGAGCCGGTTTGAGGGGAAAGACGAAATGAACCAGCTCAAGAAGAAATACATCGAGGTTTCCATTCCTTCCCTGAAGGAACGGTTCGAGCTCAAGAACGTCATGCAGGTGCCACGCCTGCAGAAGATCGTCTTGAACATGGGCGTCGGCGAAGCCACCCAGAACCCGAAGCTGATCGAAGAGGCCGTCAAGACGCTCACCGCGATCACAGGCCAGAAAGCCGTGATCACCCGGGCGAAGAAGGCGATTTCCAACTTCAAGTTGCGCGAGAACCAGGCCATCGGAGCCAAGGTCACCTTGCACGGCGAACGCATGTTCGAGTTCCTCGAACGCCTCATCCACATCTCGCTTCCACGGGTTCGCGACTTTCGCGGAGTCTCCCGCAAGGGATTCGATGGTCGCGGAAACTACACACTGGGCATCAAGGAACAGATCATCTTCCTGGAGATCGACTTCGACAAGGTCGATACGATCCTGGGCATGAACATCACCTTCGTCACCAGCGCTCCGAGCGACGAGCAGTCCTATGCTCTCCTCGAAGGCCTGGGGATGCCTTTCCGCAAGAACTGAGGGAACGATGGCCAGACGTGCGATGATCGAAAAGCAGCGGAAGACTCCCAAGTTCCGAGTCCGCCGCTACAACAGGTGCCGCCGTTGCGGACGCCCCAGGGCTTTCCTTCGGGATTTCGGGTTGTGCAGGATCTGCTTCCGCGAGCTCGCGCTCGCGGGCGATCTGCCCGGAGTCACCAAGGCCAGCTGGTAACCCGTACCGGAGACCAAAAGAATGGCGAGCAGCGATCAGATTGGCGATTTCCTCACACGGATTCGCAACGCGTCCAGCGCGGGCCACCGCTCGGTGGACATACCGGCTTCCAACATCAAGCGGGAAGTGACCCGGGTCCTCCAGGAGACCGGATTCATCCGCAAATTCGTTGTCGTGGACGATGGACGACAGGGGATCATCAAGATCCTCCTGAAGTACAACGGACGGACACCGGTCATCCAAGGCCTCGAGCGGGTTTCCACTCCGGGTCGGCGTCTCTACGCCGGCGTGGGGGAAATACCCAAGGTCATCAACGGACTGGGATACGCGATCCTTTCCACCCCCAAGGGTGTCCTGACCGACAGGCAGAGCCGCGAGGCCAATGTCGGTGGGGAAATCCTCCTCAAGGTCTGGTGAACCCATGTCTCGTGTAGGAAAAAATCCCATCGTCCTTCCCGACAAGGTGAAGGCGAGCCTCAACGGCCGCACCCTCCTGGTCGAAGGGCCCAAGGGAAAGCTCAGCCGCGACGTCCATCCGGCGATCGACGTCCAGATCGAGGGCAACGTGCTGTCTTTCGTGCGCTCCAGCGACGAAGGCGCCATCAAGGCCTTGCACGGGACCCAGCGCGCGCTCGCCGCCAACATGGTCAAGGGCGTGAGCATCGGGTTCCGCAAGGATCTGGAAATCATCGGAGTCGGTTACAGGGGGGAGCAGAAGGGACATGGCATCACCCTGTTCCTGGGATACAGCCACCCCGTGGAATTCACTCCTCCCAAGACGATCTCTGTCAAGGTCGAAGGCCAGAACAAGATCGTGGTGGAAGGCGCCGACAAGCAGGAAGTCGGCCAGGTCGCTGCGGAAATCCGCGGCTTCCGCGCTCCCGAGCCCTACAAGGGCAAGGGAGTCAAATACACCGACGAGACCATTCGCCGCAAGGCCGGCAAGAAGTCCGGGTAAAGGAAAACCCATGTCCAAGATCGCCTCCCAGAGGTACCAGTCCAGGATCGCCCGCCATGCCCGGGTCCGTTCCAAGGTCGAAGGCACCGCAGCGCGTCCCCGCCTCGCGGTTCGACGCAGCCTGAAGCACATCTACGCCCAGCTGGTGGACGACGACACCGGCACCTCCCTGGCCCTCGTGACATCCGATTCCAAGGAAGTGCGCGAGAAGGTCGGCGAGGGAACCAAGACCGACGCGTCCAAGATCATCGGCGAGCTGATCGCGGTGAAAGCCAAGGAAAAGGGCATTTCGGCGGTCGTGTTCGACCGCGGTGGCAACATCTACCACGGGCGCGTGAAGGCAGTCGCCGAAGCCGCCCGATCCGCTGGACTGGAGTTCTGAGCATGGCCAACGAACGCAACGAACGCGACAACACCGCCACCCCGCTCGAGGGCGACTTCCAGGAGAAGGTGGTCGCGATCAACCGCGTCGCCAAGGTGGTGAAGGGCGGACGCCGCTTCGGCTTCAACGCCTTGGTCGTGGTCGGAAACGGCGCGGGCAAGGTCGGCATCGGATCGGGCAAGGCCAACGACGTCGCCGAAGCCATCCGCAAGGGGACGGAAAACGCCCGCAAGCACGTGGTCGAGATCCCGCTGTACAAGCACACGATCCCGCACGAGACCTTCTCGAAGTTCGGAGCGGCGAAGATCATCCTCAAGCCCGCCTCCGAAGGTACCGGCGTCATCGCCGGCGGCGCCGCTCGCGCCGTCCTCGAGCTGGCCGGTGTCCACAACATCCTGACCAAGCTGCTTGGATCCACCAATCCGCACAACGTCGTCAAGGCCACCCTCAAGGGGCTTCGCTCCTTGCGTCTGCGCAAGGACTACGAAGAGATGCGGCGCTGAGGCACAACATGTCCAAGAAACTCGAAATCACCCAGACGCGTTCCACCGTGCGCTCGACCCAGCCCCAGATCAGGACGATCGAGGCCTTGGGG
Organism: Fibrobacteria bacterium; assembly: GCA_035604215.1. Classification (GTDB taxonomy): domain Bacteria; phylum Fibrobacterota; class Fibrobacteria; order UBA5070; family UBA5070; genus UBA5070. Next base: position 2,763 of record DATNIW010000062.1, read on the forward strand.
TTGCGGCGCATCCGGCACAGCGTGGTCCAGCCCGACAACGTGCAGATCCGCGGCATGCTGCGCGTGGTCAACCATCTCGTTTCCGTGAAGGAAGTCGAAGCGTGAACCTCAACCAGCTCAAGCCCCAGCCAGGGGCGAAGAAGGTCTCCAAGAGGCTCGGCCGCGGCGAAGGTTCCGGCCAGGGCTCGACCGCGGGCAAGGGCAACAACGGCGCCCATGCTCGTTCCGGCGCGAAGCACAAGCGGACCTTCGAGGGCGGACAGACGCCCCTGCAGCGCCGTCTTCCCAAGCGCGGTTTCAACTCGCCGGTGCTCCAGCCCGAGGAAGTCAATCTCGTGGTGCTCGCCAAGAGGGAAGGAATCGAGTTCGACCCCAAGGCGATGCGCAAGGCGGGACTGATCTCCCGCGCGGACGTCACCGTGAAGCTGATCGGCAAGGCCGAAGTCGGCAAGGCGCTCAAGATCAAGGTCCACGCGGTGACCGCAGGCGCCCGCCAGTCCATCGAGTCGGCCGGCGGCACGATCGAGCTGATCGGAGCCTGATCGTGAGATTCCTGCAGAGCCTGATCCAGATCTGGAAGATCCCCGACCTCAGGAAGCGGATCCTCTTCACGCTGGGAATGCTGGTGTTGTATCGCCTGGGGGGACTGGTTCCCACACCCGGCATCGACTCCAAGGCTCTGAGCTCGTTCTTCGCGAACTCCTCCAACGACCTGTTCAACATGTACAACATGTTCGTGGGCGGAGCCTTCTCGCACGCGGCCATCTTCGCCCAGGGCATCATGCCCTACATCTCGGCATCCATCATCATGCAGCTTTTGGGGACCATCTTCCCCACCATCGCCAAGCTGCAGAAGGAAGGCCAGGAAGGGCGCAACAAGATCAACCAGTGGACGCGCTACCTCACGGTGGGGATCGCCGCCCTGCAGGCCATCGGCGTCTCGATCTTCCTTCTTTCCGTCACGACCCGCGACGGCGGGGCCATCGTGGTGGAATTCTTCCGGTCGGGCGGAGGCAAGATCGCCTTCACCCTCCTGACGGTGCTCACCCTGACCACGGGCACGATGTTCGTCATGTACCTGGGCGAACAGATCACGGCCCGCGGTGTGGGAAACGGCACCAGCCTGATCATCTTCATCGGCATCGTGGCGCGCATCCCCAAAGGTGTGTGGAACGAGGTCCAGTTGGTCATGTCCGGCGACCAGGAAGTGGTCCGATCCATCCTGATCCTGGCGGTGGTGTTCGCCATCATCGCGTTCATCGTCCTGGTCGACCAGGGCATCCGCAGGGTTCCCCTGCAGAATCCGCGTCGGGTGGTGGGACGAAAGCTCATGGGCGGCGCGGCGAGCTACCTCCCCCTCAAGGTGAACACCGCGGGCGTCATCCCCGTGATCTTCGCCTCCTCCATCATGTTCATCCCCAGCACCATGGCTTCCTTCATGCCTTCGGTGCCGGCCATGCAGGATTTCGCGCGGGTCTTCACTCCCGGGCATTGGGCGTACTCGGTTGCCTTCAGTCTCCTGATCATCTTCTTCGCCTACTTCTACACGGCCGTCCAGTACAATCCGACCGACATCGCCGACAACCTCAAGAAGTCGGGTGGTTTCATCCCGGGCATCCGACCCGGCAAGAAGACCGCGGAGTACATCGACTACGTCCTCACTCGCATCACGCTTCCAGGAGCGATTTTCCTGGCGATCATCTCCATCGGGCCGTACTACATCAAGGACAGCCTGGGCACTACCTTCTACCTCGGCGGCACCAGCGTGTTGATTTGCGTGGGCGTCGCCCTCGAAACCCTTCGACAATTCGAAGCCCACCTCCGCACCCGGCACTACGAGGGATTCCTCGAAAAAGGCCGGATCCGCGGTCGGCAGGGTTACTGAGGATGGCCAAGGAAGAGGGCATCCAAGTCGAGGGAAAAGTCGTGGAGCCCCTGCCCAACGCCATGTTCCGCGTGGAACTGGAGAACGGCCACCTGATCTTGGCGCACATCAGCGGAAAGATGCGCAAGCACTACATCCGTATCTTGCCAGGTGACAGGGTTTTACTAGAATTGTCCCCCTACGATCTTTCGCGTGGACGCATCGTCTACCGTCACAAATAAGGACCAGGTTCGATGAAAGTCAGGGCATCCATCAAAGTCCGTTGCACGGAGTGCAAAATCGTCCGCCGCAGGGGCGTCGTACGCATCATCTGCAAAAAGAATCCCCGCCACGCTCAGAAGCAAGGGTAAGAGGCAAATGGCACGCATTCTCGGCATCGACATCCCCAACAACAAGCGCTCCGAATTCGGGCTGACCCACATCTTCGGTGTCGGGCACACGCGGGCGACCTTGATCCTGGACAAGACGGGCATCGAACGGGGCAAGAAGATCGGCGAACTCAGCGACGAGGAGATCGGCAAGATCCGCGCCTTCGTGGAAGGCAACTTCCCGGTGGAGGGCAACTTGCGTTCCCTGCTGGGCATCTCGCTCAAGCGGCTCCAGGACATCGGCTGCTACCGTGGCATCCGCCATCGCCGTGGATTGCCGGTCCGTGGACAGCGCACGCGCACCAACGCGCGCACGCGCAAGGGTCCGCGCAAGACCGTCGCGAACAAGAAGAAGTAACCCACTCATTCAAGAGAGCAAAATGGCCGAAAACCAGGAGACCCAGACCGCAGAGGTCGCCGACGTCCCCGAGCAGGGAGAGAAACGTCGCAAGGGCAAGAAGCGTGCGGATTCGACGGGAGTGATCCACGTCCTGTCCTCCTTCAACAACACCATCATCAGCATCACGGACCAGGCCGGCAACGTCCTGGTCTGGGGAACGCCTGGCAAGGCCGGTTTCAAGGGTTCTCGCAAGAGCACGCCCTTCGCGGCCCAGGTTGCCGCCGAAGCTGCCGCCAAGGCCGCCCTGGACCTGGGAGTCCGACGCGCCGACGTGCTGGTCAAGGGCGCCGGATCCGGCCGGGAGGCCGCCGTCCGCTCCATCAAGGCCACCGGCCTCGACATTCTATCGATCAAAGACGTGACCGGCATTCCGCACAACGGATGCCGTCCACGCAAGCGCAGGAGGGTCTGACCCAGTGGCTGTCTACCGCGGTCCCGTTTGCCGGCTTTGCCGGCGCGAGCACGAAAAGTTGTTCCTCAAGGGCGATCGTTGCTTCACCGAGAAGTGCGCCATCGAGCGCCGCAATGTCGTCCCCGGCCAGCACGGCATGCTTCGCCGCCGCCAGGCGTCGGAGTACGGCACGCAGTTGCGCGAAAAGCAGAAGACGAAGCGCTCCTACGGTCTGCTGGAAAAGCAGTTCCGCCGCTACTTCGAGGAAGCCGCGCACGTCCATGGTGTGACGGGCGAGAACCTGCTGCAGTTCCTCGAACTCCGGCTGGACAACATCGTCTACCGCCTGGGTTTCGGGCCCAACCGCAACACCTCGCGCCAACTCGTCCGGCATGGACATTTCCTGGTCAACGGCCGCAAGGCTTCCATCCCCTCGATGCGCCTGCGGGTCGGCGACGTGGTGGAACTGGCCGAATCTTCACGGAATCTGTCGGTGATCCAGGCGGCGCTGGCCGGTGCCAGCCGCAGGACGGAATCGGAGTGGTTGTCGATCGACAAGGTGAAGCTCGCCGGTCGCGTGCTCTCCATCCCGACGCGCACCCAGATCCCGACGCCTGTCAACGAACAGCTCATCGTCGAACTCTACTCCAAGTAAGGGAATTCTCCATGAAGTGGAAGGCGCTCCAGATGCCGAAGGGGGTCGTGAAATCCCCCTCCTCGGCGGAATCCTTCGGAAAATTCACGGTCGAACCGCTCGAACGCGGTTGGGGTGTGACGGTGGGCAACGCGCTTCGGCGCGTGCTGCTTTCGTCGCTCCAGGGCGCTCGCGTCGTGGCCATCCGCATCGACGGCGCTCCGCACGAGTTCGGCACCATCCCGGGCGTGAAGGAAGACATCACCGATCTCGTCCTCAACCTCAAGCAGCTCCGATTGAAGCTGCACTCCGACCGCGACGCTCGGCTCAAGCTGGATGTCACTGGCGAGGGCGAGGTGAGGGCTTCGGCGATCGAGGCCAACCCGGACGTCGTGATCCTCAATTCCGATCTCCACATCGCCACCCTGGACAAGAACGCGAGCCTCTCCATCGAGATGCGCGTCTCCTCCGGCCGGGGATACGCGGTGGGCGACGACCTCAAGCGTCCGGAAGATCCCATCGGCTGGATCTACCTGGACACGCACTTCTCCCCGGTCACGAAGGTGAACCTGGTGGTGGAAGACACGCGGGTCGGCCAGAAGACGGACTTCAACAAGCTCACGTTGGAGATCAACACCGACGGTTCCATCACTCCGGAGGATTCCCTGGCCTACGCGGCCAAGCTCCTCGTGGACCACTTCGAGTTGTTCATCAACTTCGAAGGGGAGCTGGAACAGGCCGACACGGTCGACAACGACGGCGAGCGGGAACGCATCGCGGGCATCCTCAAGATGCGCGTGGACGAACTCGAACTCTCCGTCCGATCCAGCAACTGCCTGCGCATGGCGAACATCCACACGATCGCCGACCTCGTGCGCAACACCGAGCAGGACATGCTCAAGTACAAGAACTTCGGGCGCAAGTCGCTGGTCGAGCTCAACGAGGTCCTCCAGGGGCTTGGTCTGGGCTTCGGCGTCGACGTCGACCGCTACCTCAACGATTGAGGACATCCAGATGAAGCACGGAGTCAAAGGAAATCGACTGGGACGCCCGGCGTCCCACCGCAAGGCGTTGTTGTCCAACCTGGCCACCTCGGTCCTCAGGCAAGGACTGAAGGAAAACCAGATCGAACGGCAGATCCGCACCACGGTGGCCAAGGCCAAGACCGTCAGACCACTGGTCGAGAAGCTGATCACCTTCGCCAAGAAGGGCGATCTTTCCGCGCGTCGCGAAGCCGCCAAGGTCATCCACGACCACGAAGTCCTGCAGGGACTCTTCGAGACCATCGGACCCCGGTACGCGGAACGGCAAGGCGGGTACACCCGGGTCCTGAAGATGGACATGGAGCGGGCCGGGGACGCCGCGTCGATGGCGATCATCACGCTGGTGGAAGACAAGCTTGAAAAGAAGGTCCGCAAGCCAAAGGCTTCGAGACCCACCAAGAAGGTCGACATCACGGAAGCGGCTCCCTCCGTCTGATCCACCCGACCGCGTCGAAGGCGAACTTCGACGAAACGCGGGTTCGGTTCCGCATTTCCAACCAGATCCACATCTCCGTGGATCTGGTTTTTCGTTTTCTCCCCGGTGGGTTCATCCCCATTCCTCCATCCCGGGTCCAACGGCAAGCGAGCATGGCGCCAAGGGTCTAGCTTTGGAAGACAGGACCCGCGAGCCCAACGCGAACCGATCGGAGCGAACGCGAAGCATGAAATACGGCCACTTCGACGACAAGGCCAGGGAGTACGTCATCACCCGGCCGGACACTCCCAAATCCTGGATCAACTACCTGGGTTCGCGTCTCTACGGCGGGATCATCACCCAGAACGCCGGCGGATACAGCTTCTACAAGTCCGGGGGTACCGGAAGGATCCTGAGGATGCGGTTCAACGGATTGCCGGTGGACCAACCCGGGCGATACCTGTACCTGAGGGACGACCAGACCGGGAACTTCTGGTCCGCATCCTGGCAGCCGGTGGCGAAGCCATTGGACAAATATTGGTCCAAGGTGCGCCACGGACTGGGCTACTCCGTCTTCGAGGCCGAGTACGAAGGCATCTACACCGAACTGACCGTCTTCATCCCCAAGGGTCAGGCTTTCGAATACTGGGCCTTGAAGGTCATGAACACGAGCCATCGGCGAAGGACGATTTCGGTGTTCTCCTACGCGGAACTCGCGAACAACTGGAACTATCGACAGGACCTGGAAAACCTGCAGTACAGCCAATACACGCTGCAGATGTCCGTTCAGGACGGAATGATCCGCTGGCGGAACGCCACCAATCCGGGATTCGAGGAACTCTGGTTCGCGCTTTCGGGAGCGCCGGTAATCTCCTTCGACACGGATCGGGACGTCTTCCTGGGCCCTTATCGAACCCAGAGGGAACCCCTGGCTGTGGAACGGGGACGCTGTTCGGATTCCATCGCCGTCGGCGACAACGGATGCGCCAGCCTCCATTCGACCTTGGACCTCAAGACCGGCGAGAACCGGGACCTGGTCTACCTGCTTGGCATGGGTTCGCCCTCCGAGTCCTGGCGCGATCTACCGTCGGGAAGATCCATCGTGAAGGAATTCGGCTCCCCGGAGCGGCTTGGCCAGGAACTGGCTGCCACCAAGGCCGAATGGTCCGCCCATCTGGACACCCTGCAGGTCTCGACTCCCGATCCGGAGTTGGACTCCATGGTCAACGTATGGCACGCGTACCAGACGCACATGACCTTCAACTGGTCTCGCGGAGTTTCGCTCGTGGAGGCCGGCGATCGGGACGGACTGGGATATCGGGACACCGTGCAGGACATCCTGGCGATCACCCATTCCATCCCCGTCGCCGCGGAAGAACGCCTCGACCTGATCCTCTCCGGTCAGACGTCGGCGGGCGGCGGCTGTCCGCTGGTCAAGCCCTTGACGCACAAGCCAGGCCACGAAAAGGCACCCACCGACGAACAGTACCGGTCCGACGACACGCTGTGGCTTCCCATCACCGTTTCGAATTTCGTCTACGAGACGGGAAACCTGGGATATCTCGAGAAGATGGTTCCCTACGCCGACAAGGGCGAAGCCACGGTCTACGGACATCTGAAGCAGGCCCTCCAGTTCTCCATCGACCACAAGGGGCGGAACGGCCTGATCCAGGGACTCCACGCCGATTGGAACGACTGCATCAAGTTCGGGACCACAGGGGAATCCCTGTTCACCACATTCATGTTCCACCTGGGATGCCGGATCGTGTCCGATTTGGCTCGGTTGGCGGGACGTCCCTCGGACGCGACCTGGGCGGATGCCCATGCGGACAAGGTGCTGGAAGACATCCAGCGGTCCTCGTGGGACGGCGAGTGGTTCCTGCGCGCGATCTCGGCGACCGGCGGTACGCTGGGTTCCCGCCGGAATCCCGAGGGATCCATCTACCTGAACGCCCAGACCTGGGCGGTCATCTCCGGAGCGGCCACGCCGGAGCAGGCGACCCAGTGCATGGAGTCGGTCCGGACCCATCTGGCGACCGAACACGGACTGCTGCTGTGCGACCCCCCACACACCCTCCCGGATCCCCACATCCAGCTTCCTC
>DATNIW010000062.1:15000-20738 GCA_035604215.1 Fibrobacteria bacterium
GCTGGACGGAGCGGAAGGGAAGCCTGTCGTCCGCGTCCATCCACAGAACCCAAGGCGGATTCCCCGCATGGTCGAGGCTCACGTTGCGGGCCGCGGCGAAATCGGAGCGCCATTTCCAGGACACCACTTCGGCCCCCGCGTTTCGCGCGATGGACACGGTCCGATCGGTGGAACCGGTATCGACCACGACCAAACGCGCCCCGAGAACGGCAACCGATTCCAGGAGAGCGGGGAGGTTGGCCTCCTCGTTCTTCACGATCATGCAAAGGGAGATCCTCATCCGCGGCGCAGCGAAACGGCGCGGGAGAGCAGTCCCGCGGCCACTCCCATGGAGGAGAGGGCGGCGACGACCTGTTCCCCGGTGATGGTCTCCTGGCAGGTCTCCGCCCAGTTCAGGACGGAATCCTCGTCCGAGGGGTCCAAGCGCACGGCCATCTCGAAAAACGCTCGCGATGCGTTCACGTACCCATGCCGGAAGCAGGCGACTCCGATTCCGCACCAGGCCCGGGCCAACGCCGGGTCCTGGTCCAAGGCTTGGATGAAGGTGTGCAAGCCTTCCTGGAGCCGGTTCTCCTGGATCTGGGATTCGCCGGACGCGCACAGGGCCGTGGAGGGCGGGTCGCCCGCATCCCGGACAACCGCGGCCAATTCGACTTCCCTGCCCAGCTCCCGGGCGAGATCCGACAGGTTCGCCATGTTGTCCGGATCCCCGGGATCCAGGCGCCATGCCTGCATGGCCGCAGTCCAGGAATCCTCGACGCGCCCCAGCCGGTGGAAAACCACCGACAAGCCCTGCCACGCCTTGCCGCTGTCCGGGTTGGCTTCCTTGGCCCGTTGGAAGGACATCAAGGCGTCGTCCCACCGCCCCTGGGCGGCGGCGAGCTCTCCGCCCTGAAGATGGGAAGATTCCGGCAGCGTCTCTGAGGTCATGAGATCTCACCTCCCGAACCTCCAAGGTATTCACAAGATCGCCCGGCGCGGGGGCGGAGCGGGGCCCGGTTGGCGGGTTCTGGCCAACCGCCGCGGCCGGATTGGACTAGGTTTCCGTGCCTCCCATGCCTTGGATCCGTGAACTTCTCGACGCCGCACCGTCTTCCCAGATCGCCGAACTGCACGCCAGTCGGCTCGGTCGGACAGGAATCGTCCAGAGGACCAGGATGCGCGCCGATCTCGAGGAATGGATATCCGATCCCGTTCGGCTGGAACCCGTGGAAGGAGACGCCCGGGACCTGCTGTTCCGTTTGGCGTTCGCCGGGCCGCGTGGAATCGGCTCCCCGGGCGAAGGCATCACCGCGCTGGCCGCGGACCTGATGGCCTTCCAGACTCCGGAGCGGGACGGATGGCACGGCTTGGAGGATTGGGGACGGATCCTCCGCGAAGAATGGTTGGACGGCCGTCCACTCCGTCCGCCTCCGCCCGCGGATCGACTGCCCTCTTCGCGGGCATGGGTCGAAGGACTGGCCGCCCTGACCGCTCGCATCGATCTGGGAGCTTGCCGCCTGACCAGGACCGGCGATCTCAACCGCCGCGACCGGCCAAGGCTCCGCGAGTCCTTCTTCCACTTGTCGGAATGCGGCGAGGAGGCCCAGGACGAATGCCTGGACCTGACGCTTTCGTTCCTGTCCGGGCGAGAACTCCTCCTGGCACGCGACAACCGCTTGGAATGCCATCCGGATCTGCTGCTCGCCTTGTCCTCTCCCCGCGACCTGGCCGACCAGGTGCGCCAGTGGTGGTTGCAGCGCGCCTTCGGCGAGAGCCGTTCGTGGTGGGATCACGTGTCCTGCCGCTGTCTGTCCGGCATGGACGCCAGGACGGTGTGGGGATGGAGGCAGGACGCCGAAGTTCCTCCGGACTCTCCGGCGAAATGGATCTCGCTCCCCGCCGGTCTCCGCCAGGCCGTAGCCCTCGGACTGCTGGATGCCCGGACGGATTCCGGCAGCATCTCGCAGATCGGACCGCCGGGCGAGGACCTTCCCCTGCCCGACAAGTCCGCGACGGCCACGGCCGATCTCCTCGTCTACTTGGCTCCCATGTCGCCCCCTCCCGTCCGTCGCTGGTTGGAAGCGGTTTCCATCCGGGAATCCGTCGGTCTCGTGAGCCGCTACCGCCTGGCGAGGGAGCCGGTCCTGGAGGCTGCGGCACATCCCATACTGGGCGAGGAGCTGCCGCTCCTGCTGGAAGCGATGGATCCTCCGCCTTCGGTGCGACGCGTCGTGCAGGAGTGGTTGGAAGCTCGACGCACCTGCCAGTTCGAGAGCCTCCGCGCCCTGCGGGTACGCGAGCCGGCACGCCAGAAGGAATTGGCCGCCCTGCCCGCCGTCGCGGCGCTGGTTCGGGAATCCATACCGGGCTGGGGGTTCGTCGTGGACCCCGCGCGCGAGGCCGAGCTGCGTCGGGTGCTCCAAGGGCTGGGCTTCGACCCGCCGGACCCGCCATCTCCGGATCTGGTCTCCCTGGCCTGGACATCTCCCTATTCTCCGGATTTCCCTTTGGCCGCGAACATGGAATGGCTGATGGAGCTGCCCGCCGACGAACCGCGTCGCGGAGCCATTTCGTCGAACTCCAAGTACGGTGAGGGCCTGAAGGAACTCCCCTTCCAGGATTTGATGCGGGTTGCGGAATACGCCACCCTGACCGACACCGAGGTGGAGGTGGTTCTCAAGGGCGGTTCCCAGAAACCCTTGCGCCTTCGCGTTCTCCGCATCGACAAGCGCAGGGAACCCGTGACTTTGGAGGTCCGTTCCACCGCCGGACGGGAAGATCGCGAGATCGCCCTCGAGACCATCCGGAAGATCCGGGTCTGCGACTAGGCTATTGGGCGGTCGGGCCCTTCGCGGCAGAGGATTCAGTGTCGTGGATTGCGGTCGGGATGGAATCCGAGGCCTTGGCGATGTGCTCGGGGATGTCGTAGGCAGACATCAACGATGCCCATCCTTTGGCCATCGTGATCTCGGGAAGCGTCGCGGTGCTCAACGCCACCGAGCTCCAGGTTTCGCAACGTGAAATCATCACATGCCCCCCAAGTCCCGAACCATCTTCAATCCGCGCCCATAATTCGCCCCATAGGGAACATATGTGCTCCCGGTCGGGAAAGGGTGTCGAATCTCCGCACCACTTCGCGGTAGTGTTGTCGATTTGGTAACGGGGTGGGGATGCGTGGGCTACTGCTGCGTGGTGAAGCGGAAGTCCTTGACGAACCGGCAGGGAACGGGATGGCCCCCCTGCACCAGGGGTTTGAAGATGGAGGCGTAGACGGATCGACGCACCGATTCGTCGAAGTCCTTGCCGCCGGATCTCAGGAACCGAACCTCGGTGACCTTCCCTTTGTCGTCCAAGGTGATCAATGCCTGCACCACGGCCTCCACACCTTGGTCCAAGGCCCAATCCGGGTAAACCGGCATGGCTTGGCTCACGACCTGCACGTCGAAGTTTGATTGGATGGGCGAGGCGGGCAACGGAGGTGGCGCCTTCTTGACCACCGTGTCGGCGGGTTTCATCAGGGTGTTGCCCGTGGCCACCGAGAACCCCCCGTTGGCGGAAGTCGCGTCGGCGGAAAGCCCGAACTGGGGCGGTGGTGGCGTGGGCTGCGGCGGCGGCGGTGGTTGGTTGGGTGGCGGCGGCTTGGGCTGTGGAATGTCCTTGGGGGGAGGAATTTCCTTGGGCGGTGGCGGCGGTGGTGGGGGTGGAGGAGGTTGCCGCACGTCCACGATGGTCACCATGTCTTCCAGTGGAATGGCGTTCCTGAAGATCAAGGAGAGCGAAAACAGGGCGCCCCAGGCGAGGACGAAGACCACCACGATGGTGATTTCGCGTTTTCCGATCCGATCCGATGGAGGTTCCGGCAGACGGAGCTCGGCGGGGACCGGTCCGATCAAGCCGCGCCGCCGCATCCGGCGAAGAGCTCCGGCACTGCTCACGGTCGGACCACCTGGAGGGCGTACTTGGTGATTCCGGCTCCGCGCACGAGGTCGATCACATCCACCACGGACTGGTACCTGAGATCGCGGTCGGCCTCGATCAGGACCTGGTGGTCGGGGTCCCTGGCCACGGCCCCGCGCAGGACGGCCGCGATGGAAGCGGTGTCCAGTTTCTGTCCGTCCAGGTAGGTTTCGCCGTTTTTGTCCACCATGAGTCCCGAGGCCTTGGGAGCCTGGGAACCGGCGTTGGCCGCCTTGGGGACCTGCAGGGCGATCTCGCGCTGGTCGATGACCGAACTCGTGATCATGAAGATGATGAGCAGCACGAGGAAGATGTCCACGAGCGGCGTGATGTTGATGGACGAGATGATGTCTTCTTCGTTCCCGGCGGCGGCGGCCATCTCAGCCGTCCTTGGCGGCGGCGTGGAGGCTTCTGGCCACGATCAGGCCGCGAACCTCGCGCGAACGGTCCTGGATGGACCGCACGCGGCTGCGGAGGATGTTGTACGCCACCACGGCGGGGATGGCCACGATCAGACCCAGCGCCGTGGCCACCAGGGCCCGGGCGATGGCGACCATGACGTCCGTCCCTCCCTTGCCGCCGGATTGGGCGAACTTGTCGAAGGCGATCAGGATCCCCAGGACGGTTCCCGTCAGACCCAGGAACGGGGCGTTCGCTCCCACGGTGCCCAGGAAGGAGACGCCGCCCTCCAGATGCCGCCGCTCGGTGGACTCCTGCACGTCGAACACCTTGTCCAGGGCTTCGGGGGAAAGCCCGGCGTTGTCCTTGCCCAGCTTCACCACGCGACCTGGAAGGGTGCGCTCGTCTTCCACCGTCAAGGGGATCTGGTCCAGGTTGGATCCGCTGGCGAGGTCCTTGGATAGAAGTGTGCGCCACTTGGAGGGGTCGCCTTGAGCCTTGTTGAGGACGTTCCAGCGCCAGACGAACAGCACGAGGCCGGTGATCCCGAGCCCACCCAGAAGGACGTAGATGAGCAGTTCGATGGTGAATAGCACAGGTGCCAGGGTCTGGATCAGGTTGGCTAGGTTCATTTCAAGGGACTCCGGTCGGTAAAGGTGGAGAAAGATATCGAGATATGAGGTATTCTGCGCGTTCCGGTCGCCGATGCATTGCGTTTGCAATGCGTTGGGAAGGGGCTCATTGCGGGGGCACGAAATCCGCGCACTGCCGCGGCCGACTGGCAATCCAATCCGCCCCGATGGTGTCGGTGTTGGTGATCTGCACCTTCTTCAGGCTGTCGACGACATTGTTGAACTTCCGGAGGCAGTACGTGTATTGGAGCGCCGAGACCGAGAAGGTGTCCGCAGTTGGGCTCTGGACGTATACGCTGAGACTGTCCACGGCCGCGCCGCTGAAGTAGCCGTAGCAGCCTTGGATGTTGGAGTAGGCCGGGACGTTGGTGGTGCTGGACTGGCCGCGCGCGAAAGCCGCGTACAGGGTGTCCATGGCGAATGCGTAGAACACGTTCAGGCCGGTGTACCCGATGTCCAGGTTCTTGATCTGGGCGGTATCCGGCCAATAGGCCAGGGTTCCACCCGGATTGGCGTCGGTGAATCCGATCATCCGCCATTGCCCTGGCTGGTAGTATCCCGCGCTGTCCTTGCTCGTGAAGGATTTCTGTCCCGCGCTGGCGTGGAGAGCCTGGGTGATGGGGTCCAGGATCCGCGCCCGCGTGGAATCGAACCTCTGGATGGCGAGTTCTCCGCCGAACACGGGAAGGTCCAAGGTCTGAGGCGACAGGAAGGCGCGGTCGTTGCGCTGGATGGAGGTTCCGTTCTGGACCACCTGGTCCGAGGACC
>DATNIW010000063.1:0-12759 GCA_035604215.1 Fibrobacteria bacterium
ATTTATGATTGAGGTCACGAAGCCATTGATCGACTTCGGCAAGACTTGCGGCTTCGTGGAACATGGTCACGAATCGTTCCGTGGACGGCGATACCATTTGACGTGCGGCCTCAGGAGATGCGCCAAAGACACGCCGGAACGGCCCGTACCCACAGACAAACCAGCCCTGAGAGTTGAGATGCCAGACCGTGCGCAACGCTTCCCTGCTGGATTGGCTGCCTCCGCTAGGGTCCAAAAGCGGCTCTTTGCCTTCCTCCGAAGAGAGACTTAGTTCTGTCACAAACGACTCCTTGGTCGTCCTGCCAGTTTCAGCAAACTGATCGTCTGACTTACAGACAACCACATCCAAGTGGATCGTGCCCTTGGTTTCACCTTCTCGAATCCAGCCCTGAAAACTGGGCTGCAATTGACGAGCAACGTCCTTTCCAACCAGGGCAATGGTTATTGCTTTCAGGACCGTACTTTTACCGGCCCCGTTGTCTCCCGTGAAAACGGTCCAGCCTGCATACTGACCATTGCCGCGATCAAGGTTGAACTCCAACTTGGAGAAACCTTTGATATTCGTCAGAACAATTTTTTTGATATACATGCTAGCCCGTCGTCTTGAAGCTGTGCTTGCAATTTGTGAATTTTGGCAGGTGCCACACAACCAATTTGCCAACGTCGGCAAAATGGTCAACCAAGCCAATCGTTCCTAGCTCGGTCTCGATCATATTGCCAGCGCCGGCAAGATGATCCTTCGTCTGAACGTCCCCGGAACTCACACGGTTCTGGCGCTCCACCGAGTCGAGAAGGTCGCCTTGTTCCTTTTCCACCTTGTCCTGGGCTTCGAAGAGAGGCTTGCGCTTGGCGTCGCGCGTGCCATCCAAGGATTTCACGCGAGCCCCGGCCATGGTTCCCGCCAGCTTCCCGGTGGCATCGGGAGGCCATTTGAGGGTAAGCTGATACGCCCACAGCTTCGCGTGGTAGGAGGTCATCGTTGGAATTTAGTCCCGGGACCAACTCACCGCCCACACCAGACGGTATCGCAACTTCCGCCGTCACGGCGCATCGCCGTGCAGGCGGGCGCGCAATTCTCGACGCTCCACGGACATCCCCACTTGAGCCGATCAATCTCGCTAGGGTGCAGGGAGACGGGAGTCTCCCGCGAAGGCGAAGGGGTCCAGGGGATCGCGCCCGATCCCCGGCCAGGAGTCTGGGGCGGGACAGCCCCAGAGGTCCGAGGTGCCGACCAAGGCACCAAAAAAACGAGAGCGTCAGCGCCCCAGCGAAGCGCCCTCCACCAGATCCGCCGCCAGCCGGTCCACGTCCGCCTCTGAGTGCGCCGTGGAGAGGAAGAAGGCTTCGAACTGCGCCGGCGGGAGGAAGTGCCCGCGTTCCAGCGCGAAGCGGAACAGCGCGGCGTAGGCTTCGCGGTCGCAGGTGTCGACATCCGCGAAGGTGCGGATGGGCCCGGGACGGAAGAAGACGGTCGCCATGCTGCCCACGCGCTGGAAGCAGGTGGGTGTTCCCGCGATCCCCGCCAGGATCCTTTCCTCCAGCCGCGCTCCCAAGGCTTCCAGACGGTCGTAGACGGCCACGTCCAGGCTCCGCAGGAGGGCGAGCCCCGCGGCGCAGGCCAATGGGTTGCCGGAAAGCGTCCCCGCCTGGTAGACCGGCCCAAGCGGGCTCAACCGGTCCATCAGGTCGGCTCGGCCGCCGAACGCCGCGAGCGGCAATCCCCCTCCGATGATCTTCCCCAGGGTGACCAGGTCCGGCCGGATTCCGAAGCGACCCGCGGCTCCCGAAGGGCCCACCCGGAATCCCGTCATCACCTCGTCGAACACCAGGAGCGCGCCTTCGCGGTCGCAACGCTCGCGCAACCCTTCCAGGAAACCGGGCTCGGGCGGGACCACTCCCATGTTCCCCGCCACGGGTTCCACGAAGACGCACGCCACCGCGCCGGGCCGGGCGCGGAAGCAGGCGTCCACCGTTTCCAGATCGTTGAATTCCGCGACCAGGGTGTCGGAACTCGTCCCCTCGGTCACCCCGGGGCTGGAGGGGTGGCCGTGCGTGAGGGCTCCCGACCCCGCCGCGACCAGGAAGCTGTCGCCATGGCCGTGGTAGCAGCCGCGGAACTTGACGAAGGCGGGACGACCCGTGGCGCCCCGGGCAAGGCGCAAGGCGGACATCGTGGCCTCGGTGCCGGAACTGACCAGACGCACCTTCTCCATCCAGGGCATGCGAGCGCGGATCTCCTCGGCCAGCTCCACCTCGGGAACCGAACAGGCCCCGTACGAGGTCCCGGCTTCCAGCGCCAGACGGATCGCATCCACCACCGCCGGGTTCCCGTGCCCTTGGATCATGGGCCCCCACGACCCCACCCAATCGACCAGTTCCCGCCCTTCCACCGTGGTCAGCCGCGACCCCTTCGCGGAGCTGACGTAGAAAGGAGACGCACCCACGTTGCGGAAGGCGCGCACCGGCGAGTGGACACCGCCCGGGATCACGGCCAGCGCCCGATCGAACCATTGCTTCGAATTCACTCGGCCTCCAAGGCTTGGACGATTTGCGGCAACGCCGGCCCGGCACAGGTCAGGACATGTCTCCAACCGAGCTTCCCGAGCTGTTCCCGCGTCGCTTCTCCGTACGCCACGGCCGCGGCTCGGCGCGCGAGGTATTCGAACCTGTGGCCGTCCGCCTGGGCGAGGTGACGGACCGCCGATGGCGCGAGAAAGGCCAGCGACCGCGTGGAATCCAACGCGTCCCGATCCGGTTGCCTCAGGTCTTCCACACCGACCGTGCGGTACACCGGAAGGTGATCCACGATCACGCCCAGGCTCTTGGCCTGCTCTTCCAGGGTGCCTGCGGTCTCCTCCGCGCCCGCGTACAGCAGAAGGACGTACCCGCGTTCCGCGGCGAGCCTGGCGACCGCGGCGCCACCGGTCGCGTGGGGAACCAGGCGGGTCCATCGGTTGGGCAAGAGGGCGCCCGTGGCCGGTCCCGCCACCAGCACCGGACGCAACAGGTCGGCGGGCACCTCGCGGTCGGCGAGCCATCGGGCCCCGCGAGGGCTGGTGATGGCCACGGCCTGGTTCCGTTCCAGGGCCCCGTGCAGCGTTGCCTCGGGAACCTCGATCGATTCCTGCCTGCCCAGGACCACGGTGCTCACGGACCAGCCGGGCAGATCCTCGAACGGGTCCGCAGGCGCGCTGCGCACCACCACGAGTTTCCGCGGTTCAGTCAAGATGGATTCCTTCCCTTTCTGCGCTTTCCCGCAACCTTCCGGCCATGGCCACCGCCGCACCCGGCGCGTCGGCGATGGGGCCTTCCCACCGGTCGCGCACGACGCGGCCCTCGCGGTCGTTCCCCGCCATGCCGCGAAGGACCAGTCCCCATCCCGAAGGCTCGGCCAAGGCCGCCAGGGGCGTCTTGCAGCCGCCGCCCAGGGCCCGCATGAGCGCTCGCTCGGCATTGGCGACGGAATCCGTCAGCGGATCGCAGGCCGCCCGCAGGCGTTCGCACAGGTCCGCGCGGTCCTCGCGGCATTCCAGGGCCAGGATGCCCTGCCCGAAGGCCGGTAGACAGATTTCGGGATCCAGCCGCTCGGTGATCCGGCCTTCCCAGCCCAGGCGCACCAGTCCCGCGCAGGCCAGGACGATGGCCTGGTACTGGCCGGACTCCAGCTTGCGAAGGCGCGTCTCCACGTTGCCGCGAAGGTCGGAAAATCGGAGATCGGGCCGGATCGCGAGGAGTTGGGCGATCCGGCGCGGCGAGCCCGTCCCCACCAGGGCGCCTTGGGGCAGGGCCGACAGGCTCCCGAAGGGAGTGATCAACGCGTCGCGGGGATCCTCGCGGCAAAGGTGGAACAACCGGCATCCGGGAGAGATCTCGAACGGGACGTCCTTGAGGGAATGGACGGCGAAATCGATCTCGCCGCGAAGGAGGGCCGCCTCCAGCTCCTTGACGAACAGGCCCGTTCCCGAGAGCGCGACCAGCGGCGTCCGCTGGTCCAGATCTCCCCGCGTCTCGATCCTCACCGGCTCCGCGACGAGTTCCGCATCCCTCGCGCCGAGCCGCTCCAACACCCAGTTCGTCTGGGTCCAGGCGAGCATGGATCCCCTGGTCCCGGCGCGCAGGCTCACGGCCTGCCCTCGGGAGGGAAGAGTTCGTGCAGGACGGCGGCGACTTCCGCCTCGCGGCCTTCGGCGGCGGCCTTGCGGGCTCCGGCGGTGGGTCCGTGGAGGAACTTGTTCGAAAGGGCCTGGGCGAAGTCGTCGAGGACCTCCCGCATCTGGACATTCCCCTGGGCGTGCAGGACCCTGGGCAGGAACCTCTCCACCTCGGCGTGGGCGACGGCATGGACCCGATCGCGCATCTCCGTGAGGACGGGAACCACGGAAAGGCTCCGCCACCACGCGCGGAACTTCTCCAATTCCTCGGCGAGGATGGATTCGGCGAGGTGCGCCTCCTCACCGCGCTGCAACCGGTTCTTGTCCACCACCTGCTCCAGGTCGTCGATGCCGTACAGGAAGACCCCGGGCACCTTGGAGGCCTCGGGGTCCACGTCCCTGGGCGCGGCGATGTCCAGGAGGAAGAGGGGACGGCGTCGACCGCGCATCGCCGACCGCGCCATGTCGGCGGAGACCACGAAGCCGGGGGCGCCGGTCGCGGAGACGACGACGTCGGCCTCCGCGAGGATGGTCTCCAGCGCGGACAGGTCCTCCACCCGTCCGGGACAGATGGCCTGCAGCCTCCGCGCGTTGGCCACCGTGCGGTTCGCGTAGACGAACTTCTTCGCCCCGGCGTGGACGAATCCCGTCAGCGCGTGTTCCGCCATCTCGCCCGCCCCCAGGATCGCGACCGAGACCTTGGAAAGTTCCCCGGCGATCTTGCGGGCCAGGTCCACGGCGGCGGAGGAGACCGAAAGGGCCCCCTGTCCCAACCGGGTCCCGGACCGCACCTTCTTGGAGGCGCCGAGCGCGGCCTGCGAGAGCCGCGTGAGGAAGAATCCCGCATGTCCGTGCGCCCGTGCGGACTCCCAGGCCAGGCGCACCTGTCCGGGGATCTGGGCCTCGCCCATGACCAGCGAATCCACGGACGCCGCCACCCGGAAAATATGTTCCACCGCGGCATCGTGGTGGTGGATGTAGAGCTTGTCGATCCATCCCGCCCGGGGGTGGCACGCTTCGGTCCATTCCTCCAGGCATGCCTCCGCGGCGGATTCCGGCGACTCCGACGCCGTCCAGATCTCCACCCGGTTGCAGGTGGAGAGCACGGCTCCTTCCCGGACCCCCCTGGCCCTCAAGGCGCTCAGTAAGGCATCGGCGCGCTCCGGAGGAAGGAGGCACTCGTCGCGAAGCTCCGAGGGCGCGGTCCTCCAGGAAATTCCCACCACGCCCGCGTGCAGTCGCGGGCGTTCAGACGGCACGGGTTCCCGTCCAGATCATCAGCACCAGCGGGACCAATCCCAGGAAACCCACCCAGGCGATCCAACCGCTGGACCAGGTCCGGCGCTGCCGCAGCAGCGGGATGGACGCGTACCAGACGAGCACGAACAGGACGGTGGCCATCTTCCACGCCACGAGCGGGGTCACGGGCAGATGGAAGACGTGCATCCAGACCAGTCCGAGCGCGGCGGCGCACGCCAGGAGCGCCGTTCCCATCGACGAGAGGGCGAAGAACAGTCGATCGAGGGTGGCGAGATCCGGCATCGTCCGGGTGAATTCGCCGAACCGGCGTCCACGAAGGAGCTGGTAGAGCAGGAGCCACCCCGCCGCCAGGAGTCCGGACGCGGCGAGCAATCCGATTCCGACCACGCCGAGCGCGACATGCACCGCGAAGAGGGTCGATTGGAGCAGCACCGGCCACCGGGCCGGCTGGTCGTTCCCGGCGGCAAGCGAGCTTCCCAGCGCGGCGAGAAGGAAGAATGGAGCCCCCAACGCCGTGGAACGAGCCATCCGCTCCACCAGCAGATAGGCCCCGGAAAGGACCAGCGTGGACAGGGAAAGCGCCTCCCACATGGTCCCGAAGGGAAGACGGCCCCGGGACAGGGACAGCAGGGCGAGTTGGACGAGGTGCGCCCCGACCGCCAGGGGACCCACCCAGAGCACGGCTTCCCGGGCGTGGGGCGCCCTCAACCGTTTTCCGTACATCACCACCGCCAGGCCGTAGAGCAGGGGCGGAACCCATCGCCAGAGTTCGGACATTTCGTGGGACAAGGTACTCAACCCGCTCTCGGGAACACCCCCGTCACGGCAACAGCTCCCAGACGACGACCCCCACGAACTTCGTCTTCCCCGTCAGGTACTCGGCGAACGGTTGTTCACGCACGGAACCCGCCTGGGAGGCGTGTCGCAACAGAGCGGGAACGCCCGCCCGCTCCACCAGGAATCCGGTGTGCAGCACAGGGTAGCCGTCCACCTTGCCCACGAAGGCGACTCCCAGGAAACGCGTGGAGTCGCAGGGCTTGGAAAAGCGGGCGATGGCCCGATCGCGCCACAACAGGTTCAGGTGCACCGAGGTATCCGGAACCTCGAAACCCTTCTTCGCGTAGAATCCCTTGCGGGCGAGTCTTCGGATCACCGTCGTGTCGTCCGGGAATCGCATCGGCCGGACCCTGGACCCGTTCCTGGGGAGCCAATCTCCCTCGAAGAAGTGGTTCCTCCAGCGCCATTCGGCCCGGCCGTCCCGGTACCGGATGGAGTCCATGCGCGACAACAGGTCGGAGGTGTCCCGGGCCCGGGCCAGAGCCATGGAGGTTTCCAGGTAGGTGACGCAATCGAAGGAATCCAGGCGGAACCGGGGTTTTGGTTCCCCCCGAGCGGAGTCGCCTTCTCCCAGCGGCCCCAGCAGGTATCCGCGTCCCAACAGGAGGCGGCTGGCGGAGTCGGTTCGGATGGCCAGGTTCCCCGCCGGGAGGGAAGCCAGGATCGGCGCGGCCTGGGCGATGGCGGTTCCGGTCGCGGATCCTGCGGTAGGGACGGCTCGGGAAAGACAGGCAAGGAGGCAGAGGATCATTGTCGACAAGGTCCAAATCCGGACGGCTCGACGCAAGTGGCGGTGTCTTGCTATCTTAAGCGCAGAAGCGACGACCCTGCAGCCAAAACGGCCTTGGGCGTCCATTTACCGGTCACGCAAACGACCTCTAGTCTCCTCGGCTGAAAGATTGTCCTTTCGGCGTTGGAAGGGAGTTCATCTATGCCCAGAACCCAGATCGACCTCTCCCAGTGGCAGGACTTTCGAGGGAAGGACGAAGGCGTCCTCATCCACATCAACACGTCCCGCGAAGCGGTGATGCCGGTGCGCGACGCCCTCGACGAATTCGGCAAGGGCCAGCAGACGGAGCCCAACTACGAAACCAGCACCTTCGGTCTCGCCGGCCCTTCGCAGGTCCAGCTGCGCAATTCGCTGGTCAAGAACAAGAAGCGCTGGATCTTCTTCGGGACCTTCTACGAAGGCCTGTCCGAGGCCCACAAGGGCAAGCTCCTGCTGATGGGGTACATGCGCATCGACAAGATCCGCGACGTCAAGAAGCTGCACCTGCGCAGATGGGCGCTTCGCGACGGGACCGCCGACGAGCTTCTCTCCCGCTATTTCGAGCTGGAGAACTGCTGGGCCCTCTACAGCGACGAGATGCGATTCTTCTCGCCCGCGGATTCCATCGAGGTGACTCCGGAACTCGCCAAGAAGTGGGGCGCCAAGGGCAAGCTGAACAAGCAGTTGCGGATCAGCCTGACCAGCGAACAGACGCACTCCGTGCTGGAACTCCTGCGGCTCCGGCCCGACCAGACCGAGGAATACATCGCCACCGTGCGAGAATTCCAGGAGTTCCTCCGGGAAAACGATCCCGACTGAGGCCTGTCCGCCCCGTCTATCTGGGAGCGGGCCCCACCTTCACGACGGCGCGGCCCTGGGCACGCAGCCAGGCCTGCAACCTTCCGCCCTCCAGGGACAGCCCCACGGGCTGCAAGGCCTGCAGGGAAACGCGCAGCTCGCCCACGTCTCCGGCGGGAATCCGGAGATCCGCGAGCCGGGGCAGGAACCGGCGCAGATCCACGGTGGCCGCCCTCCTCAGCGCGTCCAGGATCTTGCCGTGGAGCAGGAAATCGGCGGTCTTGGCCAGGTAGGATTCCGTTCGCAGGTCGAATTCCAGATCCGCGAGGCGCAGGGTCTTCGCGGAGGAGTCGTACTCCGGTCTGCCGCGAAGGAAGATGTCGCCCCGGATGGGTTCGACCAGCGTGAGCCCCAGGACCGCCTCGTCTCCGCCTCCGTAGAGCCTGGCCTTGGAAATGCGGACCACCCGCCCTCCGGCGTCGAAGTCCCGGCCCGACAGCGTGGCGGTGAGCATGCTGTCGATCGTCCTCTCGGGAACGGACGCCTGGGCATCCAGATGGAAATCGCCGTCCGCGGCCGCCTCCACCCGCAGCGGCGGCAGGATCCGTCCGGTGTCCGAGGCCTGGACGGAATCCGTCAGCGCCGGACGCGCCCTCAGGGAGACCGTGGTCTCCAGCACCTTCCCCGATCCCGACAGGGGGCCCAGGGAAAGGCTCTCCGGCCTCACGACCAGCCAGATCCCGGGGAGCACGGGGCGCGGCTCCTGCAATTTGTGCCAGACCTGCTCGGCCAACGGTCGGATGCGGATCGCATCGGGAATCTTCTGGACCGCCTGCGTGATGGCCGCCTCGACGCGGTCGCGGACCAGCGGAAGATCCAGGACATCCTCCAGTCGCACCTTGAACGCCGTGAGCTCGCACGGCCTGACCCATTTGAGTTCCCAGGGCAAAGGCAGGAACTGGACCTGCCCTCCGTCCTTCCAGGAGAGGGTGCCGCGCAAGGTGAAATCCACGGCGGGCAGGACATCCCCGGCCGCCTCTCCGCACGACGCCATGCCGAACGCCATTCCCGGACCCACCAGGGAACCTCCGACGGAAAAGGCCACCCGTGCCACGGCCTGGAACTGGTCGCCGTCCATGCTCAAGTCCAGTTTTTCCAGTTGGGCGCGATGACGGAACTCCGCACCGACTTCCGGCGCGAAAGGCACGTTCGAGAGCGTCACCTTGCGTTGCACGACGCCCTGGGAGAGCGGTTTGGGCAGGTTCTCCAGAACCCGATCCCGGGCGTAGTCGAGATCCACTTCCACCGGCAGGTTCAGGACGGAGGAAGGCGCCGGTGGAATGGCCGCCAGCAGAGGGAGGGGCGGCGGCGGCGGCGCGCCGGGATGCTGCGCGGCGCAGCCGGCCAGGAGGACCATCAACGGAAGGATCCGCAAATCCGCCTTGCCGATTCGAACCGGGAGACCCGGCCAGGGGGAACGGAATTCCATCGGGAACAAAAATAGCCCCGATGGAAGCGCGCGCTTTCCGTTCCGCACGCCTCGGTCGGCGCGCCCGGACCCTCACCGCCTCCAGGTATACGGTCCCTTCAGGGTCTTGTCCGTCGTGGCCTGGGAAGTTCCGGTGCCGTCCACGAAGCCCGAGAATGTCCCGGACGAGACGTCCGTGTTGGCCCCGCGGTATTCCACGTCTCCGTAGATGTCCGCGGTCCCGGTGATGCTCTGCGAGGTCTCGAAGTACCCGAGCGGATAGAAGGTCGTGCGCACCGTCGGTGTGCCGCCGATCGTGAACGGATTCGCGTTGTAGGGCTGGCTGTCGTCGCCCACCAGGGTCATGGCGCCCACGGTGCCGCCGCTCACCGTTCCGTTCACCACCGTGGCCTCGTCCTCGATGCGGGCGCTGCCGGTCACCGTGGTTCCCGAGAGCACGGTGGCGTACGGTCCCACGTAGACGGTCGACGCCAGGCTGGAGGGCGCGCATCCTCCCCCGTTTGCGTGCCGCACCAGACCCGTGGGACATGCGGCCAGCGAGCCGTTCTGGAAGCCTTGGGGCCAGGCGTTGGTCAACTGGACCATGTAAGGGTAGCGGTACATCGTGTTCCAATCCTGGTCCCAGACGATGCTCTCGAACACGGAGGGAGTGCCCATCGCCACCAGGAACAGCGGCTCGCCCGCGTTCACCTTGAACGTCAGGGATCCGTCCGTGCCACGCTGGAGACGGCTGTAGCGCGAGGTCGTGAAGGCCGCGTCGGTGGCGACGAGTCCCCAGCGGAAGTCGGTGTTCGCGCCGGCTTGGATCACGCCGCGGAAGGTCACGGTCACCGTGGAGGCACCGCTGGCGGGATAGAGCCTCACCACGTTGTATCCGAATCTCTGGGGCGCCCAGCAGAACGGGGTGACGAACCGGGCGTCGCTGGCCCAGGCACTGTCCAACGGCTCCAGTTGGGTGAGGCGCAAACGGCGCTCCCCGAAGTTGTTGGTCGCGATGCCGCCGTAGGTGGTGCGGAAGGCCGCTCCACCGCCCACCTGGTAGTCCCAGGTGACGTTGTGCATGGCCCAGTCGCCCAAGAAGTCGTCGAGCTGGGAAATGGTCCAGCCCTGGTCGGCCATGATCTTCTTGAAGGGATCGGCATTGGGCGTTCCCGTCCAGATGCCGCTGACCGCCTGGTATCCGTACCTGTCCTTCAGGTATTCCATGAACTGCCAGTTGCAATAGCGGTCCCGCGTGGAGCCCAGGTACAGGTGGGGCATGTTGTCCAGCATCTCCGAACAGTGGACGTTGCCCTGGTTCTCCGGAAGCTGGTGTGCGGACCAGTTGGCGTGGCTCTCGTAGATCCAACCGCAGGTGTTGGGTCCGGTGCCGCAGCTCAAACCTCCGGACAGCGCCTGCCAGGCGTGGGTGAATTCATGGGGCATGCCCCAGTGGTCGGCCAGCGCTCCCGAAGCGAACCACATGCCTCCGTGCAGGTTGTCCCAGGCCCCGCCGCTGAGACCCCAGGTGGAATGGATGTGGATGCTGATCTTGTACTTGGTCGTGGAATTGCAGAGTGGCTCGGGGTTGTCGATGGGCGGACCGAAGAACGTTTTCCACACGCTGTTCTCCAGGAAACCGAGCGCGCTGTCCGCCAGGGTGGATGTCAACGCTTCGTCGGAGTAGATGGCGAAGTGCGCCGATTGGGCCTTGAGGACGAACAACCCCGTCCCGTCGGAGTTGTTCGTGCCGTTGTGGCCGGGATCGGGTCCGTCGGCGACCCAAGTCCCCGTGTCGCAAACGGTCGCCGGAGCCGGTCCCGTGGCCCAGGTGTTGCCGGTCGTACCCTGGTCCACGGCAGGGGCCGAGGTGTCGATGGTGGTGATGATTCCCGTGCTGTCCAAGGTTCCGATGGGAAGCCGCGCCACGATGGACCCGCCCAGGGAGAACGTCAACGTGTCCACCGCGGTGGCCAGCGACCTGGCGGAGAAGGCGGAAAGCGGCACTCCCTGGGCCTCCTGGCCGCGCCCCACGGCGCGACCGTCGATCCCGTCACCCCTGTATCGGAGCTCGAGCCGACCGTTCTCCAGGTAGAGATTGCTGGAGATCCTGCTCGATCTGGTACCGACCCGACCCGATATGCCCGTCGTGGCCAGGACCCAACCGCCTGAGGAATTGGTGGTCACGGGCGTGACGGCGGTCTTGCGAAGCCCCACCGAAACCCCGGCAAGCCCTCCGCCGGAGGGAAGTTCCACGGTTCCGGACAGCGTGCCGGCCCGCGTCGCGGCTGCACAGGCGATCGCCAGGGTGTAGAAGCGTTTCATCGTCTGCTCCGATGGGTGGATCTCCTCCCACGACCCATCGCGATGGGGTGGTCTCGACTGAACCTAGGCGACCATCTCCGGCACCGCGCTCCTTTTGCGACATCACGGCCGTCAAACCGTTGACAAGGTGTCCACGGCCTCGAAGACTCCCCTTGCCGGATCCCCTTCGGATTGGGAACCTTGAGGGTGCGGCTCTGGCCGAGCCTTGCTTCATGGCGTGGAAGGGGGGGAATCCCGATGCGCAAATCGACCGGGGTGGCGGTGCTGGTGGTGGCCGTGTGCCTCTGCGCATTCCTGTGGGTGGCGACCCGGAACCGGAAATCCATGCCCGCCCCCGCTTCGGCCCCATCCTCGGCCCCCGATTCCTGGACTCTTCCTTCCAATCCCACCGCGGGGCCGCGATGGGATTCCGCCGTGGCCGTCTCCCGGACCTCAGACCCGAGACGAGCCGCCCTCTTGTTCCTGGGCGGGGAGCGGGATCACCCGACCGACGCCGCCTGGTCCCAGGCCGAGGCCGTCTGCTGGGCGCGGGCGGGAAACCACGACAGCGTCCTGGCCACCTTGGACAGATGCCTTTCCATCGCTCCGCTCTCTCCCCAAGCCCTCCTTCTGCGCCGATTCTCGCGTCTCCAGTTGGGTTTCGTCCTCACCGGCGCGGGGCAGTCCTGGCGCGGCAGACAACTTGGCGAAGCCGTGCTCCAGGACTTTCCGGACGACACCGACGCCCGCCTCCTGGTGGGCTATTCCCACGCCGTGGACGGGTCGTCGCCGGTGGCGGAGTCGATCCTGACGAAGCTTGTCGACGAACATCCCGCCCAACTCCAGGCGTGGGCGATCCTCGTCCAGTGCGCCCTTCGCCGAGGCGACGCCCGATCCGCGGACGAGCGCCTCGCACAACTGTCCGGCCTGGACCCCGGGTCGATCGAAGTCCAAGCCCTCCGCCAGCAGGTGGCGGCGCTCAAGGAGCGGCGGAACGGGACGTCCGACGACCATCTGCGCGTCGTGTGCGTCGAGACCTGTCCCCAGGGGTTGGAGTCGGATGTGCTTGCCACGGCCGAGGACGCCTGGAATTTCCTCCGGCCGAGCCTTGGGTTCGAGCCCACCGATCCGGTGGTCGTCCTGGTGGGAGGCGGTACGCGGGCGCCCCATTG
>DATNIW010000064.1:0-8538 GCA_035604215.1 Fibrobacteria bacterium
GCAGAAGGTCCCTCGGTAGGCCCATGCCACCGCGAGTTCCAAGGCCGCGAAGATTCCGGCGGGGAGCAGTCCGCTGCGCTCCAGGAAGCCGTGGAACAGCAGGCTGTTGACGAAGAACGGCGCCAGGAGGAGCAGCGCGAGCGGAACGAATCGGTTGACCAGGAGGAGGGCTCCCGAAACCGCGAGCACGATCCCGATCATGGGCATCATGTAGCCCGTCTGGGCCAGCGCCATGCTGAACGCCTTGGCGCCCTCGGCCATGTTCGGGGGAGGGCTCATGGGGTGGAAGGCGTCCATCAGGCCGAAAACCAGCATGGGAAGGCCCAACAGGACGCGCCCCACGGCGGGGAGGAAGCGGGTGAAGGATCGGGAAGGGGCTGCCTCGGCCATGTCGTTTCCTTTGGTGGTCGTTCGGGTGCGGTCCGGGAGGGGTGTCCGTGGGCGGATTTCTTCTCCCGGTTCGGTAGGCAAGATACACAGCGTCTCAATCGCGAAGTCGGACCTCCCCCAAAATCCCGTCGGATGGATAGTTTTGCCGTATCATGAGCGTTCAAGCTCGATTATCCGGTGTTTCCTTCCATCTTGCCGACCTCGACGAAATGTTCCCGAAACTCGTGGGACGGTTGGAGGCGTTGCAGCAAGCGGTGTTGAACCACGAGGAAGGTCCGGTCGTGGACCAGAGCTTCGAACTCGTGGGCCAGCTCGCTGCGCAGACCTTCCGGCGCGAGGAGGAGGCCATGGAGCTTTGCCGGGACAGGGCGTTGGCGCTCCACAAGGCCGCCCACCGGAAGTTCCTGGAGAACCTGGAGAACGCCAGGACCCGTTTCCGGGCCGAGGGCCCTTCGGTGGCCTTGGCTCACGACCTCAGGAGGGACGCCCTGGAGTGGCTCGTGGACCACCACCGGGTGATGAACAGCGGAATGGGTCGCGTGGTGCGGGAGATGGTCGAACGTTCGATCCGCCACAACCAGGCGATGGAAACGGGCGGACAGTGAGGCGTGCGCTTGGCGCTCGAAGGCTTCGCGGCCCCTGTCGCCTCAGATCAATTTCAGACGCTCGTCCGGGGACAACAGGGAAATCAACCGCACCGCCAAATGGTTGTTGACCACCACCACTTCGCCCTTGGCCATGTGCCGGTGGTTCACCACCACGTCCACGGCTTCGCCGGCCAAGCGGTCCAGCTCGATCACCTGGTCGGGTTGGAGATTCAGGAGGTCGTCGACGGTCATCCGCGTCCCACCCAGGTGCAGTCGAACCGGGACCCGGATGTCCTGCAACTGTTCCAGGTCCAGCGACCTTCGGACGGACCGTCTGTATTGGGCTTCCACGCTCGATCCTCCAAGGACGGAAATCCTCCATCTCGTTTCTATTATACCCTGTCGCCATGACGAAGTCCGCATTCGGCATTCCAGGGAGCCTTTCGACCCGGCATCTCCCCGGCTTGCGCGGCCTTTCCAAGAAGGACCTTGTCGCGATCCTGGACTCCGCCCAGGCCTTCCGCGACGGCTTCGATTCGGGGGGATCGGTGCCCGCGAGCCTCTCTGGCGTCCTGGTCGTGAACCTGTTCTTCGAGAACAGCACCCGCACCCGGCTTTCCTTCGAGGCCGCCGAAAAGCGCCTGGGCGCGAGCCCCATGAACTTCAGCGCGTCCATCTCCAGCACCACCAAGGGGGAGAGCCTGCGCGACACGGTGCGGAACATACAGGCCATGGGCGCGGATGTCTTCGTGGTGCGCCACTCCTGCGCCGGGACTCCGGGTTTCATCGCCGCGCACACCACCGCGGCGGTGGTGAACGCGGGCGACGGCGCCTGCGAGCACCCGACCCAAGGCCTGCTGGACGCCCTCACCATGCGCCAGCGCCTGGGGGACCTCTCCGGAAAGCGGCTCGCCATCATCGGCGACATCCGGCATTCCCGCGTGGCCCGTTCCAACATCTGGGCGCTGCCCACCCTGGGGGCCTCCATCCGCCTGTGGGGACCGGCCACCCTGCTTCCCCGACACCCGGACGCCTTCGGGCCCGCGGTCACCCTGGCCCACAGCCTGGAGCACGCCCTGGAGGATGCGGACGCGGTGATGCTTCTGCGGATCCAGCACGAGAGGCAAAGCAGCGGACTCCTGCCTTCCCTGCGCGAATACAGGAGCAGTTTCGGGTTGGACGAATCCCGTCTCGCGCTGGCCAAGCCCGGGGCGCTGGTCCTGCATCCCGGGCCCATCAACCGGGGGGTGGAGGTGGTTTCGGAGGTGGCCGACAACGACCATTCCGTGATCCTGGCCCAAGTCACCAACGGCGTGGCGGTGCGCATGGCCGTCCTGCATCTTTTGGCGGGGAAGAAGAATGCCTGAGATCCTCCTGCCGGGCTTCTGCGATCTGGGATGCGCGTTCGGCGAACCCGGATCCGAGCAGGCCGAGACCATCCGGTCCGGTCTCGCCGCCGCGGCCCGGGGCGGCTGGTCCGTGGTGGCCATGGAACCCTTCACCGATCCGGCCATCGACACCGATGCCCAGATCCAGCTCGTCCGGCACTTGGCTGCCGACGGCCCGTGCCGGCTGATTCCCCTGGCCGCCGCCACGCGGGAGAACGGAGCCCTCTCGGAGATGGCGCTCCTGCGCGAGGCCGGAGCCGGAGCGGTCTCGTTGGGCGACGTCCTGCCCGGGTCGGCCGCCTTCCTGCGCTCCGTGCTGGAATACGCCGCCCAGAACGACCTCACCGTGTTCCTGCACCCCTGCGATCCCACCCTCGCCGCCGAGGGAATGGTCCACGAGGGGCCCGTTGCCGAACGGCTGGGACTCCGGGGCATCCCGTCGCTCGCCGAGGAGATCGGACTGGGGACCGTGCTGCCCCTGGTCCGACGCACCGGAGCCCGCGTCCACCTGTCCCGCCTGTCCACCGCGCAAGGGGTCTCCATGGTGCGCGAGGGCCGGCTGGAAGGCTTGCCCGTGACCGCCGACGTTTCCTTCCGGCACCTGTTGCAGGACGAGTCCATCCTGGAGGGATTCCCTTCCGAGTGGAAGCTCTTCCCGCCCCTGCGTTCGGAGTCCGACAAGCGGGCGCTGTGGCAGGGTCTGCTGGATGGCACCCTGGACGCGATCTGTTCCCTCCACCGCCCCGTGCCCACGGAGGCGAAGCTCGCGGAATTCGATGTCTCCCCCTACGGAGCCATCGGGCTGGAAACCTGCTTCTCCGCCCTTCGCGCCGCCCAACCCGACATTCCTCCCGGCCAGTGGATCCTGTGGCTTTCCACCGGGCCCCGGCGTGTTCTCGGGTTGGCTCCCGCGGTCGCCGACCGCGAAGGCACCTGGTGGGACATGGAGGCGACCTGGGTTCCCGGGGCCGCGAATCTCGCCAGCCGCTCCCGGAACTGCCCGGAGCTTGGCCAGACGCTGCTCTCGGTGCCCACCAGACTTCGGAGAAACGGCGTCGACACGCCCCTTCCCGACCCGATCCGCACCTGACCGATGGGTCCGGTGCCGGTCCCGGTGGGGGTTAACTTATGCCTGGAATGATCCAGACACAGTCTCAAAGCCAGAACAAGAGCGTGGCGGACCTGGTTCTCCAGGTGCGCCCCCTCCTGGGAGCCATGGACGAGATCCGCGGCCCGGACGGCGCGCCCCGCCCCGCCTGGCAGACCTGGCTGGACCAGTTCCGCAAGATGGGCCCGTTGGAGCTGGGCACCCGCTGGGAAGAGGCCAAGCGCATCCTGCGCGACAACGGAGTTTCCTACAACGTCTACGCCGACCCGCGCGGCGGCGACCGGCCCTGGCAGCTCGACGCCATCCCCCAGGTGATCGGCGAAGACGAGTGGAAGGAACTGTCCAGGTCGGTGGTCCAGAGGGCGCGGACGCTGGAGGCCCTGCTCGCCGACGTCTACGGGCCCCAGAGGGTCCTGTCGGAAGGCGTGCTTCCGGAATCGCTCGTGCACGCAAATCCGGGCTATCTGCGTCCGCTCCAGGGAGTGGCTCCTCCCGGAGGACAGTTCCTGCACATGTACGGGTGCGAGCTGGCGCGCTCCCCGGACGGTTCGTGGCTGGTCCTGGCCGACCGGACCCAGGCCCCCGCCGGGGCGGGGTACCTTCTCGAGAACCGCATCGTGCTCTCGCGCACGTTCCCCGAGGCCTACCGCGCCTGCAAGGTCCGCCGCCTGGCTCCAGACTTCCTCCTGTTGCGGCAGAACCTGTCGCGGATCGCCAAGCGCGAGAACCCGCGGGCGGTGCTGCTCACGCCCGGACCCTTCAACGAGACCTACTTCGAACACGCCTACCTCGCGCGGTACCTGGGGTACACGCTCGCCGAAGGCGGGGACCTCACCGTCCGAGACGAGCGCGTGTACCTGAAGACGCTGGCCGGCCTCAGGCAGGTCGACGTGATCCTCCGGCGCATGGACGACGATTTCTGCGACCCCCTGGAGCTGCGCGGCGACTCCAGCCTGGGAATTCCCGGGCTGGTGCAGGCGGTGCGGGCGGGCAACGTGGTGGTGGCCAACACCCTGGGTTCCGGCATGGCAGAAGGCGCCGCCCTCCTGCCCTACGTGCCGGAGCTTTCCCGGTTCCTGCTGGGCGAGGAACCCCTGCTGCGCTCGGTCCCGAGCTGGTGGTGCGGGGATCCCGCCGGCCTGGCCGAGACCATCCGCAACCTGGGCGAGCTGGTGGTGAAGCCGAGCTTCCCCGCGCTGCGCGCCGAACCCGTCTTCGGCGACCGCCTGGGAGAGCAGGGAAGACAGATATTGGCCGACCGCATCCGCCAGGCGCCGGACGCCTGGTGCGCGCAGTCCCTGGTCCCCCTGTCCTCCACCGTGGAGTGGTCGGGGTCCCATCCCAGGCCCAGGACCATGGGGCTGCGCGTCTTCGTGTTCCGCGGTCCGGACGGATGGTCGGTGGTTCCGGGAGCCCTGGTCCGCACCTCGGCCGAACCGGGTCGAGCCTCCATCTCCATGCAGTCCACCGGGGGCACCAAGGACCTGTGGGTGCTTTCCGACCAGGAGGTCGCGGGCGTCACGCTCCTGCGCGAGGGAGGGCGCGCCGACGGCTTCCGCCGGGGCGGGATCGACATCCCCTCGCGGGTGGCCGACAACCTGTACTGGCTGGGCCGCTACGCGGAACGGGCCGAAGGCATCGCGCGTCTCTCCCGCGCCGCGCTGTCCCACGTCTCCGGGGAGGCCGGACCCTCCGACCACCGCGAGGTGGGCGCCCTCATGAACCTCCTGCGCCAGCTCGGGATCCTCCCTCCCGCCCCGCCCACGGGACGCGCGGGAGTGGAGGGCGCGGAGCACGAGCTGGTGGCCTCCATCATGCTGCCCTCGCGTGCGGGCGGTCTCCAGCAGACCCTGCATTCGCTGCACCAGGCGGGATTCCAGGTGCGCGACCGGATCTCCAACGACACCTGGCGCGTGCTGAACCTGCTGGGACGGGAACTGTCCATCTCCAGGCGCGCGGTCTCCTCCACGGTGGGCGAGATCATCTCGCTCCTGGACCACATCCTCCTGCACCTCTCCGCCCTCTCCGGGATGTCCGCCGAGAACACCACCCGCGGCCACGGATGGCGCTTCCTGGACATCGGGCACCGGCTGGAACGGACCCAGTTCACGGTGGAATTGGCCCTGGCGGCCCTGGATGGATCCCGTTCCGAACGCCCGGCGCTGGAGGGGATCCTGGAGACCGCGGACGTCTCCATCACCTACCGTTCCCGGTACCTGTCCAGTCCCGAGCTGCCCCATGTGCTCGACCTGCTCCTGGCCGACGAGACCAACCCGCGGTCGCTCCTCTACCAGCTCCTCTCCCTGCAGGACCACCTGGACCAGCTTCCGGCGCTTTCCGATTCGCCGCACCTGCGCCGGGACCAGCGCCTGGTGCTCGAGCGCCTGGGGATGCTCCGCCTCCTGGACTGGCCCGCCTTCGCCGCCGAACCCGACGGAGAGTCGTCCACGCAGCTCCGGGAATTCCTGGAGGCCACGCTGGACGACGTCCCCCGTCTCTCCGAAGCGCTCTCCGGGGCCTGGCTCTCGCACTCGGAGACCATCAACCCGCTGCGCAGGCAGATCTGATGCTCTACAAGGTGCACCACAGGACGTGCTACGGGTATTCGGAGCCGGTCATGCTCTCGCACAACCTCGCGCACCTGCGGCCGGTCTCGGACGAACGGCAGAAGCTGCGTTCCTTCTCCCTGGTCATCCGTCCCGACCCGCGCGGCATTTCCGGCCACATCGACAGCTTCGGGAACCACGTCCACTTCGTGCAGGTCCAGGAAGGCCATCGCGAATTCGTGGTGGACTGCGAATCGGAACTGGAAGTCCTGCCCCCGCGGTGGCCGGAGGCCTCGGCCACGCCGCCGTGGGAATCCGTGGCCCGCGGGATCGGCCACCTTCCCGCCGGGCAGGTGGCCCTGGCGGCGGGATTCCGGCACGCATCCCCCTTCGTCCCCTTCCTCGAGCCCTGCCGGGAACTGGCCCTGGCGAGCTTCCTCCCCGATCGTCCCATCCTGGAAGCGGCCCTGGACCTCACCCGGAAGATCCCCGGGGAGTTCCAGTATTCGCCCCATTCCACCTCCGTCGCCACCCCGGTCGCCGAAGTGCTCCGCACGCGGCGCGGCGTCTGCCAGGATTTCGCCCACCTCATGCTGTCCGGGCTGCGCCACCTGGGACTCCCGGCCAGGTACGTCTCGGGATACCTGGAAACCGCTCCTCCCCCGGGCAAGGCCCGCCTGGTGGGGGCCGACGCCTCCCACGCCTGGGTGCAACTGTGGGTGCCCGGTTTCGGTTGGACGGACCTGGATCCCACCAACGGGGTGGCTCCCCGGGAGCGTCACATCCGGCTCGCCGTGGGCAGGGATTTCGGGGATGTTTCGCCGCTCAAGGGGCTGCTCCTGGGAGGAGGCACCCAGGCGGTCCAGGTCTCGGTGGACGTGGAGCCGGTGATCGAGGGAGACGAATCGGCGGCTTGATCCGCGGAGCGCGGGCAACTACCTTTCCCGCCCTCTCCACCTGTGACCACCTTCCAATCCGGAGCCTCCATGAGACCCCTGGACAACGTCCGCAACTTCGGCATCTCGGCCCACATCGATTCGGGCAAGACCACGCTCACCGAGCGCATCCTGTTCTACACGGGCCGCATCCACGCCATCCACGAAGTCCGGGGCAAGGACGGAGTGGGAGCCACCATGGACTCCATGGAGCTCGAACGCGAGCGCGGCATCACCATCCAGTCGGCGGCCACCTTCTGCGCCTGGGAGGATTGCACCTACAACATCATCGACACGCCGGGACACGTGGACTTCACCATCGAGGTGGAACGCTCCCTGCGCGTGCTGGACGGTGCCATCCTGGTGCTGTGCGGAGTGGCTGGCGTGCAGTCGCAGTCCATCACCGTGGACCGGCAGATGCGCCGCTACGGCGTGCCCCGCGTGGCCTTCGTGAACAAGTGCGACCGTTCCGGCGCGAACCCCTTCCGCGTCGCCGACCAGCTGCGCGACAAGCTCTCCCTGAACGCGGTCATGATCCAGATCCCCCTGGGGCTGGAGGACAAGCTCCAGGGCGTGGTGGACCTGATCACCATGAAGGCCTACTACAACGAAGGCGAGTCCGGCGAGACCGTGGTGGAGCGCGACATCCCCACCGACCTGCCCGCCGCCCACCTGGAACAGTTCAAGAACATCGCCGAAGAGGCCCACTTCTACCGCGAGAAGATGCTCGACGGCCTGGGGCATTTCGACGAACGGATCGACGAACTGCGCCTGGAAGAGAAGGAAGTGCCGGTCGACATGATCCGCGCCGCCATCCGCAAGGGCGTGGTCGCGCTCCAGCTGGTGCCGGTCCTGTGCGGCTCCGCCTACAAGAACCGCGGCGTCCAGAAGCTCCTGGACGGCGTGAACCTCTACCTGCCCAACCCCTACGACGTCCACAACTACGCGCTCGATCTCGACAAGAACGAAGAGAAGATCGAGATGTTCTGCGACGACACCAAGCCGCTGGTGGCCTACGCCTTCAAGCTGCAGGAATCCAAGTACGGCCAGCTCACCTACGTGCGGGTGTACCAGGGCAAGATCCAGAAGGGTCTGACCATCTACAACCAGACGACCAAGAAGAAGGTCAACGTGGGTCGCCTGGTGCGCATGCACTCGGAGAAGATGGAAGAGATCGCCGAATCGTCCTCGGGCGACATCGTGGCGCTCTACGGCATCGACTGCTCCTCGGGCACCACCTTCACCGACGGCAAGGTGAACGTCAACATGACCTCCATGTTCGTTCCCGACGCCGTGATCTCGCTCAAGATCGAGGCCAAGAACCGCGACCACCTGGTCAACATGTCCAAGGCCCTGAACCGCTTCACCAAGGAAGATCCCACCTTCCGCTGCCACGTCGACGACGAGTCCGGCGAGACCATCATCTCGGGCATGGGCGAACTCCACCTGGACGTCTACGTGGAGCGCATGCGCCGCGAGTACGGGGTGGAAGTCTCCACCGGCAAGCCCCAGGTGGCCTACCGCGAGGCCATCACCCAGAAGGCCGAATTCAGCTACACCCACAAGAAGCAGACCGGCGGTTCG
>DATNIW010000065.1:0-26091 GCA_035604215.1 Fibrobacteria bacterium
ATGATCCTTCCCAGAGAAAAATCCCTCACTTCCGCCCAGCTCGCCGAGGTGGAAGGCATTCTCGCCGAATACGGCTGCACCGTCACCGTCATCTCCGGCACCACCCGCACCATCTACGCGATTTCGGGTGACGAACGGGACGAGGAGATGGTGGGCCGCATCGAGGGCCTGGACTACGTGGAGCGGTTCGACCGCATCCAGGCACCCTACCGTCTGATGCACCACGCTTCCGACCTGAGTTCGCACAAGGTGCGGCTGGGCGACGCGGTCCTGGGCGATGGGTTCCACGTCATCGCCGGGCAGTGCACGATCGACCCCAAGAACCCCCAATATTTCCTGGAAACGGCCCATGCCGTCAAGGAGGCCGGTGCCGTGGCCATCCGCGGCGGCGTCTGGAAACCCCGCACAAGCCCCAACGCCTACCAGGGCGACGACAAGGCGCTGCAGATCCTGCTCCAGGCCCGCCAGGAGACGGGGCTTCCCGTGAGCACGGAGGTCATGGAGGACCGCCACCTGCAGGTGGTGATGGACGCCGGCGTGGACGTGATCCAGATCGGGACCCGCAACGCGTTGAACTACGGTCTGCTCAAGCAGGTGGGACGCGGCACGGCGGGCACCCGGACGGTGGTCCTGCTCAAGCGCGGCATGCACATGGGTCCCGTGGACGAATTCCTCTGCGCCGCCGAATACATCGCCGCGGGGGGGAATCCCAATGTCGTGCTCTGCCCTCGCGGGACCAAGCCGGAGCTGGACGGATACAGGAATTTCCCCGACGAATCCATCTCCCCCCTCCTGAAGGCCCGCACCTGGGCGCCCGTGGTGGTGGACCCGTCGCATTCCGTGGGCAAGGCCGCCTTCGTTCCCTTCGCCTCCCTGGCGGCGGCGGCCTATGGCGCGGACGGATTGAACGTGGAGACCCATGTCTGCGGGTCCAAGGGCATCGGCGACGATCCCAAGCAGGCCATCACGCCCGCCACCCTCGCTCGACTCATCCGCGACTGCAAGGAGATCCACGGACGCTCGGCCGGTTATCGCCTGCCCGTCCAGAAAGCCTGACTTGCTGGTCCGGATCCATCCCCAGTCGCCCCAGCCCCGTTTGATCGAACAGGCCTCCGCCGTCCTGGACAAGGACGGAATCGTCGTGTGGCCCACCGAATCGGGGTATGGAATGGGTTGTTCCACGGCCAGCCCCAAGGCCTTGAACAAGCTCTATCGCCTCACCAATCCCGTGAAGGCGAAGGTCCTTGCCCTCCTGTTCCACGACTTCTCCCAGATCGCCCAGTACGCGGAAGTCTCCAACTTCGCCTTCCGGACCATGAAGCACCTGATGCCGGGTCCCTACACCTTCATCCTTCCCGCCCGATCCCGCACCGCCAAGATGCTGTCCATCAAGCGGCCCGAGGTCGGGGTGCGCATGCCCACCCATCCCGTCCTGCAAGCCCTGCTGGTCGCGCATGGCCATCCGTTGGTCAACGCCGCGGCCCGTTTCTCCGAGCGGGAAAGCGAGATCTTCACCACGGGGAGCGGGGTGGAAGACCAATATGGACGCTCCGTGGACCTGGTCCTGGATGCCGAAGACATCCCGGTATCTGGAACTACCATTGTCAGCTTGGTCGGAGACGAGGTGACCCTTCTCCGGCTGGGTATCGGCCCGATCTCCCAACTGGGCCTGGAGGGGTGAGTAGTAGATGGATGCGCTGACCGACCTGGAAATCCGGATCCTGGGGACGCTCGTCGAAAAATCGATGGCGACGCCGGAATACTACCCGCTGACGCTCAAGTCGCTGCGGGCCGGATGCAACCAGGCCACCAATCGCCAGCCGGTGACCGACTACGAGGAACTGGACGTCGAGCTGGGAATCAAGGCGCTCAAGCTCAAGGGGCTGGTGCATTTCATCGAGCCCAAGGGGGGCCACGAGGTCCGCAAGTACCAGCACACCCTCTTCGAGGAACACCGCTGGGGCATGAATCGCGGACAGGTGGCCCTGTTCGGTCTCCTGCTCCTGCGCGGCGAGCAGACCGCGTCGGAGCTTCGCACGCGCGCGCGCGAGAAGATGATCGACCTCTCTCCCCAGCAGACCGACGACGCATTGGAGACCTTGGTCGCGGCGCAGGATTCCCCCATCGCGCGCGTTCCCCGCCAGCCCGGCCAGCGCGAGCCACGCTGGCGCTTCCGCGTCGGTCTGGCCGAACAGATCGACCCCTCCTCGTTCCCCAACCTGGTGGATGCCGATTCCGACGAATTGCCCATCCTGCCCTCCTCCTCGGCGACCGTCGCCGAACTGGAAGAGTTGCGGCGTCGCGTCGCGGAACTGGAACAGCGCATCCGGGCCCTGGAGTCCAAGGGCCGCTGACCTAATCCCGGGGCTTCGGAGCGTCCCTGGTCGCCAACCAGACGACCAATCCCGGCAAGGCCCAGACCACGGCGGCAAGCCGCACCAGAAGCAGCGTTTCCGATCCGGTCCAGGCCGGATACCCCAGTCGCGCGAACCCCAGGGCTCCCACCGTCTCGCCCAACCCCACCCCACCCGGCGAAAGCGGGAGGGAATTGGCGATCATGGAGGCGGGGAGGAGCGCCCCGATCTCGTAGACCCCAGCGGGGATGTCCACGATGTGCACGCAGCACCAGCCGATGGCGATCATCATCTGGTGGGTGCAGCAGGAGAGGAGCACCCCGGTCAGGATGGCGGGGCGGTGCGCGCCGGATCGCGCCGCCGTGTCCAGCACGGATCGGACCGTTCCCGCCAGTCGCCCCCACCATCCGGCTTGGGTGGAGGGCAGGGGAACGAACCGGATCAGGGCGTGGCCGAAAAGGCAGACGGCGAGACTGAGAATGGCACCGGTGCCCGCGACGGCCAGGAGCAACATTCCGAGGGCGCGGGCACGGGGATCTTCCACCACGAGCAGGCAGGTCCAGAAGGTCCAGGAAAGGAAGAGGCCCGTGATCCCGGTCCAGCGGTCCACCGCCATGGTTCCCAGGGTCTTCGCGAAGGGGACCTTGCGCCGGGTGAGAATCCAGGCCTTGGCCAGGTCTCCCGCCGAATTGCCCGGGAGGCAGTTGGAAAAGGCGAGCGCCACCAGGGTCAGCCGGATCGATTCCCACCTGCCCAGGAGCAGGTCGGAGGGGCGCGACAGGATCCGCCAGCGCAGGCCCATGGTGGCGAGGACCATTCCCTGCAGGACGAACGCGCCCAGGCAGAGACGCGGGTGGGCCGTCAAGGCCCGCGTGAGCCGGACGGGGTCCACCAATCCGCGCTTCCATAGCAGGAGCAGCAGGCCGACCCCGAGCAGGACCCGGAGGGTGGCCTTGAACGCCGCATTCCAGGTCCTTCGCGCTTCAGGCATCCGGAAAATGCGAGACGAGTCCGCTCCAGGGTCGCGGGTGCAGCGGCGCGATGGCCGGAACGTCCGAATCGGTGCCGGCGAGGGAGAACAACGTCCCCGTCCCGACCGGGCGGAGCAGGATGGCCAGGCTCGCCTCGGGGTCGGAATCGAGCTTCTCCATGGCGCCGTGTCCCTCGGACACGTGCTCCATCCGGCGTTCCCTGTCCTGCGGCCTGGGGAGCACGGCGCGATCGAACGTGTCTCCGAGGAAGGTGGAATCCAGCGCCTTCTCGCCGGTGAACGGGACCTGGAAGAGCAGGATGGTGTCGCTGTCGCGCCGTCGGAACGCGAACCCGTGGACATTTTCCGGCAACGTCGCGAGCAGCGCTTCGGCGGCGTCCGCGCCCAGGTACGGAAGTTCCTCCACGGCGGAGGCCGCACGCAGCATGCCTTCGGCCGATTCCAGCGCGGCGGGATCCAGGTGCCGGTAGATCCGGTGGTCGGGTCGAAGGACCAGACCGGGATCGTCGGCCGCGACCAGGAGGGCGAGATGCGGCCCGGATCCGGGTCGGAACCCTCCGTCCAGCGGAACCGTCCGGATGTTGCGCAGGACGCCCTGGAGCGAGCGCACCGTCTCGGGGTCGTCCAGCACCTGCAGGGAGTGTTCGACGGAGTTCTCGTCCAGGAACCGCAAATGGACGGGCTTCGCCGCCTCCAGCAGTCCGGCGATGTCGGCGGACGGTTCGTCGTGAAGATGGACGCGAAGCGACGCCTCCGCACCCGAAGGGGCTCCGTCCGCGGCATTCCCGACCACGGCTCCCCCATCGAGGATGGCCACCAGTCCGATGCGCGAAAACCGGTCGTCCACACCTCCCACGGTCGCGGCGAAGGTCTGGCGATAGACGTAGAAGGAAGGTCTGGGATCCCGGACCAGGATGCCGCCGCGCAGCCAATCCTCGACGATCCTCCGGGACACGGACGCGGCGGATCGGGCGTCCGGAGCCTGCTCGGGACCTTCCGCGCCGGTGCACACGCGCACGAAATTCCACGGACTCCGGTGGAACAGGCTTCGACGCCAGGTCGGAGTCAATTGGTCTTCGGGTGGGCAGAACAGGGCCGCGGGATCGCACCCGACCTTGGAGAGGTCGTACCGGACGCCCTGGAGAGGTCGGACATGGCTCATGAAGGATCCCCTTCCGACATTGTCGCACCACGCTCTCCGTCCGTCAATTCCATCCCGCCGGTGCAGGGAACTCCCAGGAACCAAAGCGCCGCCCAGATCTTGGCGTCAACCACCGCCCCTTCCCCGATCCGTTCCCCGAGCCACGCCGCGACGCGATCGAAGGGAATCTTCTCCACCCGGATGGATTCCTCGCCGGGGATGCCCCCGCCGGTTCCCACCTGCACCAGATCCTCCGCCATCACCAGAAGCAAGGTTTCGCTGGTCAACCCGGCCGAGGAGGGTGCGTGGCAGAGGAGACGCAACCGTCCCGCTCTCCAGCCCGTCTCCTCCTCCAGCTCGCGTCCGGCGGCCACGAGCGGGTCTTCGGGAACGCCCCCGTCGCCCACCAGCCCCGCCGGGAGTTCGATGGTCTCCGTCGCCACCGGCACCCGGTACTGGCGGACCAGCAGGATTTCCCGGTCCGGGGTGGCCGCCACGACACCCACGACACCGGTCGCGTTGCGTCTGCGCACGAATTCCCAGCCGTCGCGAAGGACGACTTCCAGCCACCGGCCCTGCCAGGCCAGCTGGTCCACTACTCCTCGTCCTTCTTCTTGCGGGGAACGCGCGGCGTGATGGTCCCTTCCACGATCCGGAAGTTCACGATGCCGTCGCATTCGGGATACCTGGGGCAGGAGAGGAACGGCCCGAAACGGCCCTTGCGCAGCTTGGTGGGCCCTCCGCACTTGGGGCAGGCGAACTCGGGGTGCAGCGAGCCGATCGACAGGTCCGTGGCCCCCCCCTGGCTGACTTCCGCCACGGCTCCGGGCACCCGGTCTTCGAAGACGAACTCGGCCTTGCCTGCTTCGGTCAGCTTGAGCTTCGCGGAGAAGGAGCGCCGCGTCTTGAACGAGAAGAACCCGTCCAACGGCCCGACCTCGCCCTTCTCCATCAGTTCCGTCGCCTCGGGACGGGTGATCAGCCGCTGGGAGACGGTCTTGTAGAGCTTGAAGTCGCAGGCCGTGCACTCGTAGGCCTTGAGCTTCTCCTTCACGGGTTTGCCGCAGGACGGGCATTTGCCGAACGGCTCGGATTCCTCGAAGCCCGTGTCGTGGTCGAAGGCCTTGGCCTTGGCCACGATGGATTCGGTGAAGGACCCGATCTCCTTCATGAACGCTTCGCGCCTGATGTGGCCCTTTTCCATCTCCAGCAGCTTGTGCTCCCAATCGCCGGTGAGGGTCGGGGAAACCAGTTCCGGAACCGGAATGGCTTCCAGGAGGTGCACCAGTTGCATCGCCTTGGCCGTGGGCAGCAGATCCTTGCGATCGCGTGTGACGTAGCGGGCGCCCACCAGCTTCTCGATGGTTTCCGCGCGGGTCGCGGGTGTGCCCAGCCCTCGTTCCTTCATGGCCTCGGCGAGTTCGTCGTCGTCCAGGAGCTTGCCGGCGTTTTCCATGGCGCCCAGGAGGGTGGCGTCGTTGTACCGGGCCGGAGGCTTGGTCTCGAAGCCTTCCAGGAGGACGGTCTCGGTCTCCACGGGAGAGGTTCCCGAACCCAGGCCGGGGAGGCGCGAGGCCATGCCGATCTCGACGTCCTCCTCCTCTTCCTTGCCGAAGGCTTCCCGCCAACCGGCGGTGGCCAGCACCTTGGCGGTGGTGCGGAAGGCGTCGTCGCCCACGCGAGTGGTGCGCTCCACGATCTTCCAGACCGCGGCGTCCAGGAAGGCGGCCAGGAAGCGGCGGACCACCAGGTCGTAGACCTTGGCTTCCACGGGCGACAGCGCGCTGGAGGCGGGCTCGCCGGTGGGCACGATGGCGAAGTGGTCGGAGATCTTGGCGTTGTCGAAGATCTTCTTCGCGTTCAGGACGCGGGTGGGATCCTTGATCTTCCCGGCCAATCCCCGGTAGGGGCCGTCCAGTTGGCCCAGGATGCGCACCACCTCGGGTGGATAGTCCTCGGGCAGGCACTTGCTGTCGGTACGGGGGTAGGTGAGGACCTTGTGCCGCTCGTAGAGCGCCTGGGCAGCGGAGAGGGTGGTGCGCGCGGAATACCCGAAGCGCTTGTTGGCCTCGCGCTGCAGCGTGGTCAGGTCGAACAGGG
The DNA here is from genome assembly GCA_035604215.1 of Fibrobacteria bacterium. Classification (GTDB taxonomy): domain Bacteria; phylum Fibrobacterota; class Fibrobacteria; order UBA5070; family UBA5070; genus UBA5070. The sequence continues at coordinate 6,587 of DATNIW010000065.1, forward strand.
TGGGGGGCATCTCGCGGCTTTCGCGGGACTTGTCCGTGGCGGTCCCGGGCTTGCCTTTGCAACGGGCGCGGATGGCTTCGGCGGCCGCCTTGTCCCAGATGCGGTCGGCGCGGTCGTCGGGATCGTCCGCTTTCCGGAAGTCCTCGCGGATCCACATGCCTTCGTAGGTCTCGCCCTGGATCCCGAAGACGCCCTTGGCGGTCCAGTAGGGCCGGGGTTTGAATCCCAGGATCTCGCGCTCGCGGCCCACCAGGATGGCCAAGGTGGGGGTCTGTACCCGGCCCAGGTTGGCGGTTTCCTTGCCGGCGCGGCCGAACAGGCGCACGGTGAAGGCGCGGGTCGCGTTGATGCCCACCAGCCAGTCGGATTCGGAGCGGCACATGGCGGCATCGGCAAGTCCCGCCTTCACCGTGGACGGTTGGAGGTGGCTGAATCCTTCCTTGATGGCGCCTTGGGTCATGGATTGGAGCCACAGCCTCTCGGCGGGCTTGTCCAACCCCAGATGCTTCACGATATAGGTGAAGATGAGTTCGCCTTCGCGACCCGCGTCGCAGGCGTTGACCAAGCTGGTGACGTCCTTGCGCTTGGCTTCCTTCTCGATGATGTCCAGGAGTTCGGAGCCCCCTTCGTCCTCGTCGTCGGCGCTCTTCTTCTTCCGGCCGCGGAACTTGGCGTCCTCCTTGCTGGCCTTCAAGGAAAAGGAGGCGGGGATGATGGGAAGCGCGTCCAGGCGCCAGAACCCGTACTTCTTCTTGTCCAGGTCCTCCGGCATGCACAGCTCCACCAGGTGGCCCGCCGCGGAACAGACCACGAGGTCTTCTCGCTCGAAGACCTTGCCGCGCGCAGTGAAGCCCCCCAAGGCCCGGGCGATGTCGCGGGCGACGGAGGGTTTTTCGGCGATCACCAGTTTCTTGCCCAAGCGATTGTACTCCATTGCCGGAATGAGGGAGGGGTGAAACATACCACACCTCGGCCCAAGGGGGGCTCCGAGGGGCGACTGGCGACGCGGGAGTAGTCATTCCCTGTCGACCAAGGTATCTTGGCCGTTCTCCTCCCATGTACGGAAAGGCCTCTGTGAATCTTCGGATCTCCGCCCTGCTCCTTGCGGCACTCCTTGCCGGATGCGGTTTCACGGACGCCACCAACCAGACGGGGACCGCTTTCCTGGCCGCCCAGGGGATCAGCATCTCCGCCCGCGACTCCTTTCGCATCACGGTTCCCGTGCTGGGTGTCCAAGTCGTTCCGGTGGAGGGAATCCCCTCCCCCAACGGCCTGGAAGCCTTGTGGCTGGGGGGGACGCTGAACGATTCCATCCGGGCCGTGGTGGCCTTCGACCTCACCAACACCACCGCACCGGATGCCGGATTCAAGGCGATCCAGGCGGTCGATTCGCTGGCGTCCAAGTACAAGCTGACCAGGCTCTCCTTCGGGGTGGGGTCGGGTGGAGACACGGACACCAGCACCCCCCGGCAGGTCCACGTGCGGTTCCTCCTGATGGACAGCACCAACCAGAACACCTGGAACCTGCCCGCGTTGTTCATGGGCGCGGAGCCTTCGGCGCTGGGCCTGACTCCCGTCGTGGACCGCGATTCCACCTTCGTGGCCAGCGTGAACATGGGCATCCCCTTCGGCCCGGCCCTGCGCGACTCCGTGGCTGCTCGCCTGAAGGCCGCCAAACCCACCTGGCTCGTCGCCATCCTGGACGGCCACCCGGGTTGGCAATCGGTCTTCTCCGTGGGAGATCCCCGCTTGCGGACCGACTCCGTCAGCGGAACCGGGGAAGGCACCTTCCTTCCCGGCGAATTCCAGGCCCGCGCGGCCTGGCGATCCACCGAGATGCGCTCTTCCGCCGCATGGAACAAGTCGCTGGGCTGGTGGGTGGGCGGCGGCAACCGCTTGCGGGTGACCCTGGACGGCAACGCGCTCCGAACCCTGCTGCACCAGAGGTTCGGGAAGGGCATCGTGTCCGACAGCTTCGACAACTCCTTCAATGTCCTGCAGGCCCGCGTCCGCGTCCCCTTCTCCGCGTTCAATTGGGTCCAGGGGGCGAGCGCGGACAACAGGAGCTTGGGGATCGACGGGGCCGTGGTCCTGGACTCCGGCTCCTCGGCCCTCCCCACCTCGGCGGCGATGCCCATCTCCATCCAGCGGTATCTCACCATCCTGGGCCTCACCGTGGATCCCTACCTCCAGTTCGACGACTCCTTCCCGGATATCCTCCAATGCCGCTACTATCAGGAGAACACCCTGGCGGACGTTCCGACGCGCCTGTCGCTGGGAATGGGGAGTTCCGCGAGCTACACCTCCACCAATTTCTGGCTGCGCAAGGATGTTCCGGATTCCATGGAATTCCGGATCTCCGCACAGGTGAGGGTGAGGGTGAGCCACTACCCGAACGACCCGAATGTCCATCTGCACTGGTCCTTGCTGCAGGGTTCTCCCGTCGCCGACCCGCAGATCGGGATCGGCGACACCGCCCGCCCGGAAACCAGGGTGAGCGATACCGCCCTGGCCAACACCTCCAGCCCCGTCGTCCACCAGGAGGCGCGGACCTCGTTCTCGCTGGCCGTGATCCAGAGGAAAGTCAACGTGGACGTGGACATCGTGCCCGCCGGAGGGAGCATCGGGATGCAGGATCTCTGGGAGGCCGAGCCCAGCGCCGCCAACATCATGGACAGTCTGGGATTGATCGTCCGTCCGCGCGACGGGAGCGAGTTCTGATGCGCCTCTCCATCGTCGTCCTCTCCCTTTCCGCAGCCGTTTTCGCCCAGACCCCCGCGAACATACTGGGGCTCGGAAGCGAAACCGATCCTTCCGATGGCCCTTCGCGCGGCATGGGCGAGGCCGGCGAGGCCTTGCGCTCGGACCGTTCGTGGGATCCGCGTCTGGAAGCGCGATCGGCCTTCGCCACCCAGACCGCCCTGGAAGTCCAGTTGGATCCGTCCATCGACATGATCTCCGACGACCAGGCCTCCAACTCCGTCGGCGGCGGCGGCATCCCGCGGGTGAGCCTCTCCGTCCCCATGGGCCGTTTCGGACATCTGGGCTTGGGGTACTGGCAGAGGTTCGACAAGTCCTTCGAGTGGACCGATCCCGCCGATTCCAGCGTGGAGGCCATCGGCCAGGGCGGCGCCTTCGAAGGCGACGTCTCCTACGGCTACGCCCTGCCTTGGCTGCGCGGACTGGCCTTGGGCGTGACCTACCACCGGATCCTGGGCGCGGACCGCGTGACGGTGAACGAATCCTGGCAGGCCGCCGACGAGGGACTGGCCACCGCGTTCAGCGACACCCTCCAGCATTCCTACTGGGGGAGCTACTGGACGGGATCCGTCTACTTCACCCGCGGACCCATGGATCTCGGCGCCTGGGCGGATCTGCGCGGCCAGGCCACCGTCACGCCCTACGACGGCGGAACCAACCAGCAGTTCCAGCAGCCGCAGCCGTACACCATGGACCTGCCGCGCTCGGCGGGCTTCGCCGCCGCCTACCGGTTCTTCCAACGCCAAGCCGTGGTCGCGGACCTGGAATGGACCACTTGGCAGGCGACCGTGAGCGGCGCACCGGACCGATGGAAGGGCGGCGTGGGCTGGCAGTCGCAGGGTGCGGGCGACCGCTACGACGATTTCTGGAAACGCGCGAGCTGGAGGGCGGGAGCCTACGGAATCGTGGGTGGAGACCAGTACGATCTGACCGAAGCGGCGACCGTGGGATTGGGATTTCCGCTCGGAATGCAGGGAGCAGTTGATCTTTCTCTCCACTTAGGTCAGAATGAGGTCGACAATGGCGGCCCCAAGCTGAAGGACACCTTCGTGCAGTTGTATGTTGTGCTTTCGGGAGCAAGCTCTTGGGGCGAGTCCTTGAGGTCGCACAAGTAGTCTCTTTCCGGGAGAATTCAATGGCGTCGAGTTCCGCTTCAAAGTCTGGAAAGACCCCAGGTCGCGCTTCCGGCAAGCCCGTCGAAGCCTCGAAGCCCACCCCGTCGGCGAAGCCGCAGGAATCCAAGGCCTCCGTTCGCGGTCGGACCAAGACCGCCGCAGCCGTGCCCTCCGTGCCGGCGAGGTCCGCCACCAAGCCGCGATCCAAGGGACATGTCTCCGGTTCCAAGACCAGACCCTCCCTTCTGGAGGGAGAGCTTCCCGGAAGCTACGGCCTGGACCGCCTCGTGGCCATCCCCAAGGACCCCGACTGGACCCACCTGTACTGGGAAACCACTCCGGAATCGCAGCGGAGGATGGCCGAATCCGGCGGGGATGTCCGCCTGCGGGGATTCGACACCACGGGCGTGCTGTTCGATGGCGGAAACGCCCCGGTCGCCCTGGACATCGAAGTCGCTCCCTACGCGCGTTCGTGGTACGCCAAGCTGCCCTACCAGGGCCGCGTCTACACCTTCGAATTCGGATGGGTGGACAGCCAGGGCGAGTGGACGGGAATCGCCCGCTCCCAACCCGTGGGATTCGAACCCGGAATGCTGGGAAATCGAGTCGACAGCGAGGAATGGATCTCCATCGCCTCGGAGGAGTTGTTCCGCGCCGCCGCGGGGCTGGGCGATGGAGAAGGCATCCAGGACCTGATCCGACGCCTGCGCGACCGCGCCCTCGGTTCGTCCCTCGGTGGAGCCGCCTGGCTCACCTCCTGGGGTTCCGGAATGGGACGCCTCGAAGTCGCGCCTTCCTCGTGGTCGCCCAGTTCCTTCCAGTTGCTGACCGCACCTTCCAGCTGGGGCGGCAGCTCCATCGGGTCCGGGGTTTCCTGGTCGGGAATCTCGTCCGGCGAATTCCAGCCGCCCAAGAACCGTCCCAAGGATTTCTGGCTCTGGGTGGAGACCGAACTGACCCTGTACGGAGCGACGGAACCGGATGCGCAGGTGACCCTCATGGGCCGCCCGTTGCAACTCAACCCTGACGGCACCTTCAAGGTCCATTTCCCGTTCCCCCACGGCACCGAACTGAAGATGGACGTCCGCGCCGTCGACAAGACCGGGGATCAGGTCCGCGAAGCCAAGCCCGCCGCGCGCCGCTGGACCGACTGAGGCGTGGCCAAAGGATATCTCGGCCTCGTCCTCCATGCGCATCTCCCGTTCGTCCGGCATCCGGAGAACGAGCGCCACCTGGAGGAGGATTGGCTCTTCGAGGCGATCACCGAGACGTACATCCCGCTCCTGGACGTCTTCAACCGCCTGGACGCGGAAGGCGTCCGGTTCCGCCTGGCCATGTCCATCACTCCGCCGCTCGCCGAGATGCTCGCGGATCCGCTCCTGCGTTCACGCTACCTGGAACACCTGGACAGGCTGATCGACCTCTCCGAAAGGGAGATGCGGCGCACCCAGTTCGTGCCCCGCTTCCAGGACCTCGCGCGGATGTACCACGACAAGTTCACCTGGTGCCGTCGCTTCTTCGGGGAGTGGTACGGAAGCGACCTGCTCGCGGGTTTCCGGCACTGGCAGGACCGCGGGAACCTGGAGATCCTGAACTGCAACGCGACCCACGGGTTCCTTCCTGCCTTGCGACAGAATCCGGCTGCGGTCCGCGCCCAGCTGCGCCAGGGCGTTCGCGCCCACAAGCGGCACTTCGGGAAGAATCCCAACGGCATCTGGCTGGCGGAATGCGGCTACTACGAGGGATTGGAGCAGGAACTGTCGGCGGCCGGCCTCGGATTCTTCTTCACCGACACCCACGGGATCCTGTTCGGGCAGCCACCTCCGCGCTACGGGGTCTATTCCCCCGTCATCACCCCGGCGGGCCCGGCCTGCTTCGCCCGCGATCCGGAGTCCAGCCGCGCGGTCTGGTCTGCGGAGACGGGGTATCCGGGCGATCCGGACTACCGCGAGTTCTACCGCGACATCGGATTCGACCTGGACGAGGATTATCTCGCGGGATTCCGCCACATGCCCGGGCTGCGGACCAACACCGGCATCAAGTACTACCGGATCACGGGGAAAGGCGTTCCCCAGGAACCCTACGATCCCGCCAAGGCCTTCGCCAAGTCGGCCCTGCACGCGGGGGACTTCGTGGACAACCGCCGCCGCCAGGTGGACTGGCTCGCGCGGTTCATGGACCATCCCCCGCTGATCGTCGCTCCCTACGACGCCGAGCTGTACGGCCACTGGTGGTACGAGGGTCCCGAATTCCTCTACTACGTGTTCAAGAAGATCCACTTCGACCAGGACGATCTCGAGACGGTCCGTCCCTCCGACTACCTGGAACGGCACCCGGTCCACCAGCGCCAACAGCCCGCCTTCAGCACCTGGGGACACCTGGGCTACGCGGACGTGTGGGTGAACACCCTCAACGACTGGATCTATCCGCACCTCCACGCCGCGGCCGACCGCATGGTGGAAGTCGCCCGCAAGTTCCCCGACGCCTGGGGCGACTACCGACGCGCGTTGAACCAGATGGCGCGCGAACTCTTCCTGGCGCAGAGTTCGGATTGGGCCTTCATCATGCGCACGGGGACCTCGGTGGAGTACGCCGTCGAGCGCACCCGCCAGCACCTCGTCGCCTTCAATCGCCTCTACGAGGTGCTCCGCGACGGCCTCCAGGTTCCCCTGGACGATCTCGCCGCGCTGGAAAAGCGCGACAACATCTTCTCCGACGCCGACTACAGGGATTTCCTTTGACCTCGTCCTTTCCAGGAGACGAGCCGGTCTCCGAGGAAGCCGTCCGCGTCGGCCCTTGGAAACGGAATTCCGTGGCCACGGTCTACGCCAACCCGTGGATCCAGGTGGAACACCACCAGGTGGTGGATCCCGCGGGCCGCGACGGCGTCTACGGTGTGGTGCGCTTCCGGCACCGCGCCCTGGGGTGCGTGCCGCTGCACGCGGACGGCACGGTGACCCTGGTGGGCCAGCATCGGTACCCGTTGGACCTCTGGAGTTGGGAGATCCCGGAAGGCGGAGGAAGTCTCGCCGCGGACCCGCTCGACGAAATGAAACGGGAACTTGCGGAGGAAACCGGCCTCACCGCCCGCGAGTGGATCCCCTTGGGGTCCATGCACCCCTCGAATTCGGTCACCGACGAAATGGCGACCTTGTGGCTCGCCCGGGACCTGGAGCCGGGGACGGCCACCCCGGAATCCACCGAAGGAGACATGCGCTCGGCACTGGTTCCCTTCGCCCAGGCCGTCGAGATGGCGCTGGATGGTCGGCTCACGGACGCCATCACCGTGGTGGCCCTGCTTCGAGCACGGCACTTCCTGGAACGGGAAGCCTCGTCCCGGGAACCACCAGGCTAGGCAACTCCTTCCCCGCGACAGGTCTGTGAATGCCTGTCCGTGAGGTGCTGAAACCCGCAATTTCCCGCTGATTTCAAGCTGGAACGCGGTTTGTGTTCTCTCCCCGGCGAAACGAGGGGAAACACCATGGCGCAACCATCTTCGCTACACCCTGGACTCTCCCGCTCCGGTTCCCGGGCGCCTTGGTGCCTGAGGGAGGGCGCCAACGCCTGCGAAATGGGAATCCGCGCCTTGCGCGCCGGCTTCCTCGAGGAATCCAGGAACATCTTCAAGGCCCTGATCCCCCGGGAACAGGCGCATCCCGAGCTGATCCTCGCGTTGGCCGAAACCGAACTCGCCGCAGGCGACATCCACGCCTTCGAGGCCGCGCTCGACCAACTCCCGTCTCCCTGTTCGGCAGGGCCGCACGCCCACGTGCTGCGGTCGGAAGCGGCGTTCCGGCAGGGCAGGACGGCCCGCGGGCTGGCCTTGGGATTCGCCTGCGCCGAGCTGTTCCCCACGGACCCGCGCTCCCGATTCCAATCCGCTCGATTGCTGTGGCTCGGTGCCCAGGAACGCGAAGCGGAAGTCGTGTTCCTTTCCCTCGCGGGCGATCCCGAGATCGGATCGCGCGCACGCGTCTGGGCGGTGTTCTGCGGCTGGAGGCAAGCCCACTTCGCGGAGGTCGCCGAACTTCTGGGCACCCTGCGACGGGACGACGTGGTTTGCGAAGGCCTGCGCGAATTCGGAGCCCGTTCCCTGGGGATCCCTTGGGAGCCCAACGAAATCGTGGCACCTCGGATCCGGCGCCTGTGCGCGGAAGACTGGGAGAGCCTGTTCCTGGGAATCGGCCGGAACCGGTCCATCCCGTCTCTGAGGGCTTCCATGGTTTGACGAGGGGATCCTGTCGTGCTCCCCCCAAACCGAGATCGGAGATAACTTGTCTCCCTCGCGGGTCCATTGGGGAGATCCACTTCCCGTTTCGCAGGGGAACCATCACGGAGTCCGAGCAGAGAATTCCGAGGTTGAGGGGCTTGGCGGTCCTTCTCATGCTGGCGGGTCTGGGGCATGGCCAGATCGTCTGGTACGCCGTGCCCAGGACGCTCCAGGTCTATGGACATGGGCTGTCCGCGGACACCGGGACCGTCGTGGTGTCGGGAAGGGTGGGCAGGCTCCAAACTCCGTTCAGCGAAATCGATCTCAAGGTCTTCCGCAACGGCTTGCTGCAATCCACCCTGAAACAGACCCTGGTCTACACCGGAGACACCGCCAGGTTCTCCCTTTCCAAGGGGATCAAGGCGGAGCTCGCCAGCTACAGGTACCAGGTGGTCGGCGTGGAGGGAACCGCGGATTCGTCGCTCTGGACCGCCGATTCCGTCGCTTGCGGCGACTTGATCGTCATCCAAGGCCAATCGAACGCGGAATCCTGCGAATGGGTGGGATCGGCCGATTCCAACCAGAGCCCCTTCATCCGGGTTTTCGGAGATGGCAACGACATCCTTCCGCTGGACACGACCTGGCGCATCGGCGATGGCGATGTCTGCAGCGAAGGCCTCGGAGGAACCGGTCAATGGGGATTGCGCCTGGCACGCCAGCTGGTCGACAGCGCCAGGACGCCCGTGGCGATCTTCAACGGAGCCAAGGGGGGGCAGGATGTCGCCTTCTTCCAGCCGAACCTCGTGGACCGCACGGATTCCACCACCAATTACGGCAGGCTTCTCCAGCGCCTGAGGCTGAGCGGGAGCGCTCCCTGGGTCCATTTCCTGGTCTGGCACCAGGGCGAGGCGAACGCCGGGCTCGGGACGACGACCGCCGACTACATCAGCCAATTCCTGGCGTTGCGCTCCCAATGGCTTTCCGACTTCCCCGCATTGGCCAAGATCTACCTGTTCCAGATCCGCAACGGCTGCGGGTTCGCGATCCCCGATGTGGCCGCGATCCAGGAGGCCCAGCGGGAGCTCGCGCTGGGGACGGACAGCCTGGAGATCATGTCCACCTCCGGGGAAGACCACTACAACGACTGCCACTACCCCTACGAGCCCGGCTACCGCGACTTCGGGGACGACATCTTCCGGTTGGTCGACCGGGATTTCCACGGACGCGCATCGCTGGACGACCTCGAACCGCCCCAGGTCCGGTTCGCCGAGGTGACCGGCACCCGGCAGGTCACGCTGATCCTGTCCAACGTCTTCGACAGCCTGACCTGGTTCGGCGCGGCGGACTCGGAGTTCGCGTTCGCGGGCACCGCGGCGAAATTCGACTCCGGTTCGGTCCAGGGAAACAAGGTCCATCTGAACCTCTCCGCCGCCGCGAAGGGCATTTCCACCATCACCTACATGGGTCACGAGGATTCCGCCGATCCCCTCGTGACCAACACCAACCGGATGGGGATGGTCCACTTCACCGGCTTCCCGATCACCACCGCCTGGCAACGTGATTCGATCTGCGTGGCGGCCATCCTCGCGGCCAATTCCCTGAGCGTCTCCGTCGCCTCCGTGGTGACGCGCAATGCCGGCGGCCGCGCGATCGCGTTGAATCTCCATTCCAGGAAGCTCTCGGTCCTGCCCCCGGACATCGTCTACATGGACAGCCTGAGGACCCTGGACCTGGGCTCCAACAACCTCGCCGCTCTGCCACGGGAAACGAACCGGCTGACCCCGGGCATCCTCGTGAACCTGGATTCGAACCTCCTGTGCCGGTTGCCGGACTCCACCTCCACGTGGATCGGGAAGCACTCTTCGGACGCCCTGTGGAGAGGCTCGCAGAAGTGCCCCACGACCGGGACCCAAGCACCTGGCCACCCCGCGGCTACGGAACTTGTCGAATGCCGGATCTCCGGACGCAGGATCCTGCTGAAACTGCCCGACAACGCCGAACCGGTGGATCTGGAGGTGCGCGACCTCGCCGGATCGCTCGTGTATTCCAGCCATCTCGCCTCGGGGAACCTGAGCATCGACGCCTCGGGTTGGGGGAGCGGAGTCCACATCCTTTGCGCGAGATCGCCACACGGCGTGCAGGCGGTGCGGTTGCCCCTGCTCTGACGGCTCCACGTCCGGGCATCCCCGGGAGGCGTTTCCCGCACAACCGGTCTAGGTATATTCGAACCCATGTCCGCCCTCTATCTCACGGCCTTCTTGGGCCGCCACGAAGGCGGCGACATCCCCGGGCACCTGTGGACCCCGGATGGCGGCCAGCCCATTCGCCAGATCATCGAGGCGTTGCGCCAGGAAAGTCCCTGGATCGCCGCCCGACTTTCGGGTCGAGAAATCTTCACCCTGGACGTTCCCGACAATCCCGAGGCCGATCATCTGGCGGCTTCCCGCGAGGGAAGCTGGAAGCCGGACTTCACCAATCTCGGGACGCGCGGACTGGTTCTCCTCCTGCTTTTGCGACACTTGAAGGCCACCCGGGTCCTGGTGGACGCGAGAACGGGATTCGCCACGGTTTCCTCCCAGGAACTTCCCGACGGTCGGCTGGCCGTCGACGGGCTCGAACTCCACCTGGAACCGCGCGGGAGGGACCGGTTTCTGCTCTGGTTCCATCCCGTCCGCAGGGTGCTGGACTCCAGGCCGAACGCGCTCTCCGAACAAGGCCACCGCGCCTCGGACGTGTGGTTCCCCATCGACGGCGTGTCCGTGGCTTCGGCGCATCCCAAGGTCGCGCCGGGAGGCCACATCCTCCAGATCGGCCATCGCGGACGCCTGGTCCGGGATGGCGATCCCGCGGCGGTGATCCTCTCCGAGACCCCCGCCGACCTTTCCGCCCAGTCCATCGTGCGGGCGGTCAGGAATTGGTTCCCCTCGGGGGGGATGGCGGACCAGGGACTGTTCTTGGAACCGGATCCTTGTCCAGCCGAGGAATTGGGGCTGGCTCCCACCGTCCTGGTGGATCCAGACGTGGTGGCACTGGACTGGGAAGATCGCGAGATCCCCGTCTCCGAGGTGTTCCGCCAAGCCCTGGGCGGGATGACCGCGCTGCGACGGCCTCGCCTTCCCGCCGCCACCTTCCACATTTCCGGCATCCGCGATCCCCGGTTGGCCGAACAGACCGCGCTGATCCTCAACCAACGAGCCGCGGAATGGCCCGGGGTGGCCCTGCAGTTCGCCTCGGAGCCGGTCGAGGGAAGCACCGAGCTGCGCCTGGACGCCAGGGCCCCCGTGGTGCTCCAGCCGCGTTCTCCGCGCGCCTCCGGCCAAGCCGCGGGATTGTTCCTGGAATGCGTGCGCCGCGCCGGGGGAGATCCCTGGAGACTCGACCATCCCGGAGCGCCGTGGTCCCTGGGCGTCGCCCAGGCGTTCCTCTACGGCAAGATGCACCACCTGGCCTTGGCCCTTCTGGATCCCATGGGACGGATCGCGGCATCGCTCGTGGTTCCCTTCCGCTTCGCCGACCTCTCCGAGCATTCCTTCGGGCGTTCCCTGGCCTCCAGGCTCTGGTCCAGGGCACCGGACCCGCTGGAGATCCACGTGGAGGAGTCCTTGGAGCTGCCGGCGGTGTTCCTGGAAAGCCTGGCCCCCCATTCCAACGCTTGGCACCTGCGTCGGCGTTCCGCCGGGCGCGCCTTTTCCGGGACCAGCTACGAATGGATCCAGCCCGGCGAGGGAGCCGTGGGTCCCGATCGCCTTCTGGCCTGCGTGGATTCGGATCGGGGACCGGAACACATCGTCCTGGACCGGTTGAAGGGAACCGGGCCCATCGAAGCCGCTCTGCAGGTGGTTCTCGCCTTGGAGCACGCCTGGGTGCCCGGACGCGCCGAACGGCGGCGTCTGCCCGCGACCTTGGAATGGGCGCGAGGCCTCCTGTACCAACGCGACCGGTTCCAGGCCTTCGCTCCGGGGAAGCTGGTGGAGGGAGTGCCGACCCAAATGCCCGAGCGACCTACTTTTCCCTCCCCATGAGCGAACCCATCCAGCAGATTCCCGTCGATCGACCCTTCACCATCGCGGGAACCACCTACCACAGCCGCCTCCTGGTGGGAACGGGCAAGTACGACTCCCTGGATCTCATGGGCGAGGCTCTGGAGGCCTCCGGAACGGAAATCGTCACCGTCGCCCTGGGAAGGGTGGATCTTTCGGCCCCCAAAGGCAAGGGAATCTTCGACCACATCGATCCCGCCAAGTACACCATCCTCCCCAACACCGCGGGCGCCTTCAACGTCCAGGACGCCCTGCGCATCGCGCGCCTCTCCCGGTCCATGGGCTGGAAGCTCCTCAAGCTGGAGGTTCTCTTCGACCAGAAGACGCTGTTGCCGGATCCCATCGGGACCTTGGAAGCGGCGCGCATCCTGAAGGAAGAAGGCTTCGACCTCCTGGTGTACACCAACGACGACCCGGTGCTGGCCCAGAGGCTGGACCAGTTGGACGTGGCGGCCATCATGCCGGCGGGTGGACCCATCGGCTCAGGCCAGGGCATCCTGAACCCGTCCAACATCCGCATCATCCTGGAATCGGTGAAGGCTCCGGTGCTGATCGACGCGGGACTGGGCACCGCCTCGGACGTCGCGCAAGCAATGGAACTGGGGGTGGACGGAGTCCTGCTCAACACCCCCATCGCCAAGGCCGCCGACCCCGTGCGCATGGCCCGGGCCATGAAGGCCGCCTGCGAAGCCGGCCGCGACGCCTACCTGGCGGTGCGGATCCCGCGCAAGCTCTACGGATCCGCATCGAGTCCGTTGGAAGGTCTCTCGCCGCCGCGACGTCCCGCAGCGGGAGCCTGAACCCGGATCCCCGCGAGAGCGATCCCTGCCAAGGCCAGCGCCTTGCGGGGAAGACTGGATACGATCCGTTCCCCCAGTTCCCGCACGGGGCACCACAGCCAACTGTCGGGCAGATTCCGTCCGGTCCACCGGCCCTCCACGACCGTCCAGCGGACGTCGTGGTGGGTGATCGCGTGGCGGACCTCGCCCACGGCCGATCCGGAAACCGTCAAGTCGACATGGTCGCCCGCGGATGGAAGGATCCACAGGCCCGGGAGGAGCTCGTCGGATCCGGCCCGGCGCAGCAGGATTCCCCGATCCTCCCGGACCACCACCGCCGTGCGGCGCACCAGGAACGTTTCCGGACGGCTCCTCGGCGCGGGAAACCTTCCGGGATCTCCGCGCGAGGCTGCCTGACAGATTTCGGATAGAGGGCACGAGGCGCAATCCGGATTCCTCGGCGTGCAGACCAGGGCTCCCAGCTCCATCGTCGCCTCGTTCACCGTCCCGGCATCGCCGTCCGAGATCCAGCGGGAGGCGATCTCCGCGATCTGTCTCGCGCCCGGTCCCGTCCGGGGATCGGATTCGAGGGCATGGAGGCGCGAGAAGACCCGGATCGCGTTGCCGTCGACCATGGCCACGTCTTCGCCAAGGCACAGCGAGGCGATCGCGGCTGCGGTGTAGGGACCCACCCCGGGGAGCGCGGCGAGATCCCCGGCGCTCTTCGGCCACCCCACCGTCGCCACCACGGCCGCGGCCCGGCGCAGATTCCGGGCGCGGCTGTAGTAGCCCAATCCGGCCCAAGCCGAAAGGGCGCTCTCTTCGGTCGCGTCGGCGAGGTCCCGGGGGGTTGGAAATAGGCGCATCCATTCCTCGAAACGCGGGACCACCACCTCCAGGCGCGTCTGCTGGCTCATGACCTCGGAAACCAACGTCTTCCAGGGGTCGCGGGGCGTTCCATGGGGAGTGCGCCAAGGCAGGGCTCGACGGTTCGACGCGAACCAATCGCCCAAGGCGCGCGGAGCGGGTCCTAGGCTGTCCTTGGACTGGTGCATGCAACCAAAGTGCAATCCACGAACCAGGCACGCCGCGCCTGTGTTCGGTTCCCGTCGACGAATGGAGAATCGGGCTTGCAAAGAAGAGGCGGGAATGCCAATTTCCTGGAAGCAATTATCGTTGAAGTACAACCCTGCCTCTCGGAAGGCGGCTCTCGGAGCCGACGGTCCATTCCCTATGATCCCCAGAATCACCTTGCTGATCTCGATCTTGTGCGTCGGCGCGGCCGTGGCCTCGGAAGATGATGTGCTCCTGGACGTGACACCCGCGGCCGTGTTCCAGACGGGCAGCGGCGTTGCCAATCCCGATCCGGGCGGAACCTTCGGATTGACCTGGGGATACGACGACCGCACCGACCTCGGGGCGTTCTTCCATTTCGACGTGGTTCGGTCGAAGTCCGGGAACATCTCGGGCGAGGACTACACCCTCGGAGCGCAATCCTGGTTCTCGCCGCTGCTCGGCGACTTCCGACCCCAGAGCGGAATCCGAATCGGCATGAACCTGGACCAGCGGGGTGCCCCCAGCCTGGATGCGGCTTTCCAGGCGCGGATGCTGATGCAATTCTGCCCCTCGATGCGAGGCTTCGCTGGAGGCATCGTGGGCGCCGACCTCGGCCAGAAGCGCCGCAGCTTCGTGGGCGTGGATCTCGGGCTCCAATTCCTCCTCTGACCCGCCTTTCTCAGGAATCCAGGAACAGGATCGCCGTCACTCCTCGCGGGTAGTACCTGGACCCGATCCCCTTTCCCGATTCGATCTGGTCGGTGAAGCCCCAGGCCGCGGATCCCGGCGACAACCAGGAGACGTGGGCGGCGTCGGCGCGCCGGTCGGGCGGACGCGCGAACACCCGTTCCGCGACCCGCTGGACCAGGAAGATCTTGGAGAGCCAGGAATTGTCCGAAGTGGAGCTGAGCCTCCAGCCGCCATCGGCGAACCGGCAAAGGCCGAATTCCAGGACCGCGTCCAGGTGCGCCTCCAGGGTCCGGATCATGCCCCCGAACCGACCTCGCGGCGAAACCGCGTCCCGGTCTCCCCAGACATGGGGATGGACCAGGCATTCGACCGCGGGCAGGATCGCGGACCTCGTCCGGGTCTCCAGCAGCGCCGAGAGCGCATCGTCCTCCCGGGGCCAGGCCTCGATGGCCTCCGCCACCCGCGACGCGTCTCGCGCCGCGCTTTCCCAGGGGATTCCGGCCGCTCGGGACAGGCGTTCCAGGGCGAGATAGGCTGCCCAAAGCTTGACCGCGGCGTAGAGGTTCCCCCGCGCCTGGGAAAGCGACGGGTCCAGGCTGTCGTAGGTCGTGATCTCGGTCCCGGATCCGCATCGGGCCGAGTCCGTTCCGGGGACTCCGCGGCGCAGGGAGGGATCGGGGTGCTCCCTGCGCTCCAAGCTGGTCCGGAGGGACTCCAGGAGATCGCGGTTGCGCGCGAGCCAATTTCCGTCTCCCGAGGAATGGAGATGGTGCGCCGCCAGGACGACCCAGTTGCAGACCTGTTCGAACGCCATGTGGGAGAAGCAACCCTCCAGGTCGGCCACCTCGTAGCTGGAGGTGCCCGCTTCCGAGAACATGTTCCTGACCCCCATGTCGTGGCAGAACGAGACCCCACCCTCGTGCAGGATGGTGTCCCCGGGGACCTTGAGGCGATCCAGGAAGGAGTACCTGTCCACCGCCAGGTCCAGGACCTCGCGCGTCGCCCAGGGGAAGAACCTTCCCTCGAAGAAGACCTGGTCCACCGAAAGGTCCAGGGTGTTCATCATGCAGTACTCGCCTTCGTTCACCACGTAGACGGGATCTCCCGCGGGGGTGGACAGAAGCTGGGAGTTTCCGAAATACCCTCGCGTGGCGTGGGAGAGGAGCCAACGGCGCTCGGGCGAGAGGGTCTCCAGCTCGCGGTCGCGTTCCCGGGCGGTCTCCCAGGAGGCCTCGGTGCATCCGACGGCCGCGGCGAGCACGTCCTCCAGATCCTTCCAAACCCGGGTGTAGCCGTAGACCGTGGACGGTCCCGCGGTCGCGGGACCCGCATGGTACCAACCCAGCGCGAACCGGACGGAGAGTCTTTTCCCCGCGGGCACGGGCCAGCAAAGACCCCAGGATGTGCCCAGCCAATGCGGTGGACGGGGAGCCAGATCCGGGCCGATGCAGTCCATCGGGGAGAATCCGGCGTAGACCTTCGCGCCGTTCCCGGAGGAGGTGGCCATGCCGAAACGGCCCTGGAAATCCACCCCCACCAGGCCCGGTAGGGGCAGGGGAGCCGCGCCCGCATCCTTGGGTGCGAGACCGGCGACCAGCAAGGCGGGCTCGTCGCTCCGGGAATTGTCGAGGGAGAGCTCGGCCCAGATCGCCGGCAGGATGTGGGGTGCCAATGCTTCCCACCCGGCCGAACGCGGATCCGGCACGGAGCCGAAAGGAGTCGCCAAGGCGAACGAAAGTTCCTCGGATCGCCAGGTGTCGGTGCCCCAACCCAGTTCGCGTTCGATGGAATCCGCAGCGACGATGGAGACCCGACGGGTTTCCCTTTCCGCCCCCGCCCCGGAGCCGGCGAACGCGGACAGATCCGCGGCGGAAGGACTGGAGAAGGGGAGGAACGCGGCTTGGTTCGGACGCGCGAAGCCCACGTGCACCTCCCCCTTCGTCGGGGCGCGGCCATCGTGGATGTTGAAGCCGCCACCGGCACCGGCGTTTCCCAGGGTGAAACTCCCGTAGGCACCGAAGGCTCCGTGGTGGGTGTGGAAATCGACAGGCAGTCGCATCGTGGTGGAAACCTATAACTCATCCCGATGGGGCGGGTCGTCGGGAAAGCCCGGATCGAGAAAAAGTATCTATCTCGGGTTCGCCAAACCCGGAGCCCAAGCATGTCCGAACCCGTCTCCATCCTCCTGGCCAGTTCCTACCCTCCCGGGGGGGGATTGGAATCGGTGGCCGCCGCCCAGGCCCTCCGTTCGCGCGCCTTGCGGGAAGGCGACGAATTCTGGGCGCGCGAGGCCCGGGAGCGCATCGACTGGATCCACGACTTCCACACCGTCCAGGACTGCGACCTGGAACAGGGCCGCATCGCGTGGTACCTGGGCGGGCGCCTCAACGCGAGCGAAAACTGCCTGGACCGCCACCTGCCCTCCCGTGGAGACAAGACGGCCATCCTCTGGGAGGGCGACGAACCCGGCCAGGTCCGCAAGCTCACCTACCGGGAACTGCACGCCGAAACCTGTCGCATGGCCAACGCCATGCGCCGCCTGGGCGTGCGCAAGGGCGATCGGGTGGCCATCTACATGCCCATGGTTCCGGAGGCCGCCGCCGCCATGCTCGCCTGCGCCCGCATCGGCGCCATCCACAGCGTGGTCTTCGCCGGGTTCTCGGCCGAATCCCTGCGCGACCGCATCCAGGACGCCGAATGCACGCTGGTCTTCACGGCGGACGAAGGCCTTCGGGGCGGGAAGACCATCCCACTCAAGCGCACGGTGGACGAGGCCGTCCAGGCCTGTCCTTCGGTGAAGAACGTCGTGGTGGTGAAGCGCACCGGGAACCCGGTCCCCTGGCACGAGGGCCTCGACCACGAATGGCGGGCCCTCGCCGATTCCGAACGCCCCTACGCGGTGCCGGAGGAGATGGATGCGGAGGATCTGCTCTTCCTGCTCTACACATCCGGTTCCACCGGAAAGCCCAAGGGCGTGGGACACTCCACCGGCGGGTACATGGTGCACGCGGCCCTCTCGCACCAGCTGGTGTTCGACCTGCGCGAAGACGACGTCTACGCCTGCGTCGCGGACGTGGGTTGGATCACCGGACACACCTACGTGGTCTACGGACCCCTGGCCAACGGCGCCACCACCGTGATGTTCGAGAGCATTCCCACCTACCCGGACCCGTCGCGCTACTGGGACCTGGTGGAGCGGCACGGCATCACGATCTTCTACACCGCCCCCACGGCCATCCGCGCGGTCATGCGGGAGGGCGATGCGTGGCTTTCCAAGCACGACCGATCCTCGCTGCGGGTCCTGGGATCCGTGGGCGAGCCCATCAACCCCGAGGCCTGGCGCTGGTACCACGATCTGGTGGGAGGCGGTCGATGCCCCGTGGTGGACACCTGGTGGCAGACGGAAACCGGCGGCATCCTGATCTCCCCTCTGGCTGGCGCCTCCGATCTCAAGCCGGGTTCGGCCACCCTTCCGTTGCCGGGGATCCGGCCCGTGCTCCTGGACGACCAGGGACGGGTGCTGGAGGGGAACGGTGTTTCCGGACTGCTGGCCCTCGCGACCTCCTGGCCATCCCAGGCGAGAACCATCTGGGGCGACCACAAGCGCTACCTGGAGACCTACTTCAAGCCTTTCCCGGGGTACTATTTCACCGGCGACGGATGCCGTCGCGACGAGGACGGATTCTGGTGGATCACCGGTCGCGTGGACGACGTCATGAACGTGTCCGGCCACCGGATGGGCACCGCCGAGGTGGAGAGCGCCCTTGTCTCCCATCCGGCCTGCGCCGAAGCCGCGGTGGTGGGATTCCCGCACGAGATCAAGGGCCAGGGGATCTTCGCCTACGTCATCCTCCGGGAGGGCTACCAGGAGTCCGCCGAGCTGATCGGGGCGCTGAAGAACGAGTGCCGCCACCACATCGGAGCCATCGCCATCCCCGACCGGGTGGTGGTGGTCCCGGGCCTTCCCAAGACCCGCTCCGGCAAGATCATGCGACGCATCCTGCGCAAGGTCGCGGCGGGAGAGACCGACAGCCTGGGCGACATCACCACCCTCGCGGATCCCTCCGTGGTCCAGGTCCTGATCGACAAGGTGAACGCCTGATCCCTCCAGGTATTTTCCGGCGATGATCCGCCCTCGCCTCCTGCTGCTGTCGCTTCCCGCCGCCGCCCTGGCGGGGCTCTACGTGCCCACCCAGGCGCTGCTCGTGAACAGGGCCAAGCCGTCCGAGGTGGATCTGAAGACCAACGGATTGATCGCGCACATCCGCGACACCGGGTTCGACGTGGGCGTGCAGGTGGATCTGGCGAGGCTTTCCGACCAGGAGAAGTTCCGCCTCTCGCTGGACCCCCGCCCGCCCAGCCCCCCTCGCGCCGGCCGGACCTCCCGCGGCACCGACGTCGTGTTCCAGCAACTGCCGCCGGGGACCTACGTGGCGACCAGGATCGCCCTGGGCACCAACGACCCGGTCCCCTTCAAGCCCGACACGCTCGTGGTCCGCGTGGGTCAGATCCTGTCCCTGGGGAGGGTCCGCGTCTCGCCGCAGCTCGACATGCTGGGCCTCATGGAGAAGCTCGAGGTCCAGACCCGGGTTTGGGTCATCGATTCCTCCATCAAGGCCGTCCGCGCCTACGGGATCGACACCCTTCCCGTCGTCTCCAAGCGGATCCGGTGGACGATCGAGGCCAAGTAGCTCCCGGATCGCGCGGGGTTGCCCCCCATAGCCATCAAGCTAAGGCTTGGGGTTGAGGCCTGATCTTTGTTGAAGGGAAGATGTTTTCGAGGCGCTCCTCGATGTGGGGCCGTTTCGAGGACTTGGTTTTCCTGCACCGTTTCGCGATGAAGATCAGGAGCCGA
>DATNIW010000066.1:0-15605 GCA_035604215.1 Fibrobacteria bacterium
GGGATCTTTGACATTTTGGTAGGGAAGAGATGTGCAGGTCTTTTAGTTTTAGGACTTTGAGATTGAGGAGAGTGAGAAGTAAGCGTGAGCGCTTTAAGAGAGCAAGGATGGACTGATTGGAGAGTTTGATCCTGGCTCAGAACGAACGCTGACGGTGTGCCTCATACATGCAAGTCGAGCGGGCGTAGCAATACGTCAGCGGCGGACGGGTGAGTAACACGTGAACAATCTGCCCTCGAATCTGGGATAACAGTTCCAACGAGCTGCTAATACCGGGTAGGTTAGTCCGATCGCATGGTTGGACTAAGAGAGTTCCAACTGGAACGTTCGAGGATGAGTTCGCGGCCCATTAGCTAGTTGGCGGGGTAAAGGCCCACCAAGGCGACGATGGGTAGCCGGCCTGAGAGGGTGATCGGCCACATTGGGACTGAGATACGGCCCAGACTCCTACGGGAGGCAGCAGTAGGGAATTTTGCGCAATGGACGAAAGTCTGACGCAGCAACACCGTGTGAGGGATGAAGCATTTCGGTGTGTAAACCTCTGTCGATGATGAATAAGGTTTCGGGGAGTGGAAAGCCTCGGGATTGAAGGTAGTCATGAAGGAAGCACCGGCTAACTCTGTGCCAGCAGCCGCGGTAATACAGGGGGTGCAAGCGTTGTTCGGAATTACTGGGCGTAAAGGGAGCGTAGGCGGAACTGCAAGACAGGGGTCAAATCTCCGGGCTCAACCCGGAACTTGCCTTTGTGACTGCGGTTCTTGAGTATGGTAGAGGTCAGTGGAATTTCCGGTGTAGCGGTGGAATGCGTAGAGATCGGAAAGAACACCAGAGGCGAAGGCGACTGACTGGGCCAATACTGACGCTGAGGCTCGAAAGCGTGGGGAGCAAACAGGATTAGATACCCTGGTAGTCCACGCTGTAAACGATGAACACTAGATGTCGGGAGGGGTTCCTTCCGGTGTCGTCGCTAACGCAGTAAGTGTTCCGCCTGGGGAGTACGCTCGCAAGGGTGAAACTCAAAGGA
Organism: Fibrobacteria bacterium; assembly: GCA_035604215.1. Taxonomy (GTDB): domain Bacteria; phylum Fibrobacterota; class Fibrobacteria; order UBA5070; family UBA5070; genus UBA5070. The sequence goes on from DATNIW010000066.1 coordinate 1,025, forward strand.
ATTGACGGGGGCCCGCACAAGCGGTGGAGCATGTGGTTTAATTCGATGCAACGCGAAGAACCTTACCTGGGCTTGACATGGGGGTGACCGGTCGAGAGATCGACTTTTCTCTTCGGAGACACCCCGCACAGGTGCTGCATGGCTGTCGTCAGCTCGTGTTGTGAGATGTTCGGTTAAGTCCGGCAACGAGCGCAACCCTCGTCCTTAGTTGCTAACGGGTCAAGCCGAGCACTCTAGGGAGACTGCCGCGGACAACGCGGAGGAAGGTGGGGACGACGTCAAGTCCTCATGGCCCTTACGCCCAGGGCTACACACGTGCTACAATGGACGGTACAATGGGATGCAATGTCGCGAGGCGGAGCTAATCCTCAAAGCCGTCCACAGTTCGGATTGGAGGCTGCAACTCGCCTCCATGAAGCTGGAATCGCTAGTAATCGTGGATCAGCATGCCACGGTGAATACGTTCCCGGGCCTTGTACACACCGCCCGTCAAGCCACGAAAGAAGAGAGCGCTCCAAGTCGCCAAGCCAACCTTTACCGGAGGCCAGCGCCTAAAGCGAGATCTTTGATTGGGGCTAAGTCGTAACAAGGTAGCCGTATCGGAAGGTGCGGCTGGATCACCTCCTTTCTAAGGAGTAAACAAATCAACACGCGGAGCATATGGTCTGACCCATCCGGCAGATCCGCTCCAAACTTCACTCTCTGCACATCCTCTCCCCTACCAAAATGTCAGGAACCAAGACCAAGCCGCCCTCCACCCGAGGGCGGCTTGGTCGTTTCCGCCACTTCCGATCCCGCACGCCTCCTGCGTACGAATTGGGTCCGGAGCGCCCGCAAGCCGAGGTCTCCCCGGCCATGCGGCGGTACACTTCAGCCGATGGCACTGACGTCGCCAAGACCAGGTACACCTCCTCCTCCAGTGGTCTTCTCCTTCTTGGACCACAGGGAATTCCTGAGGGGTTGGTACGAGTGGAAGAAGATCGCGACCCGCGGCTTCTCCTACCGGTCGTTCGCGCGCAAGGCGGGCTTTTCCTCCATGTCCTTCCTGCGCGACGTCATGGAAGGTCGGAGGAACATCTCCGAGGAATCCGTCGAGAAGTTCCTGGCGGCGATCGGCCTCGTGGAGGACGCGGCGGACTATTTCCGCGAGCTGGTGCGCTACAATCGCGAACAGGATCCCGACCGGAAGGCGCAGTGGTTCCGGAAACTCCTCCTGCTCCAGGCACGGAGGGAATTTTCCCCGGTCCGGCAGGCCCAGGCGAAGTACTACAGCGACTGGGTGCACGTCATCGTTCGCGAAGCGGCCGGACTGGGCAGGTTCGAAAGCGATCCGGAGAAGATCGGAGCCGCGATCCGACCTGCGGTTCCGGCCCACCAGGTCGCCGAATCCCTCCGGCTCCTGAAGGAGCTGGGCATGTTGGAGAAGTCCAAGGACGGCACCTACCGTCCGTCGACGCCGAGGATCGTGCCGGGGGACGTGGATGCGTCGCTGGTGCGAAACATCAAGAGGCAGATGCTTCTCCACGCCCTCGACCGGCTGGAGGGCACGCCCTCGGCGGACACCCAGGTCAGTTCCGTCACCCTCGCCGTCAGCCGCCATCGTCTCCAGAAGTTGAACGAACAACTTCGGCAATTCCGGTTGGATCTGCTCGCCGACACGGCGACGGACGAAGGCCCGCTGGAACAGGTGGTCCAGGTGAACTTCCAATTGATACCATTCCTCCGTGCGGCGGATGAATAGACCCTACGTGCTGGCCTTGGTCGCGGCCGCAATCCTGGCGGGGTGTGGAGACACGAAGTCCGCCGGCGGAACCGGGAGCGATTTTCCGCAACCCATGGCTCGTTTGCTGGACACCAACCTCGAGCCCGTCTCCGCGCGGGTCTGGAGGCTTTGGCGGGTGGACGCGACCGACACGGCCAGGGACAGTCTGCAGGTGGTGGACACGGGCGGATTCCGATTGCCCGCGTCGGGCCTTTGGATCGTGGAGGCCTGGACCGATTCGGTCGCCGCCGGTTCGCGCCAAGGGCTCGCCGGGGTGCCTTTCCACGACACCTCGGCGTGTTCACATTCGCTCACCTACCTGCAGGATCGCGGGACGGAAATCGTCGGGGTCCTTCCCTGTCTCGACCTGGCCCCCCCTTCGGTCCAGGGCGCCAGGAAGAATCGACCGCTCGGCGTCGGCGTGTTCGGGGCCTTGGATTCCATCCAGAGGGTGGTCGGCGTGCCGGGACCCGCGGTGGCGGCCTTCAGGTTCCAGATCTTCCGGATCGCCTGGGATTCCATCAAGCATCCCGACACGGCCCAGAGCGTGACGGGCACGGACAGCGTCCTTTTGCTCTACTCCGGCCAGAGGACCAGTCTGCTTCCGGGAACCGCGGACATCACCGCTCCCGCCGGCGACTGGATGTTCCAGGGATGGGTCGCGGCCCTGGATTCCACGAACCTGGGCCAATGGAGCAATCCTCCGCCCCGGCTCTGGGCGAACGAAGCCGTCCTGCGAAGCTGCACGGATTCCATCGGCGGCGCGCTGGACTGCACGGCGCGACCGACGTCGTCCCCCCCCCTGGGCGAACCGGACGTCTTCTTCGTCGTGCACTCTCCCTGACGGGATCCGTCAAATCGCCAGCTTGGGATTGTTCCGGTGCCGGTCCTTGTCGCGGAGGGTCTTCTTCTCGAGCCTCGCCCGGAAGGCCTCGGTGAGATCCACTCCCGTCTGGTTGGCCAGGCAGAGCAGCACCCAGAGGACGTCGGCCATCTCCTCGCCCAGGTCGCGGTCCTTGTCGGATTCCTTGAAGCTCTGTTCGCCGTAGGTGCGGGAGATCAGCCGAGCGAGCTCGCCGACCTCCTCCGTCAATTGGGCGAGGTTCGTCAGCTCGGAGAAGTAGCGGACACCCACGGTGCGGATCCAACCATCCGTGGCGGCCTGGAGACCGCGCAGCGTGGGGTCGTCGGGACGCGGGGAGAGATCCAGGGAATCCGGTTTCGTGTTCGGCATGGCCTGCCAAAATAGCCGATGCCGACCCGCCGCGGTTCCCGCGAAGTTCCGACGGGTATCTTTTCGGATCCATAGGATTCAGGAGCGAGACCCACATGCCCAAATACAGATCCGCCACAACTTTCCAGGGCCGGGAGATGGCCGGTGCCCGGGCGCTCTGGCGCGCCACCGGACTCGAGGACGAGGATTTCAAGAAGCCCTTGATCGCCGTCGTGAACTCCTACACCCAGTTCGTTCCGGGACATGTCCACCTCAAGGAGCTGGGCGACCTCGTCTCCTCCGAGATCAAGGCCGCCGGAGGCATCGGGCGGGAATTCCACACCATCGCGGTGGACGACGGGATCGCCATGGGCCACGGCGGCATGCTCTACAGCCTGCCCAGCAGGGAGCTCATCGCCGATTCCGTCGAAACCATGTGCAACGGCCACGCCGTGGACGCGATGGTCTGCATCTCCAACTGCGACAAGATCACCCCGGGAATGCTGATGGCCGCGTTGCGCCTGAACATTCCCGCGGTCTTCGTGTCGGGAGGCCCCATGGAGGCGGGACGCACGGCGACGATCGACCACGGGCTCGACCTGATCGACACCATGATCGCCGCCGGGGACGAAAAGGTGTCCGACCAGGACGTGGAGGACATGGAACGTTCGTCCTGCCCCACCTGCGGTTCGTGCTCGGGCATGTTCACCGCCAATTCCATGAACTGCCTGACGGAGGCGCTCGGACTGTCCCTGCCCGGCAACGGCACCCTGGTCGCCACGCACAAGGAGCGGGAAGGGCTTTTCCGGCGCGCGGGGCGACTGATCGTCGAGCTCGCGCGCAGGCACTACGAAGGCGGCGACGAATCCGTGCTGCCGCGCAGCATCGGATCCTTCCGGGCCTTCGAGAACGCCATGAGCCTGGACATCGCCATGGGAGGATCCACCAACACGATCCTGCACCTCCTGGCGGCCGCCCAGGAGGCGGGCAACGGGTTCTCCATGGAAGACATCGACCGCCTGTCGCGGCGCGTGCCCCACCTCTGCAAGGTCGCCCCCTCGAGCCAGAAGTACCACCTGGAGGACGTCCATCGCGCGGGAGGAGTGCCCGCGATCCTGGGGGAACTCGAACGCGCCGGACTCCTGCACGCGGATCTTCCCATGGTCCACAGTCCCGACGTCCGCTCCTACCTCGCGGAATGGGACGTGCGCCGGAATCCGTCCAAGGTTTCGTTCTGGAACGCCGCCCCCGGAGGAGTCCCGACCCGGATTCCGTTCAGCCAGGACGCGCGGTACGACTCGGCCGACGTCGATCGCGACCAGGGGTGCATCCGGGACGCCGACCACCCCTACAGTCCCGACGGAGGTCTGGCCGTCCTGAAAGGGAACATCGCGGTGGACGGGTGCGTCGTGAAGACGGCGGGGGTGGACGCATCGATCCTGCGGTTCTCAGGACCGGCGCGGGTGTTCGAGAGCCAGGAGGAATCCGTGCAGGCCATCCTCGCGGACAAGATCCGTCCAGGCGACGTCGTGGTGATCCGGCACGAGGGACCCATGGGCGGTCCTGGCATGCAGGAGATGCTCTATCCCACCAGCTTCCTCAAGTCCAAGGGGCTGGGAAAGGTGTGCGCGCTGGTCACCGACGGCCGATTCTCCGGAGGGACGTCCGGCCTTTCGATCGGGCACGTCAGTCCCGAGGCCGCGGAAGGCGGCGACATCGCGCTGGTGCAGGAAGGCGACACCATCGAGATCGACATTCCCGGACGGTCCATCCGGGTCGCGGTTTCGGACGAGATCCTGGCGGACCGGCGCCGGGCGCAGGAGTCGCGGGGCGCCCTCGCCTGGCATCCCATCTCAAGGGAACGTCCCGTCACCACTTGGCTTCGGACCTACGCGACCCTGGCGAGGTCGGCGGCGTACGGGGCCGTCCGGGATACATCGAGGTTGCGGTAACCCAAAATCCGTGGGGACGCAAAATCTTGCGTCCGTACGGTTCCAGGCAAACAGAAAGGCCCAGCCGACGGCTGGGCCTTTCCATGTCCGTTGCGAACCGGATCAGTGGTTCTCGGAATTCTTCCGTTCCGTGGCTTCGCGGTCCATGTTGCCCTGGACGGCTTCCAGGAAGGACCGATCCAACTGCAGACCCGCCATGGCGTTGGCGTCTTCCTGCAAGATGTACACGGCGGTGGGATTGTCCAGATAGCCGTCGATCTTGCCCGAACCAAGGTCCATGTTCGCGCCGGTGGCCGCGTTGAACGGCTTCAGCGCCTTGGACTCCGCCCATAGCTCCTGTCCGTCCTTGGTGCGGACCTGGGTCATGGCCCCCTGGCGCGACACCTCGGCGAAGGTCTCCGTGGAAGGTGCCGTGTACACGGCCTTTTCGTCGACGCCGCGCTTGGCGTGGGCGTACAGCGGCACGTCTCCTCCGGACGAGATCAACTGGCCTGCCGCGAAGGCACCAGCCGCCAACAATGAGATCAGAATGAGGGTGCCACGCATCGAAAACCTCCCGAATCGCTCGGAAAACCAACCAGCCTAATCTAGAGATCGGGTCCCGCTGCCGCAACCGGTTTTTCCAGTCATTGGACCACCACCGGCTCGCCGCGACGACCGAAGGTCTTGTACTCCTCGATGCGCCCCTGGAGCGCCCGGACGCCATCGATCAAGGCCTCCGGTCGGGGAGGACAACCCGGCACGTAGATGTCCACCGGGATGTACTTGTCCACCCCGTTCAGGACCGAATAGCTGAACTTGCTGAAGGGTCCCCCCGCGTTGGCGCAGGACCCCATGGAGACCACCCACCGGGGCTCCGCCATCTGCTCCCACAGGGTGCGCACCCGGGAGGCCATCTTGTGGGTGATGGTTCCCGCGATGACCATGAGATCCGCCTGGCGCGGCGTGGGGCGGGGAATCATGCCCAGACGGTCCCAGTCGTAGCGCGGACCACCCGTCTGCATGAGTTCGATCCCGCAACAGGCGGTGGCGAACAGGAGGTACCAGAGGGAATTCTCGCGTCCCCAGTTGAGGAAATCGTCCACGGAAGCGAGAAGGATCTGCTCTTCGTCCCGGTTTCCCGGCTTGGATGTTGCGACCGCTTCGGTCACGGACCGTCCCCCTGGTCGATGCGGATGGACTTGTTCCAGGCAAGATCCCCTTTCTTGGCCGCGAAGACCAGCCCCAGGAGGAGGGTCGCCGCGAACACCGTGATCTTGGCCAGCGCCGCGGCGCCGTCGCCGTCACGCAGGAAAACGGTGTAGCGCACCAGGATCGGCATGACCACGGCCACCTCCACGTCGAAGACGAGGAAGAGGATGGCCACGAGGTAGAACCTGTTGTTGAAGCGGAACCAGGCGGGGCCCACGGGGGTTTCGCCGCACTCGTAGGTGGACAGCTTGCCGGGGGTGGTTCGGATGCCGCTCAGGACCCGGGTGATGATCCGCACCGCCGTCATGAGCGCGAAGACCACCGTGGCGGTCAGGACGACGATCACCGCGATGGCGCCGTATTCGGCGAAATGGGACTGTCCAGCAAGTACCGGAGTCGTCATGTGGGGATAAATTAACTCGCTGGACCATCGTCGGCGACGGGATCTTTGGAGACCCGTTGACGAGCCCCAGGCAAGGACTTACATTCCTCCGCCACTCAAGAATTCGGGACAACCAGGACAACATCCATGTACTCCGTCATCCAAACTTCCGGCTTCCAGTACAAGGTGAACGCCGGCCAGATCCTCCGCCTGCCGCTGCTGCAGGCCGAGGTGGGCGCCACCCTGACCTTCGACAAGGTTCTTCTCTCCGCCGACGGCGCCACCGTGCAGGTGGGGCAGCCCGTGCTCGCGGGTGCCAAGGTTTCCGCGGAAGTCGTGCTCCACGGCAAGGACAAGAAGGTCATGGTCTTCCGCCGCAAGCGGCGGAAGGGCTTCCGTCGTCTGCGCGGGCACCGCCAGAACTTCACCGAGGTGGTGATCCTCGGTCTGGAGGCCGGCTCGCAGAAGGTGGCCGCCGAACCGGCTCGCGTGGAATTCGCACGCAAGCGCGCCGCCGCCTGGGCCGTGCGCCACACGCCTTCGGGTCGTCCCGCCACCCGCGCCGAGAAGATCGCGCAAGGGATCGAGAAGCCCGCAAAGGTCAAGAAGAACTCGCTTCGCAAGAGGGCATAGACCATGGCTCACAAAAAAGGTGGAGGCTCCACCAGCAACGGTCGCGACTCCAATCCGCAGTACCGCGGGGTGAAGAAGTACGGAGGCGAGAAGGTCGTCGCCGGCAACATCATCATCCGCCAGGTGGGAACCAAGTTCCACCCCGGCAACAACGTGGGCATCGGCAAGGACTACACCATCTTCGCCCTCACCGACGGCGTGGTCCGGTTCGAGCGGCTCGATCGCCAGCGCCAGAAGGTCTCGGTCGTCGGAGCTTGAGGGTTGGTCCGGGATGGCCGCACCTTCTAAATTGGTCGCGGTGAAGTTCCGGACCTGGATTTCCGAAATCGCTCTGGGTGCCTTGGCGCTCGGGGCTTTTTTTTCGTGCAGCCCGCCCGCACCGCAGGCGGCCTATCCCCAGGATCGAGGGGTGTCGGCCGGGCCGACCGTGGTGGCGTCCGAACAGGATTCGGCATGGCTGGCGCAGAATCCGGACAGTTCGGGTTGGCGATTGCGTTGGCGACTTCCATCGACCACCACCGGCATCCAGAGGATCTACGTCTTTTCCGACACCCTGACTCCCGGCCAGATATCCAAACTGGCCAACGGATCCCAAAGTCTCGGCATTTCGGGACTGCCGGCTTTCGTGGAGGTCGCCGATTCGGACACTTCCTGGCAGATCCCGATATCCTTCCTGAGCGGAAGGCAGGGGAAATCCATGCGGACGGACATCCAGTACTACTTCACCGTGTGGGTCCAATACAACAACGGACCCGTCGGACCGGCACGATATTTCAGGCTTTTCTTCGGCGACCACATTCCGCCCCTGATCCCCACGATCGTTGATTCCGAAGGCCAGACCTACGCCGTCCTGCGCTTCGCCCGCCCCCACGATCAGACCAACGACTTCGACACTCTCCTGAACGGCCCTTTGCGGATGGTGGAGGCGCTCTGGTGGCCGGGAGGAGCGACCGATTCGGCGGGGCACGTCTCCTCGGTGCAGGTCTCCGTGGACTCCCTGAAGGACTCCACCGTGGACAGTTTCCGCCTTGTCCTTTCCCCCCTCAAGTACTGGACGCAGTACACCTACGCCCTGCTGGTGGTGGACACGGCGGGGAATCCCTCCAGCACCGACATCCCGTTCCAGATCACGACCCTTTCCCAGTATCCGCCCTCGGCACCAAGCGGTCTCACCGACAACGCGTCGCTAACGGATTCCGTCACCTTCAGCTGGAACGCCTCGGCCGACACGTTCCAGTCCGATTCGGCAAGCCGGATGGCCTTCCCCAACTACCACGTCGAGAAGTACGTGGTCCGATTGAACGGGGCAAGAGTGGATTCCGTCACCTGGAGTCCTTTGGACCCTACCGTCGCCCCGCTTTTCGGCCTCGGTCACGACACGACGGTCAACCGGTTCCAGTGGAACGGTCAGACCGGTCAGAATTGGACCTGGTATTGGCGGAGTTTCCGCCCCGGGAAGAGCTACATCATGGATCTCATCGTCTACGATGCCTCCGGCAACGTCGCGTCCACGATTCCCTCGATCGCCGTGTCCGTCCCCCCGGTGGCAGGAGTCGCCTGCGATTCCGGCTGGGTGCCGGTCCTGGGCTATGGAGCCCCCGGTTCTGGACTGTCCAACTACTGCATCGAGGAGCATGAACACCTTTCCGGGTCCAGGATAGCCACCCGGGTGACCTGGGCGCAGGCCGTTCAGACCTGCTCGCAGGCGGGTGCGGAACTGTGTTCCGAAGCCCAGTGGGTCCACGCCTGCGAGACCTTCCCCCAAAACACGGCCGACACCCTGACCTACGGCGCCATCGAGGCGGGCAATGGAATGGATACACTGCTCTGGCTCCAGACCCATTGCCAACTGCAAACCGGCGACAGCGTCGCCATGCTGGATCCGACCAACAGTGATCCGCTCTGCGTCTCGGGATGGGGGGTGTACGACATGCCGGGAAGGGTGAGCGAATGGACCCGGGACGTCTACCTGACCACTCCGGACACCGCAACCCTGTGGGAGCAGGGAACCCATGCCTACCTGGGCGCTTCGGACTTGACCGGGCAAAGCGACCTGGGCACGCTGCACGGTGGGTCTTCGCTGATCCTGGACCAACCGAGCCAGATCTTGTTGTCGGCCCAATGCCGGGAGCGGAACTATCCCGCCTCGTCCGCCGTGGACTCGACCACCGACTCCCTGGGCAACGTCATCACCAGGTACCGCGCTCCCAATCCTCAGGGGATCAGCTCCGCTTGGGGCTTCCGGTGCTGCAAACTCGCTCCCTGACGGCTTGCTGAGACTTTTTTTCAAAGTTGTTGCTCACGACCAGACGATCCGTTATTATTGTTGAAAAAAATCCCATCGGAGGTCGTGCCAGAATGATCTACAGCAAGCCTTGCATGCACGGTCTGCGCGCCGTACTCTACATCGCTTCACGCAACGTCGAGTCGCCGGTGCGCGGCGAGGACATCGCCCGGGAGGAGGATCTTCCCCAGCCGTTCCTCTCCAAGATCCTCAAGATCCTTTCCAGCCGGAACATCCTGCACTCCGTGCGCGGCCCGGGTGGTGGATTCCGCCTGGCCCGGTCCGCGGACGAGATCTCGCTCCTGGACATCGTGGAGGCCATCGACGGCCTCTCCCAGTTCGACGAATGCGCCTTGGGGTGGAAGACCTGCCAGGATGACAATCCTTGTCCTCTGCACACGTCCTGGAAGCAGATGCGGCTCGGGTTGCGCGACTACCTCGCCAAGAGCAGCGTGTCGGATCTCGTGCTCCACGAAAAGGGCCGCAAGGTCAGATAGCTGTCGGCGCGTCCGGTATCCGGACCGCGACGACCGTGGATCGGTTGCCAGGCAGCAATTGCCCGAGTCGAGGCCCTGACTGGAAATAGAACCAATTTGGTACTATTTTGTGGCGAGGTCGGAAAACTCCCGATCGCGATCCATCAACGAGGGCGACAAGGCATGAGCGGCGAAATCCTCCTGGAACTGAAGGGCTTGCGGGCCAAGGCGGGCGAGACGGAGATCCTCAAAGGGCTGGATCTGACCGTCCGGCGGGGGGAGGTCCACGCCATCATGGGCCCCAACGGGTCCGGTAAGAGCACCCTCTCGCAGGTGATCGCGGGACACCCGGGTTACGAGGTCACCGGGGGGACGGCGCAGTACAAGGGGAAGGACCTGTTCTCGCTGGCTCCCGAGATCCGGTCCCGCGACGGCATCTTCATCGCCTACCAATACCCCGTGGAAATCCCCGGGGTGGCGAACAACTATTTCCTGCGCACCGCCCTGAACGAACACCGCAAGCACAAGGGACTACCCGAGCTGGAGGGCGGCCCCTTCCTGAAGCTTCTGCGCGAACGCATGAAGGCCGTGCACATGGATCCCGCTCTCTCGGGAAGATCCCTCAACGAGGGATTCTCCGGCGGCCAGAAGAAGCGGAACGAGGTCCTCCAGATGCTGCTGCTGGAGCCGGAGCTCGCGTTCCTGGACGAGACGGATTCCGGTCTGGACATCGACGCGCTCCGCGATTGCGCCGACGGGGTCAACAGCCTGCGCTCGCCGGAACGGGCTTTCGTGGTGGTCACGCACTACCAAAGGCTCCTGGACCACATCATCCCCGACTTCGTGCACGTGCTCCACGACGGGCGCATCATCCGCACGGGAAGCAAGGAGCTGGCCCTGGAGCTGGAGGCCAAGGGGTACGAATGGCTCACGGCGGGGGCGGCGTGAGCGTCGGGGTCGAACCGCACTGGCTGCTCGCGCGGCGCGACGAGGCGGAACGGACCCTGGTGCGCACCGGGATTCCGGACGGCCGCGACGAGGCTTGGAAGTACCTGGATGCCCAGCAATTCCTGGTGTCAGCCCATCCTTCGCCGCCGGACGATGTCTCCAGGCTGGCGGCCGCGCTGTCGTTGCCCGAGGCATGGCAGGTGATGGTCTTCGCGGGAGGGGTGTTCCGGAAGGACCTGTCCCGACTGGCCCCGCAGCTGCCCGGAAGCGCGGTGGAGGCGATGTCCACCGCCCTGGATACCGATGCACCTTCCGTGGGGTCGCATCTCGGGGAGTTGGACCCCATGGACAGCGCCATGTTCGCCGCCAACCGCGAACGCTGGAGCGACGGACTCTTCCTCGAGATCGCCGCGGACGCCACCTTGCCGGGACCGGTGCAGATCCTGGACATCGGATCGGGCAGTTCCTTCCTGCGCCATCTGGTGCTGGCGGGTCCCCGATCCCGTTCCGAGATCCTCGAAGTCCGGGTGGCCCCCGATGGAATCCTGGCGGTCGGCCGGTCGGTCTTGGAGGCAAATCTGCAGCAGGGGGCTTCGGTCTCCTTCCGGAGCCTCCAAGCGGGCGGCGACCGTCTGCGCTCCTGGGCGGGACTTGTCGCGCGGCTGGAGCGGGGCTCGGAATTCTCGTCCCGGCAATTCCTGGTCTCGGGAGAACTTGCGCGGACGGAGACGGTGGTGGAGCTCGCCGGACCCGAGGCGCGAGCCGACCTGTCCGGCCTGACCGCCGTTTCGGGTGCACGCGTCGCCGACATCCTCACGTTGGTCCGCCACGCTTCTGGGCGAGCGGAATCCCGCCAGTTGTTCCAGGCCCTGGCGGGGGGTAAGTCCACGGCGAGCTTCCTGGGGATCGTGCAGGTGGAACGCGACGCCCAGATGACTTCGGCTCGACAGTCGAACAGGAACCTCCTGCTCTCCCGCGAGGCCTCGATCAATTCGCGTCCCCAACTGGAGATCTGGGCCGACGACGTGAAGTGCTCCCACGGATCGACCACCGGCCGCCTGGACGAGAAGGCGCTCTTCTTCCTGCGTTCGCGCGGCTTCTCGGAATCCGGAGCCCGGGCTCTCTTGGTGCGGGCCTTCGCCGGCGAGCTGGTGGAAGGGCTCCCCGAAGGCTCCTTCCGATCCCTGGTGGAGACCCTGCTGGAGGAAACCCTTTGAGCGTCTTCTCTCCCGACGAGATCCGGACGCTGCGCTCGCGGTTCCCGATCCTGTCCCGCACCGTGCACGGGAAGGCGCTGGTCTACCTGGACAGCGCGGCTTCGTCGCAGGTTCCGGAATCCGTCATCTCCGCGGAGGCGAACTTCCAACGCACCCTGCGCGCCAACGTCCACCGCGGCGTTCACACCCTGTCGCAGGAGGCGACCGAGGTGCACGAGGGGCTTCGGGACCGGATCCAGAAGCTCGTGGGAGCGTCCCGCCGCGAGGAGATCGTCTTCGCGCGGGGCACCACGGAAGCCATCAACCTGGTGGCCTGGACCTTTGGCCGACAGAAGCTCGACGCCGGGGACGTGGTCCTGGCCGGTGAGCTGGAGCACCACGCGAACCTGGTTCCGTGGCAGATCGTGGCTCCCCAGAAGGGTGCCTTGGTGGAGAAGATCCCGGCATTGGACGACGGGACCTTGGATTTCCGGGCCTTCCTGTCCCTCCTGGATTCCCGCCCGGTGAAGATCCTGGCCCTCCAACACGTCTCCAATGCCTTGGGGACGGTGCATCCCATCCAACGGTTCGTGGCCGAGGCCCGATCCCGCGGGATCGCGACCCTGGTGGACGCCGCCCAGTCCCTCCCGCACATGGCCGTGGACGTCGGGGCCGTGGGGTGCGATTTCCTGGCCTTCTCCGCCCACAAGATGTACGGCCCCACCGGCCTGGGTTTCCTCTACGGCCGCCACGAGCTCCTGGAAGCCATGCCGCCCTGGCAGGGCGGTGGGGACATGATCGACCGGGTGTCGTTTTCCGGCACCACCTTCCACGAACCCCCGTGGCGGTTCGAAGCGGGGACGCCCAACTACGTGGCCGCACCGGGCATGCACGCGGCACTGGATTTCCGCGAGGAGATCGGGATCGACCGCATCCGCGAGCGCGAAACGGAGCTTCTGCGGTACGCCCTTTCGGCGCTGGAGGGGATCCCAGGCCTGCGGATCATCGGGTCGCCGCCCGAACGCGCCGCGGTCGTTTCCTTCGTGCTGGAGGGCATCCACCACTACGACGCCGGGGTCTTCCTGGACCAGATGGGCATCGCCGTGCGCACCGGGCACCACTGCGCGCAGCCGGCGATGGACCGCTACGGGGTGACCGGGACGATCCGCGCCTCCTTCGCGGTGTTCAACACCGAGGAGGAGATCGACCTCCTGGCCGCGGGCGTCCGCCGACTTCGGAAATTGCTGGGATGAGCGCCGCGGACACCATCGCCGAACGGGAGTCGGAAATCGTCGAGGAGTTCTCGATGATGGACGAATGGCTCGACAAGTACGAACACATCATCGAACTCGGCAGATCGTTGCCCCTGGTGGATCCCGAATTCCGGTCCGATGCCTGGAAGGTGAAGGGGTGCCAGTCGCAGGTCTGGCTGCAGCCCGGTTTCGAGGACGGGCAGGTGGTCTTCAAGGCCGACTCGGACGCCGCCATCACCAAGGGACTGGTGGCTCTCATGGTGCGCGTGCTTTCGCACCAGCCTCCCGCCGCGGTGGCATCGGCACCCCTGGCGTTCCTGGAGCGCATCGGACTGCGCGAGCACCTCTCCCCGACCCGATCCAACGGGCTGGCCAGCATGGTCAAGCAGATGAAGCTCTACGCGGCCACCTATGCCGCGAAGGAGGGGACGAACCATGGATGATACCGAAGAGCGGGAGGGGATCCGGGACAAGGTCGTGGAGACCTTGCGCACGGTGAAGGATCCCGAGATCCCGGTGAACATCTACGACCTGGGTCTGATCTACGAGATCGACGTGCAGCCCTTCGGCGTGGTGGGTGTGCGCATGACGCTGACGGCTCCCGCCTGTCCGGTGGCGGACGCCATCGTGGCCGAGGTCCAGGAGAAGCTCAACGCCATCCCGGAGGTGTCGGGAGCCTATGTGGAGCTGGTCTGGGACCCGCCGTGGAGCCGGGAGCGCATGAGCGAGGACGCACGGCTTGAATTGAATCTCTTGTAAGAACCTTCTTTTTTCGAGGCTGCGCCTCTTGCCGTTGCACGGGGACAGGTGCCCGCCGTCCCCGTGACCCCTTCTGGGCCCAAGGGTCCTTGCACGAGGACCCTTGGGGATCCCGCGTGCCAGGGGGCTCGCACGCTGGCGCCTCGGCTCGCCCCCTTGGAACCCCCGCCGCTTCGACGCCCTTGGACGGGACTGCGCTGGGTGCCCGGAGTGGCAGAGCGACAGGGATGGTTGGGAAATTCTGTTGTTCTTATGATGGCCTCTGAAAGCGCATACATTTGGAGGTGTGCTCCCGCCAACCGAACACATCTACTCGTACTGTGAGCAGTTTCAAGCCGGAATCGTGCACGCAGTCGCCTCCTCCATCGGCGCGTCGATGAATGTTGTTCGACCAGATACAGGTCGGGTGGACTGGCATATCACGGACAACCGGTTTCCAGGCCTGACGATCCAGATCCAAGGAAAAACCTGCCAAGATTCGATCCCAGATAGCCCCACATGGTCATACGAACTTGATGTAGACACGTACAAC
>DATNIW010000067.1:0-5876 GCA_035604215.1 Fibrobacteria bacterium
CCCAGGATCCGGTCGTCGAAATGCTCGGGAGCCACCTTGAGCTGTCCCGAGACGTGGTGCGCAGCGATCTCCTCGATGTAGGCCTGGCCATGCTTCTTGTCGTCCATCACAAGATCCGTGCGGATGCCGGAGGCCACGAAGACCTTGCGCATGCCGGGCATGTTGCGCAGGCGGCGCAATAACTTCAGGTGGGGTTCGTGGGTCACGGGCAGGGCGTTGCAGGTTTCGGGGCACACGCAGCGCTGGTGCTCGCAGGCGCCCTTCTTGAGCTTCTTGGTGCACTCGTAGCCGTACATGTTGGCGGTGGGTCCACCCACGTCCGACAGGATCCCCTTGAACTTGGGGTGGTTCTTGAGCCGTTCCACTTCCTGCACGATGTTCTGTTCGGACCGGCTCTGGATGGTGCGGCCCTGGTGCACCGCGATCGCGCAGAAGTTGCACTCGCCGTAGCAGCCTCGGTGGGTCATCACGGAGAAGCGCACCGTCTCCCAGGCCTTGACCGGGCCGTGGACCGCCTCGCGCGGATGCGTTTCCAGTTCCCATTCCACATCGGAGAACCAGTCGAGTTCGGCGGTGGACAGGTTGTGCACGGGGGGATTCTGCACCAGCCAGCGGTCGCCGTGGCGCTGGGCCAGGCGCTTGCCCAACACGGGGTCGGAGTGGTGGTAGAACTGCTTGAACATCTCCACGTACTTCACGCGATCGGCGACGATCTCGTCGTAGGACAGGATCTCGATGGCGTCGTCGGGCTTCGCCTTGGCCAGGTGACAAGTCCCTTCGACGTCCAGGAGCGATTCACCCACCGCGAGCTTGCGCGCGATCTCCAGGACGGTCCACTCGCCCATGCCGTAGGCCAACAGGTCGGCCTTGGCGTCGAACAGGAGGGACCGACGGATCTTGTCGTCCCACCAATCGTAGTGCGCCACGCGGCGAAGCGACGCCTCGATGCCGCCGATCACGATGGGGCGCGTCCCCTTGAAGGCGCGGCGGATCAGGCCGGTGTAGGCGATGCTCGCCCGGTCGGGGCGGCGGGTGTTCTCGCCGCCGGCCGTGAAGTCGTCCATGTGCCTACGCTTGCCGGAGCTGGTGTAGTTGCCCACCATGCTGTCGACGCATCCCGCCGACACCCCCCAGAACAGGGTGGGTTCGCCCATGGCGGCCACGTCCTCGACGGTGTCCATGCGCGGTTGGGACACGATCCCCACGCGGAATCCCGCCTTGACCAAGACCTTCCCCACCACCGCGGCCCCGTGGTAGGGGCTGTCGATGTAGGTGTCGCCGGTCACCAAGATCACATCCAGTTCCGACCAACCGATCTTTTCCATCTCCTCCCGCGTCGCAGGTAGGAACACGCAAACCCCCCAATGAGACTGATTTTCAAAGGTAGGTTCCGGAGAACTGGAACGACGCGAAAACACCCTGCTCGGACTGAAGTCCCTCGCTATGCATCAACGCCCTTCGGGCGGGCCGAGTCCAGCGGCGAAGCCGAGCCAGCAGGCAATGAATGGGCATCTCTGGCGAGGTTGACCCAGCGAAGGGCTTCAGCCCGAGCGACACAAGCTCTTGATGAGTCTGGGTTCCGTGGGCTCCAAGTTGGCCGAAAACGCATATTGCTTCTCCTATGGACCTCAAGGAGAAAGCGGCCGCATACGCCGTGGCGGCCCGCAAGGCGTCGCGGGAACTGGCCCGGTTCGATGGAACGACTCGGAGCAAGGCCATCGCGGCCATCGCCGACGCCTTGGAAAAGCAGGTGCCCGAGATCGTGGCCCAAAACGCGCTGGATCTGGCCCAAGGCCAGGTGGACGGTCTTTCCAGCGCCCTGCTGGACCGCCTGAAGCTGGATGCCAAGCGCATCGCCGGCATGGCCAAGGGGTTGCGCGAGATCGCTGGACAACCGGATCCGGTGGGACTGGAACTCTCCAGGCAGTCGCGTCCCAACGGATTGGACATCCGGAAGGTATCCGCCCCGCTGGGCGTGGTGTTCTTCATCTACGAGTCGCGGCCCAACGTCACCACCGACGCGGCGGGTCTGTGCCTGCGATCGGGGAACGCCATCCTGTTGCGCGGCGGGAAGGAAGCCATCCACTCCAACCGCATCCTGGGGAAGATCATCTCCCAGGCGCTGGCATCGCAGGGACTTCCCGCCAACGCCGTGCAACTGGTCCAGGAGACCGACCGCGCCCTGGTGGGCGAGCTTCTGCAGAGGTCGGCGGAAATCGACCTGGTGATCCCGCGCGGCGGCGAGGGCCTCATCCGTGCCGTGGCGGAGCAGTCGAAGATTCCGGTGCTCAAGCACTACAAGGGCGTGTGCCACGTCTACGTGCATCCCACCGCGGATCCCGACCAGGCCGTGGACATCGCGCACAACTCCAAGGTCCAGCGGCCCGGCGTGTGCAATGCAGCGGAAACACTTCTCCTGGACAAGGCGCTGGATGCCGCGGTCGCGCGGCGCATCCTGGACCGGCTCGCGGCCTCCGGGGTGGAGCTGCGGGGCGACGCGGCCACCATCGCCAAGCACCCGGGCCTCTCCTGGACGTTGGCGACGGAATCCGACTGGGACGAGGAATACATGGACCTGGTCCTGGCAGTGGCGGAAGTGGATGGCGTGGAAGGAGCGGTGGAGCACATCGCCACGCACGGATCCGGCCACACCGAAGCCATCGTGACCCGCGACCCCGCCGCCGCGGACGCCTTCGTGCTGGGCTGCGACTCCAGCTCGGTGATGGTCAACGCGTCCACCCGGTTCGCCGACGGAGGCGAGTACGGTCTGGGCGCCGAAATCGGGATCTCCACCGACAAGCTCCACGCCCGCGGCCCCATGGGCGCGGCGGACCTGTGCACCTACAAGTGGGTCGTGGTGGGGAACGGACAGGTGCGCACGTGAACCTCCTTCGCCTCTCCTCCGAGCAGGCCGAGAAGGCCGCGGACGCGGTGAAGTTCGACGACAAGGGGCTGGTCCTGGCTCTGGCCTGCGACCACGCGTCCAACGATCTCCTGATGGCAGCCTGGATGAACCGGAAGACCCTGGTGCAGACCCTGGAGACGGGGCGCATGACCTACTGGTCGCGCTCGCGCCAGGAGGTCTGGATCAAGGGACTCACCTCCGGACATGTCCAGGATCTCGTGGGGGTGGAGCTGGACTGCGACGGCGACGCCCTGCGCTTTCGGGTGGTGCAGCACGGCCATGCCGCCTGCCACACCGGGCGTCCAAGCTGCTTCTACCGGACCCTGTCGGAGGGAAGATGGGTGGACGTCTCGGCCCAGCCCGCCGCTTCCTGACGGAGACTCTCGCCGCCTCCCTGCATTCCCTTCCCGGCCGGTTCCACCGATCTCCCGTGGCGGTGTGCCTGTCCGGCGGTGCGGACTCCTGCGCCCTGGCCATCGCCGCCGCCGACCTGGGGAGGGAACGGCCCGATCTGCTCCCCGAGGTTTCCGCCCTGCACGTGCGACACCACCTGCGAGGGTCCGAGTCGGATGGCGACGCCGCCGCGGTGCGCGAGCTGTGCGGACGCACCGGACTGCCGTTGCGCGAGTTGGACGCGCCGGTGGATCCCGGCCCCGGACTGGAAGCCCGCGCCCGCGAAGCGCGATACGATGCTCTTCACCGCGAAGCGCCGGGACGCCTTTTGGCCACCGCCCACCACCGCGACGACCAGGCGGAAACCGTGGTGCTTCGCCTCCTGCGCGGAGCCGGAGCGCGCGGGCTGGTGGGCATCCGCCCGATCCGGGAAGACGGAATCTGGCGGCCTTTCCTCTCCTGCGGGCGCGATGCCCTGTCCGAGGCGTGCCGCGAGGCCGATTGGATCCCGCGCGAGGATTCCTCCAACGCCGACCGGACCTTCCAGCGAAACGAGATCCGTTGGGGACTGCTCCCCGACTGGGAGCTCGACCAACCGGGAACGGCGGCGGCCCTGGCGGACCTGGCCCGAGCGGCGTGGGAGCTCGAACCGTTCTTGGAACGCGCCCTGGACCGGCTCGAGGGAGAATTTTCCCTGCTGGGCGACGACCGCGGATTCTCCTTGGATCTTTCGGCTTGGCCCCATGATCGGCCCTCCCCCGAAACGGATCCCGAACTCGCATCGGCGCTGGAACGCGTCTGGAACCGTCGCGGCCGTCGACCCTGGACCAGCTCCCATCGGATTCGCCTGGTGGCGGATCTGTGGCTGGGGAAGACCGGACGGCGGCGGGGGGGACAGGGAGAGATCGCCCACTTCGGGGGCCGAAAGCTGCGGGTGGAAGGTTCGAACACGGAAGGATTGGCGCAAAATGGACGGTGAGATCAAGAAGGCGTTCGCCAAGGTGCCCGAGGCCACGCTGGTCTTCTGGGTCCTCAAGGTCGCGGCGACCACCCTCGGCGAAACCGGGGGCGACGCGGTCACCATGTCGATGAACCTGGGATACCTGGTGGGCACGGCGATCTTCGCGGTGCTCTTCCTGGTGTTCGTGGCCTTCCAGATCCGCGCCAAGCGCTTCAGACCATACCTGTATTGGCTCACCATCATCGCCACCACCACGGTGGGAACAACCCTGGCCGATTTCGCGGATCGGTCGCTCCACATCGGGTACGCGGGTGGGACCACCATCCTCCTCATCCTCCTCCTGACGTCCTTGGTCGCGTGGTACCGGACGATGGGTTCCATCTCCATCCACTCGGTGGATTCGGACAAGGCGGAACTCTTCTACTGGGTGACCATCCTGTTCTCCCAGACCCTGGGAACCGCCCTGGGCGACTGGACCGCCGACTCCGCGGGGATCGGGTATGCCGGAGGCACCCTCCTCTTCGGATCCCTTCTCCTACTGGTCCTGATCCTGAACTACTCGACGAAGATCTCCAAACCCGTCCTGTTCTGGGCCGCCTTCATCCTGACCCGACCCCTGGGGGCGGTGGTGGGCGACTTCCTGGACAAACCTCTGGCCGATGGCGGTCTGAACCTCAGCCGATACGTGGCCACGGCGGTTCTGGTTGCGTTCATCGCGCTGGGGATTTTGATTTTTCCGCAGAGGGCCGCAAGGAGCGGATCTGCGCACTGAACGAAAGGAACCAGATGCCCAAGCTTGTCGTTCGCAGTTTCACCATCTCGTTGGACGGCTTCAGCGCCGCTCCTGGGCAGAGCCAGCAAGCGCCGTTTGGCGTGGACGGCCTCAAGCTCATGGACTGGGCCTTCGCCACCAAGTTCTTCTGCGGCATGTTCGGCCAGCCGGGAGGCGCCGAGGGCATCGACAACGACTTCGCGGTCAGGGCGGACGAGAATGTCGGGGCCAGCATCATGGGCAAGCACATGTTCGGACCTCCATCGGATGTGACGGACAAGGCCGCCTGGAGGGGTTGGTGGGGTGAAAACCCTCCCTACCACCACCCCGTCTTCGTGCTGACCCACGAGAAGAAGTCCTCGATGGACATGGAGGGAGGCACGAGCTTCACGTTCGTGAACGACGGCATCGAATCCGCCCTGAGGCAGGCCTTCGCCGCCGCCAACGGCAAGGACGTGCGCCTGGCCGGAGGTGCTGCCACCGTCCGCCAATATCTGAAGGCGGGATTGATCGACGAGTTGCAGCTGGTGCAGGTGCCCCTCCTCATGGGCCAAGGCGAGCGGATCTTCGAGGGCCTGGGGGGCGTGGAGAAGCTCTACGAATGTGTGGAGTTCACGCCGTCCAAGTCGGCGAGCCATCTGAGGATCGTCAGGAAGTCCTGAAGGGGTTTGGTCGGCGACGCCATTTTTTGGCCTGCGGCCGGCACACCGGTTCTTTTTGGGCTGCGCGGATCGGCCCGGTCCCTGAGTGTTCCGCCGATGCCTTCGATACAGCCCTATGGGCCACTCAGGCAACGGCGGAATGTATCGAAGGGCGGGCCGACACTCAGCCAACGTCAGGATCAC
>DATNIW010000068.1:0-32362 GCA_035604215.1 Fibrobacteria bacterium
GGAATTGTTCCTGACTTCTGTCCGAGCGGGAAATAGGTTGAAGATTATCCAGTCCGCCATTCAGAGGATCCCCTAAACCATGTCCATCCATCCCATCCACAGGCCGGTCGATCGCGGGGAGCAGGTGACAAGCATTGTCAAAACGCTCGCGGTACGCACCATTTCCGTTGCCGTGGTGCTCCTCGGCTTCGGGGCCGGACAAGGACTGGCGGGTAACTACTACTCCACTTCCGGGATCCAAACCAAGCAATTCACGCCCAACACCCAGTTGAACCAGTACTGGTTGTTCATGGATTCCACCATCACCGCGAGCAGTGGCTCGTTCAGTACCGCGAACTTCGGGTACGTGGGTGCGGGGTCCTGGCTGCAGATGGGCAACAGCGCGGATTCCTTCAGGACGCCCATCAGGATCCGTGGTTCAGTCCTCGGGACAGGTGCCAGGGGCTATTTCTTCGACACGCTCCTGGCCAACTCGACCCTGGATGTCGATCAGGGCTCCATCTCGGCGAAGGGGATCGTACAAGTTGCTGGAAGCATGTGGACCGGCAACCCCTTCGCGGATTCCGCGAAAACCTGGATCGGTGGGAACGACACGATAAACCAGAACGGCACATTCACGAACACGCTGAGTGTGAAGGGAAGCGAAACGTTCGCTGGTTTACCGGTCAACAACATCGGCACCCTGAATCTCGCCGGGAACACGGGCACCCTTGCGGGAGGTGGATTTGGAACCGGTGGTGGGCCGATCAACTACAACCAAGCGATAAATCTTCCCGTGACGTTCCCGACTTTATTCGATTCAACCCAGCTTCCCGGGTACAACATCGCAGGGCTTGACGACGCGACTGTCGCAGCCCTCGGTACCAGGACAGCGGTTGTCGGGGCCAGCTACGCCACGACCACGTGTGGTGGTACCGTGGTCTGCACCGCTGTTCCCGCCCACACCGTGAATGGCGTCAACCTCCCCGCAGGCCAGATGCTTCCCCCCGGATACTACGGCGCGCTGAGCACGGCAAACGACGTGGTTTACTTGGGAGAAGGTGTCTATTACTTCGATCAGGTCAATCTTGGCAATAGCGGTACCATGCTGATTGCCCTGCAGCCCAATGGCGGCCGGACCATCATCTTCGCGCGCAACGGATTCTCCTCGAATTCCGGCGGGATCTTCATCGGTCCTGACGCAGCCGTAGGAGCCATCGGTTACGGAGTCGGGACTGGATATTTTCTGGGCGGAACGCTGATGATCGTCGGAGGAAGCCATTCCACCATTCATTTGGACTCCGACACCAAGATCTGGGCGACACTGAGTACGCCAACCGGCCGGATCGAAGTGAATTCCCAGGTCACCCTGTTTGGCCAGATGTTCGGGCGTCATTTCAACGGGGCCAACAGCTCCAACAATTTCAGTGGCGGACTCGGAGCGTTTGTCCCGTTCGATCCATCGGTTCCCGTCATCAAGATCAACAAGGGCTCCGACATCACGACCAAGGAAGGGCCAGGGCTCAGTGGTTGCACCATGCCTGCGGGTACCTTTCCCTCGTTGGCAACGCCGGCCTGCAGAGACACCACCATTTACGTGACCATCTCCGCCGCCAACGCCTATCCCGTGTCGTTCAGCTACAACCTCGTGGACGGGACAGCGGTAAACGCGGCCAATTGGAATTCGACGAGTCCAACTCCGCCCGCCTACTCCGCTTCTCCCACAGGCACGTTGACCATCCCTGCAGGGAGCACGCAGGTAGCTCTCACCTTCAAGATCATCGACAACACCATCTATCAGGGAAGCGTCGGGTTCAAGATCGCCCTGTTCAATCCGCAATTCGCGATGTTTGACACGACAGGCGGAGGCGATTCCCTGACCGATACCGTGAAGGTCACCATTCTGGATAACGAGGTGGGTGCCTTGGCCGTCTTCGCCAAGGACACTGGCATCGTCGCCAAAACGGGGGGAAGCAAGTCGATCCGGATCAACCTCCAGGACGCAGGTACGGGCTTACTCACGTCCATTGGCCTTCCCGACACCATCTGGTTCGATACGTTGATTCGCGGGCCATTCCCTGCCATTGAGCCAACGCATTACGGGATCCCTGGATTCCATACGGGCAGTCCAGCGGCTTACGTGATCGTTCCAGTAGACAGCACAGGCGTCAACCTCCCTGCGAGCATCGTGAATGATGGTCTGTATGGACCAGATCGAACCTTCCGACTCAAGCTCCGCAAGGTTTCCTCGGGTTTCGTCGGCAAACAGGATTCAACTACGATCCTGATCCAGAACACGATACCCGCCCCCACCATCAACGTGTACGACACATCGGCCGTGGAAGGAGCCATCGAGTACTTCAGGGTCGCTCTTTCCGGACCCAGCGCTCTGCCCGCCTGCTTCCACTGGGGCACGGCGGGCGTCACCGCCAAGGCTGGCCAGGATTACAACGGGGTCACATCCAACAGCGTGTGCATCCCCGCCGGGACCACCACCACCTACCTCCAGGTGCAGACCCTGACCGACGACGTCAACGAGCCTTCCGAGACCTTCAACGTGAACCTCCATCCGGATTCCGGGATCACGCGCGCCGGCTCCGACACGAACGCCGTCGGGACCATCATCAACACCACCCCGATGCCCGGCGTCACCATCAACGACGTGTCGATCGTCCGCTCGGCGACGGTTACCGACACCATGAAGTTCACCGTCGACCTGATCGATACCGCCGGGAAAGTGGTGCACACCGCAGTGCCCGGGGTGTTCTCCTGGAGCATCGTCCCGCTCAACGCGATCCCGGGCACCGACTACGTGGTCGCGTCCGGTACGCTGACCTTCAACATCAACACCGATTCCACCAAGACGATTTCCATCGCGGTGCCCCCGGACTCGCGCTACTACGCGAACCCCAAGCAGTTCGACGTGGTGCTCACCGGATTCACGGCGATCAATGGCAAGGCCCCGCACGCGGACACGGTGGGGCTGGGCTCCGTCTATTCGGCCGTGGGCAAGCCGGTCCTCCACATCGACGACACCTCGGCCCTGGAAGGGAACGCGGGGAGCAACAACCCCATGACCTTCCTGGTGCGCCTCCTGGATTCCACCGGGGCCGCCGTCACCAGTCGCGACACCATCCCGTTCACCTGGTCCACGGCCGACAGCAGCGCGCAGGCTGGAAAGGATTACGTCGCGGTTCCTACCACTTCCACCGCCATCCTGCCGGGACAGACAACGACAACGCTCGTGGTGAGCCTGATCGGGAACAACACCTACCAGAACAACCGCGCGTTGAAGATCTCGCTCCAGCCGACCACGGGCAAGCCCGATGAGCGCGTGAACGCGGTCGGAACCATCATCGACGACGACTCGCCTCCGCGCGTGGTCATCAACGATCAGACCGGCTTCCGCCCGCAGACCACAGACAGCGCCTGGGTCTTCACCATTTCGCTGCGCGATCCCGCCAATCCCGCGAACAGCATCGCCAGCGGGAAGCCGGTGACCGTGCGGGTGCGGACGTTCGACAGCAGCGCGACGGTGGCCCTGGGAGACTACCTCGCTCTCCAACCGCCCCTGGTGGTGACGTTCAATCCGGGCCAGACGACCAAGACGGTTTCCGTCACCGTGCGGCACGACCTCCACTTCGCTCCCACCCTCTACTTCAAGGTGGCGCTGGATTCCCTCTCCGGGGCGACCTTCCAGGACAGCCTGGGCGTTGGAACCATCCTGAACTCCAACCCCAAGCCCGTCGTCCAGGTCCAGGGCGGCGTCTGGGACGAAGGCGACACCGCCCAGGTGTCGGTGCTGCTCGTGGATCCCCGCTCCAACACCCCCACCTGGAGCCGCGTCTCCACCGCCTTCACCTGGATCGCCAACGACAGCACGGCCATCCACGACTCGGACTACGTGCCGGTGTCCCGTTCTCCCGACACAATCCGCGCCCTTTCGACCGGAGACACCCTTCTCTACAGGCTGGTGGTCCACCAGATCCAGCTGCCCCGCCGCGACTTCCGGGTGACCGTCACCGCCGACACCGCCGCCGTCGAGGTCGCGACGACCTCCCAGCCCAACGGGTTCGTGGGGATCCTGAACCACGCCTTGCCGCCCAAGATCTGGGTCGATTCGTCCCGAAACCTGGAACCCAGGCCCGGAGACACCACCACCTTCGCCCATTTCCGCATCTCGCTGACCGAACCCAGCGGCCTCTCCTACACCGTGGTGGTCCAGACCTCCGACGGATCGGCCATCCAGGACGTGAACTACCGGGGGCAGAAGGACACCATCGTCTTCGCTCCCAAGCAGACCACCAAGGACGTCTACGTCCGGCTCCTGAACGACGCCACCTTCGACACCACCAAGTCCTACTTCCTCACGGTGATCTCGAGCGGCAACCTCATCGACACCCTGGGCGCTCGCGGACTGGGGACCATCGTCAATACCGATACGCTGCTCGCGGGCGTCAAGCCCGCCCAGCAGAATGTCGGCAAGGACACGTTGGACACGATGTACGCCTACATCCATGTCGGGCTCTCGATCCCCTCCAACCAGTCGGTGTCCGTGAAGTACGCGACCCAGGACAGTTCGGTGCAGACGCAGGGCCTCTACGTGCCGATTTCCGGCGTGATCGTGTTCCGGCCCGGGCAGGTCGATTCCCTGCTCCGGGTGGCGGTGCCGCCTTCCAACCTCAAGCTCACCCAGGCCAACTTCTTCAAGCTGGTGTTGGATTCCGCCGAGGTCCTTCTTTCCGGCAAGGATTCGCTGGTCGGCTACTTCCAGAAGCAGGCCGTGGTCCGCCTCTTCGATGCCACCAACGCCTCGCGACTGACCATCGACAGCGTGGTCACACCCAAGCGCGACACCGTCGTCTGGTTCAAGCTGCACCTCTCGCGTCCCATCGTCACCGACCAGACCATCCAGTTCCAGACCATCGGCGGCACCGCTCTGCCCGGACGGGATTTCGTGGACACCACGGGTTCCCACGTGCTGAAGGCGGGTCAGATCCTGGACTCCATTCCGGTCCACATCCTGGCCGACGACGTGTACTTCCAGAACCCACGCATCTTCACCTTGTCCCTGAGTTACCTGGATACCTTCATCGTCATTCCGAATCCCAACGGGATCGGGAAGATCGTCGACCAGACTTCGCCCCCGGCCGTGACCATCTCGGACGCCGCCCCCGTGCGGGAGACCCAGACCGCCTGGTTCCCCTTGCAGCTCACCGTGGGCGATGCCGACACCATCCGGGTGGTCTGGCACACCGTCGCGGGCAGCGCCAAACCGGGCACCAACTACGTGGACCACCCCTCGGACACCTTGGTGATCCTCCCGAAACAGAAATCCCTCCAGATCCCCATCCTCACCATGGACGACGGCGTCTACGACACCACGCTCCATTTCCAGGTCCGGATCGACACCGTCCTGGGTGGTGGGGCCCAGGTGGGTTCGCCGCGCATCGGGATCGGAGCCATCTTCGACGGGGGAGCGCTTCCCGCGGTGAAGTTCGTCCCTCCCGACACCACGGTCCGGGAAGATCTTTCCCCGGATTCCCTCTGGCTCTCCGTGGTGCTCACCAGGTCAATGGGCTATTCCGTGACGATTCCCGTCCGCCTCGACACGCTGGCGAGCACCGCCAAGGTGCCCGCGAACTTCGGCTTGCCCACCGCGTCCGTGACCTTCCCGGCGGGGCGCGACACCGTCCGTCTCCTGGTGCTCATCCACCACGACAGCATCAACACGGACAACCTGAAGGCGGTGCTCAAGCTCGAACCGAACCCGCGCGACTCGGTCCTGCCGGATCCCGACTCGACGGAGGTGGTGACCATCCTCAACGTGGATCCACCGCCCTACATCGCTTTCCGGGACAGCCTGCTCCGGGTCTCCGAGGCCGACACCACGGTGCGGGTGCCTCTGGTCCTTTCGAAGATCTCGGGCAAGACGATTTCCGGCACCCTGGTCGTGTCCGGCGGCAACGCCCGGGTCGGGATCGACTACGATCTTCCCTCCGGCGCCTTCACGCTGGTCCCGGGGTCGGACACCACCTCGGTGGCCATCCAGCTCCACGACGACCACCGCTACGGTCCGACCCGCGACCTCTGGGTCCACTTCACCCCCATGGACACATCGAAGGTGCGCCTGGACCCGCTGACCGCGAGGCAAAGCGGAGACGACCGGGACACCGTCTTCCACCTCGAGATCCTGAACTCCACGCCACGTCCCGACCTCACCTTTTCGCCCAACGTGGACACGGCCAAGGACATCGACCTCGCCGCCAACCTGGGAGTGGTCCTCTCCGGTTTGTCGGATTCCGTCTCCAAGGCGGGAGTGGTGTTCCTGGATTCGTCCAAGCCCGAACTGCGGAAGCTCCATCTGACGCTGGCGACGGACACCGCCATCGTCGATTCCGGCCGCCTCTCGACGACCGTCCGTGTGACGTGGACCAACGACGGAAAGGTGTACGACACCGCCCGCACGGTCCATCTGGTCCTGCGCGGATCGTCCGGGGCGGGGATCGGAGGCGATTCGATCGTCACGCTGATCCTGCTCAACACCAACAAGCCGCCCGTGGTCGTGATCAAGACGCCGCTGGATTCCAGCCGGACCAGCAATCCAAACGCCGTGGTCGATTGGACGGTGAACGGAGTCTCGCAGCCGACCTCGGACATCACCCTCCAGAACGGCTGGAACACCATCACCAAGTGCTTCACGGACACCGCGGGCAACACCGGCTGCGACACCCACCATGTATGGGCCGATCTGACGCCGCCCGCCGTGCAGGTCTTCAAGATCACGGGTCCCAACACCCACACGCCCTCCCTGGACACGACCTGGTGGGGCAAGATCGCCCGCACGCGCTTCGGGGTGGACACCGTCTGGTACTGGGTGCGCGACTCCATCGAAAATTCCAACGGGACATGGCGCGTCGTGGTGGACACGCTGTCCAAGGCGACGAACTTCCACGGCGACAGCCTCTTCGCCGTCCCGGTCTCCGCCTGCGATTCGCTGGGCAATTGCGGCGAGGACACCGGTTGGATCAGCCTCAAGCAGTCGATCCCGGTGGTGGACATCCTGACACCGCCGAACGGGGCCCAAGTGGTGCAGGGCCAGGTTCCGGTGGTCTACACCGTCGCGGACGCCGGGAAGACCTGGACCGACAACACCTCCGTCCAGGCCAAGCTGCCCGGACCGCTGACGGTCACGGAATGCTACACGGACGATGTCGGGAACACCGGATGCGATTCCCACACCATCCATGTGCTGCCGATCCAGGTGGTCGGTTCGGTGTACGTGGACCTGAACGGGGACGGCATGGTGGACGCCGCCATCGTCACGCTGGATTCCAAATGGACCAGTTCCACGCTGCCTTCCTTCGATTTCCAGTTGAACGATTCGACCCGCACGGGGCAGCAGCCCAAGGCCTCCGCACCCTTCTACTCCGGGCCGTCCCGGGGCACCAAGGAAATCGTGGCCGGCGACACCTTCTGGGTGGCCCCGGGCGACTACGTCCGCGACTCTCTGGGGAACATCCTGAAGGGACCTGACGGGAAACCCCTCACCGACATCCTGGGCGACACGGCCTTCGGGGCGGACGGCTCCATCCTGCGGGACAGCCTGGGAAGGATCCTCTACAAGGTCGCCGGTCCCGGCCAGGTGGACAGCACCCGGTTCCTGGTGCCCATCGTTCCGCCGTTCGCCTTCGGACAGACGGGCTTCGATTCCCTGCAGGCGGCGACCATGGTCCAGACGACCACGTCCAAGGATTCCACCGGGAAGGTGGTGGTGGACACTTTCAAGGACGCGTTCAAGGTGGGCGACCAGGTACCGCCCGTCATCCTCTCCGCGATCATCCACCGGGTGGAGAACTACACGGATCCCGACACCCTCTTCATCACCCCTTCCGAAAAGATCGACCTCTCCTCCGGGAAGGATTGGCTCCAGGTCTTCCGATGCACGGGTGGTCTCACCAGCTGCGATACGGCGGACATGGCCTGGGTGGACGTGCCCGCGGATTCCGTGCACAAGAATTCGGACGGCACCTACTGGTTCCTGGTGCCGCCCGGCGATTCCGGCAGCATCAATCCCAATTACAAGGTCCGCTTCAGCAACGGCGTTTCGGACGTCGTCGGCAACGGCGCCGACACCCTGCACGAGAGCTGGGCGACCCCGGTGACCGGTCCGCCGCGCCCGCCGCTGGTGCAGGTGACGCCTCCCAACGGCGTGTTCCTCCTTCCTTCCAGCGAACAGAACAGGAACACCCCGGGAGTGATCCTGCTGAAGGCCACGCGCGGAAAAGGAGATGGAACCTCCGCGACGGCGCAGTGGTGGGCTCCAGGGTCCGGGTACGCGGTGGACATGTCCCAGGTCCGGCAGGCCTGCCCCCAGGACAACCTCTGCGACGGACCGGTCCTGTACATCAACCGTCCGGCTCGACTGATCCTGTACATCTACGACCTCCTGGGCACCTTCGTCACTTCTTCGGAAGTCGCCATCACCCAGGCGGATTTCGATTCCATGCAGCCTGACCAGCTGGACCGGGTCTCCATCGACTTCGAATGGAACTTCCGGACCCGGAACGGACAGCTCGTGTCTTCGGGCGTCTACCTCTGGCGCATCGTCAGCTTCGTGCAGGTTCCCGGAAAGTCCATCCCCGCGATGGAGAACAAGCTCGTCAAGGTCGGCGTGAAGGTGAAGTGAACCTCCGGGCCGATCAGCTCCAGTGGACGGCTCCGGCCTCGGGCTCCTCGGCGGACTTCCCGTTGAGTTCCCGCACGGCGCCGGGGTCCCATTCGCCGCCGCCCTCCGCGTCCAGGCGCCGGAAGTACTCCTGGGCCACGTCCAGGTACTGGTTGACGGATTCCGACCGGAGCATCTCCATCCGGGCCGAGGAGACGCCGCGCAGGCTCTTCATGCAGCGGGCGGCGAACTGCTTGAGCTTGCCCAGGATCCGGCCTTCGTGGTCCATCTCCTCGCGCAGGAGATCCAGGTACAGGTGGAACACGTCCATGTGCTCCGAGGTCGACGGGATGCGGGGGACCTTGCCCTCGTAGAGGTCGGCGATCTGCGCGAACAGCCACGGATTGTGCATGGCGCCGCGCCCGGCGATCACGCCGTCCACTCCGTACCGCCGCAACCTGTCCACGGCTCCCTGCCAGGTGGAGATGTCCCCGTTTCCAACCACCGGGATCCTCGCCCGGCTCTTCGCCTCCCCGATGAGGTCCCAGTTGGCCCATCCCTTGTAGCCCTGCGCGCGGGTGCGGCCGTGCACCACCAGGAGGCCCATGCCCGTGTCCTCGGCGATGCGCAGCGTCTCGAAGAGGGAGATGTGGTCGTCCGTCCATCCCACCCGCACCTTGATGGAGCAGGGGATGGAAACCGCCGACCGCACCGCCGAGCAGAGCTTCGCCAGGAGAGGGAGGTCCTTGAGCAGTCCCGAACCCCCGCCCTTCTTGACCACCTTGGGCACCGGGCACCCGCAGTTGATCTCGACGGCGCTGGCGCCGGACTCCTCCACGCGCCTGGCCGCCCAGGCCATGTGCTCGGGTTCCGATCCGAAGATCTGGACGGTGAACGGAAGCTCCTCGGGGAAGAACCTCGTCTTCTCCTCGGTGCGGGGGTTGAAGCGCGTGAGGCCTTCGATGCTGACGAATTCCGAAACCAGCATGCCCATCCGCCCACCCGCCAACCGCTTGCAGAGCCTGCGGAAGGACGGATCGGTGACGCCTTCCATGGGAGCGAGGTAGACGTTGGGCCAGACCCGGAGGCCCTGGTAGGCGAACTCGCGGGAGTAGGGCGCGTCGGGGGCCAGGACGGGCAGCCCCGACGGCGTCCAGGCGGACGCGCCCGGCCTGGAGACCGGATCGTAGCCTTCCGTGCAGGGCGCGCAGACGTCGGCGCGGATCATGGTCGTGTCGTTCCAGCCATCAGGGAGGGGAAGATACGATCACAGCTCCCGCTCAGGCGGAGCGGGATTCCAGGAGGTCGGCCAGGTCGGCCAGCCAGGAGGCCCACCCCTCGGGACCGTCCACCATGTCGTCCACCTGGATTCCCGGGGAGGGCCGGTCCGGCGAGCGCACGAAGACGGCCAAGCCGTCGGTTCTGCCGCAAAGTTCGGCGAGCAGCGGGAGATCGTGGCCGTCGTCGCCGCCGAAGATCCGGAAATCGCAACCCAGGTGGGCGGAGAGGCGCACCAGCGCGCGCTTCTTGTCGAAGCCGGGCACCAACGCCTCCAGGAAGCCCCGACCGCGGACGAGTTCGAGGCCGAAGCTGCGGCAGAGGGAAGACCAGCGCGCGATCGGTTCCTGGAGCCCCGCAGCCGCTGCGGTGGGGATGCGCAGGAGCACGGAGAAACGCTTGCGGTCCATGGTGGCCGCAGTCCCCTGGAAGAGGGTTTCTCCGCGCAGCCATGCCCGTTCGAGAGGTCCGGTCCCCGCGTTGGAAGGCCAGTCGCACAAGAGCCGTCCCTGGGGATCCTGGCAGGCCCGGCCATGGTCGGAGATCTTCCAGCAAGGCGGAAGTCCGTCGCAGCAACCGCGCAATTCCGCACCCCCGCGTCCGGACACGACGGCGAGGTGGACGCCTTCGATGCAGGCGAGCCGGGCCAGGGCCGAACGCGCCTCCCGGATGCACTCGTCTTGACGGAAACCGTCCGATGGTCGGCAGAGCGTGCCGCCGAAATCCGTCGCGATCAGGATCCTGGTCGACTTCGCCGCGCGGTCGATCTTGGATCCCTGGTGGATGGAAGACGGTGCCATGGAGACTTCCATTCCACCAAACCTAGGCCCCGTCGCGGATCTGGGCAACGTGCGAACGACCGACGGCGCCGAAATCCGGCTCCCAGGTCCCGTTCCCCGGCGCGTTCACGGCACGTTCAGTCCTCGGCGGGGCGGCGGCGGAAGCGGGCGCGGAACAGGATCAGGGTGGCTCCGAGCAGGAATGCCGCGGCACCCCCCCAGGCGGCGAGCGGAAAATCCTTGCCGCTGGTCCAGGTGTCCCAGGCTCCCAGGGCCAGGAACAGCACCGCCACGGCCCTGCGGATTCCGCGTTCGGGCAGCCTGGTGCCCAGGATCCACCCGACCCCGACGGCCAGCAGGTCGGCGGCGATCATTCCCAGGGTGGAACCCGTCCAGACGGGGAGGGCTGAAAGCCTGTACTGCGCGGCCAGGGAGATGGTGGTGAGCATGGTCTTGTCGCCCAGCTCTCCCAGCAGAAAGGTCCAGAACACCACCAGGAAAGGGTTGGACGCCTCCCGGACCGCGTTCTCGTCGTTTTCGCTTCCGCGCAGGGTCCAGATGCCGAACAGGAGGAAGGAGACGCCGGCGAGGAACTGGAGCCAGGGTTCGGCCACCAGACCGCCGAGGAGCCTTCCGCACAGCACGGAAAGGGCCAGGACCAAGCCCGTGGCCAGAAGGATTCCCGAAATCACGGTGGGGAGCCTGTACCTGCCTGCCAAGGTCAGGGCGACCAGTTGGGTCTTGTCGCCCATTTCCGCCAGGAAGACCATCACCAAGGCGATCAGAAATGCGTCCATGCCTGAAATCTAGGACGCAGGACGGGTGGAAGGGGATTCGATCCGGCGCCGATCCGCGCAACGACCGCTCAGAGGGTGGCGTTCAGCGACGGGATGTCCGGACAATTGTCGGGCAGACGGAACACGCCGACCCGCGGTCCTGTGCGCACCGCCCGGAGATCCTGCAGCAGGAAGCTTCGGGCGATGGGCAGGTCGGACCAGTCCGGCTCCGCTCGCAGCACGATCCCGGGCTCGACCGGCTCGAAGCGGGCCACTTGGGGAAGCGCCAGCAGACCGCGCCAGAACCCGACCTCCTTGTGGAACCTGGCGGTATCGTCGAAATAACGTTGGTAGTGGGCGGACGAAACCATGGCCCAGCGCCGATTCCGCATGTAGGCGGGATCGCCGTAGGCGGAATACAGGTCGAAGCCCCGCTTCCAGATGGGGGCCAGACCCGTGTAGTGGCCGACCAGCGTGTTGGCGGTGTCGACCCCGTTGGGACGGCTCCATTCCAACGCGTCCAGGCGGGTGTCGCGGGCATGGACCGCACGGAAGGTCTGCACGCTGCGGAGGAACTGGTGGGAAAGCGGCAGCGCGGCCAGCAGCAGCCCCACCAAGACCCAGACCGGACGCCCCGGTCGGGGACCGAACCGAGCCAGGGTCCAGGGCATCGCGAGTCCCATGGCCGAACATTGGATGAGCATGGGGAGGAAGGGGAGTTCCCAGCGATTCCAGTGGAGGGGGAGCGCCGACAGGCTCGCCAGGAACGCCAGGCCGGTGAAAAGGGGCAGGGCGGACCTTCCCCTGGACAAGAGCCGCCACCCGCCGGGAAGGAGGGCCAGGGTCATGAGCAGCGACGCGTCGGCGCGCCAAGCTCCCGCGTAGAAGCCGAGATTGCCCCAAAGGCCCAGACCATCCGCCCCGGGATGCGTGGGTCGAGACTCTCCGATCACGGAGATCAGCACCAGGTGCGCCTTGAGGAAGAGGTAGGGGCAGGTCAGGAACAGCAGCAGGAAGTAGGCGAGACCGGCGCGCAGGACCGCGACCACCACCTCCTTCCGACCCGGGGCCGCGCAGGCCCCGAGAAGCAGGATGGGAAGGAGCACCGCTCCCGAAAATTTCTCTCCGGTGGCCAGCGCGGCGACCAGGGCCGCCACGACCAGGCTGCGAGGGTCGCCGTCCGAGACGTGGCGGGACAGCATCCATCCGAAGATCGCGACCAGGAAGGCCTGCGACACGTCCGGAGTGGCGTATGCGGAGTTCATGAGGATGGCGGGAAACAGCGTGGCCATCGCGCAACCGAGCAGGGCGGCGACGGGATCGTACCGGCGCAGGCCCGCCCACACCGCCCAGGCCAGCAGCGCACCCCAGAGAGCCGACAGGATCCGTCCCACCTGGTGCCACAAGGCGAGATGGCCGTCGAAGGTCTTGCCCAGGGGCGCTCCCAGCAGGAATTCGCTCGCCGCCTGGGACACCGCCGTTTCCAGGTAGATGCTGGGGTGGTTGGGATGCTCGAACTCCTTGGGATCCAGACCTCCGTCGCGGGACAGGGTGGCGGCGGGATCCACGATCGAATATTCGTCGGTGTGCAGGACCAGGGGCGAACCCCAGTCCGACAGCCTGGCCTTGGTGGCGAATCCGGCCGCCACCATCAGGGCCACCGCCACCAGGTGCCATCGGGGAACGCGGGAACGCCTGGGACCGGAGGGGAGCCGACCGATGGCGGTGCCGATCCAGATGGCCAGGAGCGACAACCAGGTCGCGACGACGGGAATCCACCTGGGCGAAACGATGTGGCTGACAACGACCAGTGCGGATAGGCCCAGGGGGATCTTCCAGCCACGGGAGGTCCAGGATGCGGGCAGGGCGAACACCTTCCTTCGTCGGGTCCACAGGAGCCAGGGAACCAGGGCGAGTCCGAATCCGAGGACCCCCGCTTCCAACGGAAGATCCAACCGGAGCGTGGACCGGAACCAGCCCGCGGGGTCCTGCCAGTTCACCACGGCAAGATCCGGCACGACCTTCCCCTGCTGGTAGGAATTGGAGTTGCCGGAGTCCTGGAGGAAGAAGACCTGGACGAATCGGTGTCCCGGTTCGCTTCCGGACACGGACCCGTCCGCGGCGACCTTCCATTCCTTTCCGCCTTCGTGGACCAGAAGCGCTCCGCCCTTCGAACGCCCGGAGAGTTCGAGCACGCGGAAGAACATCGTCTTCGCGCTCGAATCGGCGACCCGTTCCTTTTCCTGGCCGTCCCGGCCCAAGGGGACGGCCTTGAAGACCTGGACGCGTCCGGGCTGGATCGCGTCTCCGAGTTGGACGGAGACGGCATCGCGCTCGACGGAATAGCCTTGGCTGCGCACCACCTGGAAGGCCCAGAGGAAGGGCAGCAGCAGGATGGTGAAGAGGATCCCCGCCAGGAGGACCTGGAAGGGGATCGCGTTCGCGGAACGTCGGGTCAGGGTGGGCATCGTGCGATCGACCTGGGGCGTGGAAGGAACTGGAGGACGGGGGGTCGCCCCTCAGGGAGAGGGGGGGAGCGCCTGACGCAGCCGCGCGACCAGGGTGTCGGGGACGAATCCCGTGCTGTCCGAGGAGAGCAGCTTCCAGGCGCGCCTGATCAGGGCCGTGTCCTTGGAGACCAGAGCGGCCCGCGCGCCTTCGCTCAGGGTCTTGGCCTTGTCTTCCAGGGTGGAAAGGCTGTCGATGCGCCTGTAGAGGAGGCTGTCGTCCATCTTGGTGAAGATCTTTTCCGTTTCCCGCAGCTTCCGGTAGTTCTCCAGCGCCTCGGGGAGGCGATGGGCGTCGTACAAGCTGTCCGCATGGGCGAAATGGGAGCGCGATTGGCCGCCTTCGCCGCGGTACCAGAGCCAGAATCCGGCGGCCAGGAGGGCCACGACCAGGAGGACGACGAGATCGGTGGTGGAGGCGAAAGGCTCCTTCTTCTCTTCGGGGGGTTCGGGGAGATCCTCCTCGGGGGGCAGCTCCGGTGTTTCGCTCACGGTCGGGTCTCCTGGTTGAGGTGCGCCAATATAGCCTCGCTTCCAGGCCGGGGAGGTCCGCGCAGTTCCATGCGCCGTCCGTCGCCCTCGATCTCCAGACGGATGCTCCAGACGGGGTCCAGGCTTCCCCGCAACCGGTCGGGCCATTCCACCAGGCAGATGGATCCGTCCGAAGCGAACGGGTCCAGGTCCAGGCCCAGCGCCTCGTCCAGGCTGCGGATGCGGTACAGGTCCAGGTGGTGCACCAGACCTCGCGGCGTCGGGTAGGAATGGGCCAGCGCGTAGCTGGGGGAGCGGACGGATCCCGTCCATCCCATGGAGCGCAGGACGGATCTCGCCAGGGTGCTCTTCCCCGCGCCGAGTTCGCCTTCCAGGAACACGGAGTCCCCCGGAGCGAGGAGTTCCGCCAACCGTCCACCGACCAGAGCGGTGACGGATTCCGATACGAGGAGGGCTCGCCCGATCAGCGGGGGGTCAGGGTGCACAGCGGGACCAGGACCTCGGCCATCGACAGGCCGCCCGAAACGAGCCGACCCACGTGGGAGGTCCCGTAGTACTGGTATTTGTTCGGCTGGGTGAAGAACCTCTTTCCCTTGGCCATCGCCAGGGGGCCGCGGCCTCCGTCCAAGCCCGCCGAGGCGGGATTCTCCACGAAGAAGGCGTGGCGCTCGTCGCAGGAGATCTCCTTGCCGAACTGGACCCGGAATCCGTGCGGCTGGTCTTCGCTGCAGAAGACCTCGATGGCCTCGGAGACGGTGGTGCTCCCCACGTCCGCGGTCAGGACCACCTCGCGTCCCAGGCTTTGCAGGCGTCGGAGCAGGTGGTAGATGCCCGCCTGGGCCAGGAGCATCCGGGCGCTGCCGCGATAACGGGCGTCGTCGGTGACGACGGCCTCGCCGGAGCCGCTGTCCGCGCCGGATTCCTGGAGCATGCGCGCGAATTCCAGCACCACCACCGTCAGCCGGGTGGATCCCAGTCCGTCCGACCGCTTCGCGAGGTCCCGGGACTGCGCCACCGTGGAGGCCACGCGGATGTCCATCTCCGATGCCGAAAGGCCCGTGCTCCGGGCCAGGAGTCCTGCCAGGAAGGCAGGGTCCGAGAGCTTCTCGGGAGCGGCCCACTTCCATTCCGGACGTTCCGCGGCCAGCACCTTCTGGGAGGCGCCGCCGAACAGGCAGAGCCGGGCGACTTCCGGAATCCCCGGCAGGGGCGACCAGAGATGCTCCAGCTTGACCTCGAAGAGGCCCTCCAGCAAAGGCTGCATGGAAAGCCACTGGTCGGTGCGCAGGCCGGAAAGCACCAGGAGCACCGGGAGCTTCTCCTCCCGGCTCTTGGGCCGGAATCGTCGCGCCACCAGGTCCCAGGTGAAATTGGGCTTGAGGCGCTCGCGCCCCATCCACCCGTACCATCGGCTCTCCAGGTACTGCAGGAAAACGGATTCCGTCTCCTCGCGCTGGCCCTTGTGGGTCTCCCGGAGGCCTTCGTTTCCGGCCACGCCCAGGTCCAGGTCCCACTGGCACAGGCGCTGGTGGACCTGTTCCCAGTCGTTGGGCTGGACCGGTCCCAGGATGCGCGCCTTGTTCTCCGCGTACTGGCGCACGTACCGGCTCGTCAGGTGGTTGGAACGCAGGCTGCGCGCGATGAACAGGCTCTTGCAGAGGCTCACGATCTGGGCGGGGTTGACGGGTTTCGTCAAGTAGCCGTCGATGTTGCGGCCGATGGCCTCCTCCATCACCCGCTCCTCCTCGGACTTGGTGACCATCACCACGAACAGGGAGGGGTTGGACCGCTTCAGCCTCTGCAGGGTGGTCAGGCCGTCGATGCCCGCCATCTGCTCGTCCAGCAGCACCACGTCGTAGTTCTCGCGCAGGGCCATGGAGAGCGCGTCGTGGCCGTTGGTGGCCTTGTCGACCTTCCAACCGTGGTCTTCCAGGAAGAAGATGTGCGCGCGGAGGAACTCGATCTCGTCGTCGACCCAGAGGATGCTTCGGATGGGTTCTTCGTTCTGGCTCATGGGTCTCCGGATCGAGTTCTTGTCGGCGCGGAGGGGTCGCGGAGGAGAATAGAAAACCCGGTCCCTTCCCCCAACCTGGAGTATTCCACCCAGATGCGTCCGCCATGGTACTGTTCCACGATCCGTCGGGCCAGGGCCAGCCCGAGCCCCCAGCCGCGCTTCTTGGTGCTCCACCCGGGAAGGAACACGTCGCGCAGGTGCTGGGGAGGGATTCCGCGGCCGTTGTCCTCCACGTCGATCCGGACTTCCTGGCCCAGTCGACCCGCCGCCCGGGAGGTGATGGAGATCTTTCCGTCTGGCCTGTCGATGGCGTCCAACGCGTTCTTGACGAGGTTCTCCAGGACCCAGCCCAGAAGTTCGCGGTTGAGGGGGACGTCGGCCACGACGGCGAGGTCCAGGTCAAGGACGACCTTGCGATCTTCCTTCGGGAGCCTGGGGGAGAAGTAGTCGGCCACCGAGCGCAGCACGCTGTTGGGGTCCTGCAGATGGAGTTCCGGCAGGCTGCCGATCTGGGAGAAGCGCGCGACCACCTGGTGGAGCCGTCCGAGATCCTGCTCCATCTCCCCGGCGATCCGACCCAGGGCGGCGTTCCCCGGGGCCTTCAGCTTCATGTACTCGATCCACCCCACGAGGCTGGAGATGGGCGTTCCCAACTGGTGGGCGGTCTCGCGGGCGAGGCCCACCCACAGCAGGCTGCGTTCGGTCCCCTGCATGATCTTGAGCCCGAACCACGTGAGGGCCGCCAGGAGTCCGATGGCCACGATCCCACCGGCCATGATGGTGCGGAACTGGCGCTCCAGCCGGTAGTCGCCGTGGTAGAGGAGCCCGACAGGTGTGCCCCCGATCACGATGGGACGGACCAGTCCAGCCTTCCTGCAGGCGTCCTGGAACGCCTCGATCCGCGTCCTCTCCCCGGGCTCGAGCGAATCCCAGGGAAGGACTTCCGCGACCTTCTGGTCGCCGAACCAGGGGATGTTCCGCCAGTGGATGGGCGTGCCGTCCAGATGGGTGTAGAGCAGAGGGACGTCCGAGCCGTGCATCACGTCCTCGACGAAATCCGTCCCCTGCCGGTGGAGCAGGTCCTGCGTCAGGGCGTAGGCGTAGAGTTCGGCTTCGCGCTCGGCGGTCCGACGGCTGCGCTGGGCGAGGTCCAGCACCATGAGCGCGTGCACCGCCACCAGACCGGCCACGACGATCATCGCGACCAGGTAGCCCCAGACGCGGGCCCTGTAGGGCGCGCGCTGGTAGATGCGGCCCAACCGGGCGCGGATCCGTTCGGGAACCCTTTGGATCCGGAGAGGAAGAAGCCGGATCAATTCATCGCCGTCAGGGGCGCAGGAATTCGGCGCCGCCCAGATAGGGTGAGAGGACAGGAGGAACCTTCACCGTCCCGTCTTCCTGCTGGAAGGTCTCCAGAAGCGCCACGAGGATGCGAGGCGTGGCGAGGCCGGAACCGTTCAAGGTGTGGGCCAGGACCGGCTTGTTGTCCGCCCCGCGCGTGCGGATGGAGGCGCGACGGGCCTGGAAGTCCTCGAAGTTCGAGCAGGAACTGACTTCCAGCCATTTCTTCTCCACCGGAGCCCACACCTCCAGATCGTAGCACTTGGAGGCGCCGAAGCCCATGTCGCCGGCGCAAAGGGCGAGGACGCGGTAGGGCAGGCCCAACTTCTGGATCAGGCTCTCCGCCTGGGCGGTCAGGATCTCGTGGGCCTCGCAGCTCTTCTCGGGCTGGGAGAACCAGACCATCTCCACCTTGTCGAACTGGTGCAGGCGCAGGAAGCCCTTGGTGTCCTTGCCATAGCTTCCGGCCTCTCGGCGGAAACAGGGAGTGTAGGCGCAGTACTTGACCGGGAGATCCTTGGGATCCAGGATCTCGTCGGCGTGCAGGTTGGTGACGGGCACCTCCGCGGTCGGGATCAGGAACAGGTCGTCCTCTTCGCAGTGGTAGAGCTGTTCCTCGAACTTCGGCAGGTTTCCGGTTCCCGTCATGCTCTTGCGGTTGACGGCCAGGGGGGGCTGGACTTCCAGGAAGCCGGCGGCGCGGTGTTCGTCCAGGAACCAGGCGATGAGGGCGCGTTCCAATCGGGCTCCCCACCCGGTGTAGACGGGGAATCCCGCACCGGAGAGCTTCGCTCCCCGCTTGAAGTCGAACAGCTTCAGGGCTTCGCCCACCACCAGGTGGTCCTTGGCCCAAGCCGGGGCGGTCCCCGGTTCTCCCCAGGTCCGCACCACCACGTTGTCCTCGCTCGAGCGTCCGTCCGGGACGCTGTCGTGGGGCAGGTTGGGCAGGCCCATCAGGATGTCTTCGAGTTCCTTTTCCGCCGCCGCCAACCGGGCTTCGGCTTCCGTCTGCTCGTCGCCGCGGGACTTGATGGCCGCGATGGCGACCGACGCGTCCAGCCCTTCGCGCTTGAGCCGCCCGACCTCGGCCGAAGCGGTGTTCTTGGCCGCCTTGGCGGATTCGACGACGTTGATCAGGGACCGCCGCTGGTCGTCCAGCTCCACCAGGCGATCGACGGGAGCTTCTAGGCCTCGGCGGCCCCAGGCCTTGCGCAGGAATTCGGGATTTTCGCGGACGAGTCGAGGATTGATCATGGAATGCGGAAAGGTAGACTCGAAACGCCATCGATTCGTCCACCCGAGCAGGCACCAGTTCTTTTGGAGTTATCCCAGGGATAACTTGCCAAAAACACTAGATCCACCTTATTCTATCTGTAGTACCACAACTCTTTGTGGGAGGGCCGAATAGTGGGCAACACGACAAAACAAGATCTTGTGCAGCGGACCTCGCTCCACACGGGCACTTCCCAGGCCAAGGTCCGTCGCGTGGTGGACGAGTTCCTGCGGATGGTGGGCGAAGAGCTGCAGAGCGGCGAAACCATCGAACTTCGCGGGTTCGGCACCTTCCACTCCCGCCGACGCATGCCCCGACCGGCCCGCAACCCGCGGACGGGCGATGTGGTGCCCCTCGCGGAACGCACGGTCCCATTGTTCAAGTTCAGCGGCGATTTGCGTCTCGGGGAGACCTCCGCACCCGTTTGGGAGTTGGCCGAGGCCGCCTCCTGATCGGCTGGATCCTCCTCTGGCCCTGGTTCGGGGCCGCCATCCAGGGATTCCATCTGGACCCGGTCCAGGGGCCACCCACGGTGTCGGGCCGCATGGACTCGGTGTTGCGGGATTCCCTGCGGGCCCGTCCAGTGGATCTGTATCCATTGGACTCGCTGCGTTGGCTGGAGAACAGGGGGGATTGGAGCTCCGGGGAGCGCACACCCGAGGTTGTCGCCCGGATCTTGTCGGGAACCCACCGGCCGGCCGCGGGGTGGGTGCGGATCGATGCCCTCGAGGGAACGTTCCACCGCATCCCCTGGTGGCATTTCTGGGCCAAGCGATCCTGGGTGTTGCGCGGCGAGGCCTTTCGCGCGACGGCGGACGGGATCGTCTCCGAGAGGATTTCGGACCAGGTCGATCTCCCTTTGGGCTTCGTCGGGACCACGGAGGCGGAAACCCATCCGGCTTCCTCCGCTGAGTACCGCCAGGCGTTGGACACCCTTTCCCGGGAACTCGCCGCCCAGGCCGTTCCCTTCCTGCTGGGGGATAAGAAGCGCTGAGCGGTCCGTCGCGGGTGGTTCGGTTGTTTCAATCGGGTTGACTATTCTGGACCATCGAGTCTAGGTTTACCGCGCACCGATGTCGAGGTGATTCCGGGAACAGGCGGTCCGTGGGCAGGTGGCGATGGCCCGCTCCGGCGTACGGATCCGGAAACGGGACGGCCAGGGATTCGCCCTTCGTCGATCGACCGTTCGTTGCCTCCGAGTCCAAATCAGAGGAGGGCGCATGTCCCAGGAAGATCCCAGGATTCTCGAACTCCGCGCGATGCGCGAGAAGGTCCGACAGGGCGGTGGCAAGGCCCGCATCGATGCCCAGCACGCCAAGGGGAAGCTCACCGTGAGGGAGCGCATCGACCTTCTCATCGACAGGGGCACCTTCCACGAGTTGGAACCGTACGTCACCCACCAGGGAGACGAACTCGGGTTTGCCAAGGACCACATCCCCGGCGACGGTGTGGTGACCGGCTACGGCAAGATCGAAGGACGCCCGGTCTACCTGTACGCCCAGGACTTCACCGTCTACGGCGGAACCATGTCGGACATGGTGTCCCGGAAGATCTGCCGCCTCATGGACCTGGCGCT
Source organism: Fibrobacteria bacterium (assembly GCA_035604215.1). GTDB lineage: Bacteria > Fibrobacterota > Fibrobacteria > UBA5070 > UBA5070 > UBA5070. The sequence continues at coordinate 20,684 of DATNIW010000068.1, forward strand.
GCGCAACGGGGCTCCGCTGGTGGGGCTCATCGATTCGGGCGGAGCGCGCATCCAGGAGGGCGTGAAGAGCCTGGGCGGCTACGCCGAGATCTTCCGCCGCAACGCCCGCTACTCCGGCGTGATCCCGCAGATTTCGGTGATGCTGGGGCCCTGCGCCGGCGGCGCCGCCTACAGTCCGGCCATCACGGACGTCATCATCATGGTCAAGGGGCACTCCTACATGTTCCTGACCGGCCCCGACGTCATCAAGGCGGTGACGGGAGAGGTGGTGGACGCCGAGACGCTGGGCGGATGCGAGACGCACATGAGCATCTCCGGCACCAGCCACTTCGCGGCGGATTCCGACGAGCACGCGCTGGCCATGACCCGCGACCTGCTCTCGTTCTTCCCCTCCAACAACATCGAGAATCCGCCCATCGTTCCCAGTTCCGACCGCGACGACCGGGCCGACGAGGAACTGAACTCCATCGTGCCCATCGACCCCATGACCCCGTACGTGATGCACGAGGTGGTGGAGCGCATCGTGGACTCGGGGTCCTGGCGCGAGTTCCAGCCCACCTGGGCCTGCAACGCCCTGACGGGCCTGGCGCGCATGGGCGGCCAGACCATCGGGATCGTGGGGCAGGAGCCCAGCGTGATGGCGGGCGTGGTGGACATCGACGCCGCGGACAAGATCTGCCGATTCGTGCGCACCTGCGACTGCTTCAACATCCCCATCCTGACCCTCATCGACAGTCCCGGATTCCTTCCCGGCGTGGACCAGGAGCACCGGGGCATCATCCGGCATGGCGCCAAGGTGCTCTACGCCTACGCGGAAGCCAGCGTGCCCAAGGTCTCCATCGTGACCCGCAAGGCCTACGGAGGCGCCTACGTGGTGATGAGCTCCAAGTACCTGGGGACCGACGTGACCTACGCCTGGCCCTCGGCGGAAATCGCCGTGATGGGCGCGGAAGGCGCGGTGAACATCCTGTTCAAGAAGCAGATCGAAACCTCCATGGATCCGGAAGCGGAGCGGAAGAAGCTCGCCAACGACTACCGGACCCGCTTCAACAATCCCTATTTCGCCGCCGCCAGCGGGTACATCGACGACATCATCGAACCCAAGGAGACGCGGTTGAAGGTGATCGAGGCCTTCCGCGCGCTCCGCGACAAGTCCTCCCCGACGCCGCCGCGCAAGCACGGCAACATGCCCGTCTGATCGGAGTCCGCATGAACCTCAATCCGCTCAAGTTCCTCACGGGGAAGGTCGTCCGGCCGGTCCTGCGCAAGCTCGCCGGCGAGGCCGGCGAACAGTTCCGGCGGGAACGCGAGCTGCGCCGGAGGGTCGCCGTCGCCGCGGTGGCGGTCGCTCGGTCGCGCGCCCTGGCCGGGGTGCCGACCCCGAACTTCGGCAACCCCATCACCGCCTGGCAGGCCGTCACCCGCGGACGCACCATCAAAGGTCGAGGTATCCGATGAAGATGAAACTGTCCGTGGAAGGACGATCCTTCGAGGTCCAGGTCGGCGATCTGGCCACCGAACCCGTGGTGGTGCTGGTGGACGGAGAGCGTCTGGAAGTCTGGACCGACGAGGAGATCGCGGTTGCACCCTCCCCGGCGCCGGCGGCCCGCCCCGCGTCGCCGTTCGCCACGACGCACCACGTCCCCGTGCCGGTGTGGAAGCCGCGCCAGACGGACGTCCTGCCCGGAACCGAGAATTTCGTGATCGCGCCCATTCCCGGCGTGATCGTGAGCGTGGATGTCCAGGTGGGGGACCGCGTGGCGTATGGCCAGGTGGTCTGCCTGCTGGAGGCGATGAAGATGCGGAATCCGCTGCGTGTGGCCAAACCCGGCATCGTGACGGAAATCCGGGTGCGGGCGGGTCAGCACGTCCATTACCACGAGCCTTTGATCGTCGTGGTTCCAGAGCCGTGAGAAAAAGGGTTGACGGATGGAATTCCTTTTAGTCCCTTCCCGCGAGTGCGTCCGTAGGGGGCGTGGTTGAGATCGTTCGATGCAAGTCCGTTGAGAAGGGTCTCGTGAAAGGGAAAAAATGAAACTGTTCGTGGGCGGCCTGGCTTGGGCCACTACCGCCGAGACCCTGAAGCAAGCGTTCGAGTCCTTCGGGGCTGTGACCGAGGCGACCGTAGTGACGGATCGCGAGACGGGACGGAGCCGCGGCTTCGGGTTCGTCGCGTTCGAAAACGACACCGATGGCAAGAAGGCCCTCGAGTCCATGGAAGGCGCCGTTCTCGACGGTCGCAACATCCGCGTGAGCGAGGCTGTCCAGCGTGACCCCTCCGAGCGTCGTCCCCGCCGTGAAGGTGGATTTGGCGGCGGCGGCGGCGGCGGCGGTGGATTCGGCGGCGGCGCGGGCGGCGGCTTCGGCGGCGGCGGCGGTGGACGTCGTGAAGGCGGCTTCGGCGGCGGCGCAGGCGGCGGGAGCCGTGGCGGCTTCGGCGGCGGCGGCGGACGTCGTGAAGGCGGCTTCGGCGGCGGCGGCGGCGGGAGCCGTGGCGGCTTCGGCAGCGGTGGAAGCCGTGGTGGCTTCGGCGGCGGTGCAGGCGGCGGGAGCCGTGGCGGCTTCGGCGGCGGCACCGGACGCTCGGGCGGCTACGAGGACTGATCCTCTCCAACCGAGAGGTGCATTCGAGGGCGGCTGAAAGGTCGCCCTTTTTTTGTCTTGCCGATGGGGCGTTGCCCGTTCCGCGAACGGACGCGAACGGATCGTCGCCGATGCGAGGGCCACCTCGGGTTCATCCTGGTATCTTGCTGTTCGCAAACGGATATCCAACGCCCCCCCAATGAAGGAGATGTTTCCATGGAACGCGTCATCATCGTCGGCTCCGGTCCCGCCGGACTCACGGCAGCTCTCTACGCTTCGCGGGCGAATCTCCAGCCCCTGTGCATCGAGGGATGGCAGCCGCTGGGATTGCTGATGACCACCACCGAGGTGGAAAACTTCCCCGGGTTTCCCGAAGGCGTGATGGGGCCCGAACTCATGATGAAGATGCGGGAACAGGCGGAGAAGTTCGGCACCCGCTTCATCACGGAGAACGCCTCCAAGCTGGAACTCCTGGGTGACATCAAGAAGGTGTGGGTGGAGGACAAGGTGTACGAGACCCGGACCGTGATCCTGGCCACCGGCGCGAGTTCCATCAAGCTGGGGATCCCCTCCGAGGAGACCTACCTGTACGGCAAGGGCATCAGCACCTGCGCCACATGCGACGGAGCCTTCTACAAGAAGGCGGTGGTAGCGGTCCTGGGCGGGGGCGACAGCGCGATGGAGGAGGCCAACTTCCTCACCAACTTCGCCGACAAGGTGTACCTCATCCATCGCCGCGACGAGTTCCGGGCTTCGCGGATCATGGTCGAAAGGGCCAAGGCCAATCCCAAGATCGAGATCGTGACGCCGCAGGTCGTGGACGAATTCGTGGGCGACGGCAAGGCGTTGCGCTCCATCCGGATGAAGCACGCGCAGACCGGCGAGGAGAAGCTGGTGGACGTCGCGGGGGCCTTCGTGGCCATCGGACACAAGCCGAACACCGAACTCTTCGCGGGCCAGTTGGACCTCGACGCGAAGGGCTACGTGCAATGCGAAGGCCGCAGCCAGAGGACCAGCATCCCCGGCGTCATGGCCGCGGGCGATCTCCAGGACACCACCTACAAGCAGGCCATCACCAGCGCGGGCTCGGGCTGCGTGGCGGCCCTGGACGCCCAGCATTATCTGGAACACCACGGCTGGTAGCCAAACCTTCTAGGAGCGGCCCGCGCCCGCCTCCAGCACCTTTTCCACCAGCACCCGGGTGGGTCGGTTGAGCGGAAGTCCGAGCGCTTCGCGGAGGGTGAACCAGCCTCCTTCCAGGCTTTCGTGGTTCAGGCGTGCGGAATCGTCGCGGGTCGCCGCCGTGTAGTTGAGGAGCAGGAAATGCCGGGCCCGGTGGAACTCCGGTTCCTCGATCGCGTCCTGGAGCAGGACGAACCGGACATCGTCGACCTGCAGGCCCGTTTCCTCGCGGATCTCGCGGGCGAAGGCGGCGTCGCTGGCTTCGCCGTATTCGATCTTGCCGCCCGGCACCCCCCAGGTGCCGCCCCACTTGGCGGTGCGCACGTAGAAGGCCTTGCCGTCGTCGCGGAACACCAGTCCCCCGACGGTGGCGATGGGCCAGGCGCGGTTCTCCAGTTGGAGCTGCCGATCCAGCCAACGGATGCCATCCTGGATGTCCCGCCAGAGTTCGTCCACGCCCGACCAGCGTTCGCGCAGCGATGCGTCCGGTTCGATGGCGCACGCGCGCACGCGGGCCCGCCGCGCCGCCTCCAGCCGGGATGGCCGGCTGATCGGGAAGAAGATCTCGTCCGGCGACAGTCCCGAGCGCTCCACGGCCTCCTTCGCTCCGTCGGGTCCGCCGTCGCGGGTCGTCAAGACCCGTCCGGAGGCCCCCAGCACCCGCGCCTCCAAGCGCTCCAGGTTCGGATCAGAGGGCGCTCCCGGAGGGTTTGGATCGCGCAGGAGATGGAGCGGCATCAGGCTTCCGGAGCGCCGGCGACCCCGGCGGACATCGCGAAGGTCATGGCCTTGGACGGCTCCAGGGAGAGCGTCTCGACCAGTTCCTTCGGCAGGATCAGCGTCTGGCCGGCGATCGCGTAGGCGTTGGGGACGTAGACGGAAACCCAGCCGGGCTTTCCGAATTCGGACAAATCCTGTCTGGTCAGGAACCCCAGGAGTCGCGCTTCGGATCCCGGCCACGGCTTCACCAGGACGGGGTGGTTGAAGGGACGCCTCTCCCCGGTGAGGGACACCGTGATCTCCCGGATGCTGCGGTAGAGGAACCGCACCACGGGAAGCCGTTCCAGCAGGCCTTCGACCTTGCGCAGCGCCGATCCCGCGAGCCAGTTGTCGGAGGCCAGTCCCAGGAGAAGCACGATTCCCAGGACCCCGGCGAAGCCGAGCCCGGGGGTCTTGAACGGCAGGATCTGGTCCACGAGTTCGAAGGATTTCCACAGGACCCAGCCGGTCAGGACCAGGGGAAGGAAGATGGCCAGGCCATGGACCAGGGTGCGGACGAATCTGTTCATGGTCAGAGTTTAGGCAATTTCGCCGGGATCGCCCACGGATCGCCGATCCGAGGCGCGGGCCCTGTCCCCGGTGCGCAGTTCCCGGAAGAAGGATCTCAGCAGTTGGGCGCTCTCCTCGCCCAGGACACCCTCGACCACTTCCACCTCGCGACCGACGGGGTTGCGTTCCAGGAGCGCCCAATGCGTGCGGCAGGCGCCCAACCGGTGGTCCGGCGCGCCGTAGACGACCCGCCCGATCCGGCTGTTCAGGACCGCACCGGCGCACATCGGGCAAGGCTCCAGCGACGCGAACAGCGCGCAGCCATCGAGCCTCCACGTGCCCAGGGCCGATGCCGCCTCCCGCATCGCGAACATCTCGGCATGGGCGGTGGCGTCCTGCAGTTCCTCCATCCGGTTGCGCCCCCGTCCGATCACGGCGCCTTCGCGGACCACCAGCGCTCCGATGGGCACTTCTCCGGCCTCGCCGGCTTCGCGCGCCAGCGACAGGGCCATCCGTTGCAGGTCGACGTCCGTCATCGGGTTTCGGCACGCAGCCCGGGCGAAAGGGCCCGTTCCACCCGATTCCTCCCTCCGTTCTTGGCCCGGTAGAGAGCCTGGTCGGCGCGTTCGATCAGTTCTTCCGCCGTGCCCCCGTCGTCCGGGAAGATGGCGATTCCCAGGGAAATGGTCACTTTCTTGAATTCCGGTTCCCCGATGTCGGTTCCGGTTTCCTCGATCGCCTTGCGGATGCGCTCGGCGGTTTCCAACGCCCCGTTTTCCGTGGTGCCGACCATGACGCAGGCGAATTCCTCGCCGCCGTAGCGCGCCGCGATGTCCATGTCCTCGCGCATCTGCGCCTGCATGGTTCCCGCCACCGAACGGAGCACCGCATCGCCGGCGGGATGCCCGTGCTTGTCGTTGACCTTCTTGAAGAAGTCGATGTCCGTGAGGGCCAGGGCCACCCGGGAACCGGTGCGGCGCGCCTTGAGAAGCTCCCTGCGGAACGAGGACTGGAAGGTCCGGTGGTTCAGGAGGCCGGTCAGACCGTCGCGGGTGGCGAGCTTCTCCAGTTCGGTCGCCACGCGCAGGCGGGTCAGGGCCTGTCCGAACGAAGACAACGCCGTCTGGAGGATTTCCCTCTCGGCCGTGGAGAACGGATCCCCGCGGCGATAGAGCACGGCCAGGGCCGGACGGCCCTCCAATCCGAGCGACACCGGGGCGCAGAGGATCTCTCCGCCCCCTTCCAGGGGCAGGACCGGCTCTCCCAGACCCAGAAGGAGCACCGGTTCCCGGGGGGCGAGCCTCCGTTGCAGGAATTCGCCGCGGGCCAGCGCACCGGAGGATATGCTCCGTCCCGGAACCTCGACGCGGAACTCCCTCGCGGCATCGCTTCCCGCACCCAGGGTCCAGGCCACCTTGGCGAACCATCGCTCCGAAGTTCGGGAGGATGCCGCGGTCCCGGGCTCCGGCAGCAGGAAGAACACAGCCTCGGCGGAGATGGACTGCAACAGGAAATGTCGCAACTCCTCGTGGATCTTCTCTTCCCTTTCCGAGGCTCCCATGGAGCGCTCGAACCTGCCCAGCCTCTGCCAGACCTCCCTTCCGGACATCTCCGTGCGAAGGTCCCGGGTACGGGTGATGAGCAGGTCGGCCGACATCGCGGCCGCCACCAGGTCCTCGACGACTCCCGCCGACAGCGGCGCGTCGTGGTCGGCCAGCACCAGGGCGGTCCGCCCGGCGATCTCCACGCGGACGACGGCGAGGGAGACGGGACCCGCGCCCGGATCGTAGATGCCCAGATCCCTGGTCGCGGCGGGAAGCTCGGCCTCCACCAGGGTGCGGGAAGCCTCCGGTTTCAGCAGCGTGCCCAGCAGCCCGTCGCCGGGAGCGATGCGTTCGCCCAGTCGCAGCCCTTCGCGGTCGGTGGAAGCAGCGCGCAGCACCACCGTTCCTTCGGGTCCCGGAAGCAGGAGGGCGACGGTGCGGCATCCCAGCGCGCGGCGGACGAATTCCATCTGCGCCCCCAGGAATTCGCCGGTCAGGGTCTCCTGGCGCCGCCGGAGTTCCTTCCAGTCGATGGGTTCGCTGCCTCCCAGGAGGGGAGGTCGGGACGTGGGCGGCGGCGGAGCGTCCAGGCGATGCTGGGGGGATGTGACGGAATCCGTCTTCGGCGGAACGTCCTGGCGGCGTCTGCGTCGGCGGCGGAGCATCCTGGCGTGGAACCAGTAGACGAGCGAAGCTCCGGCGGCAGCGGTCCCCGCGCCCGCGGCGAGGTCCATGCGCGAAGCGACCAGGGTCGCGGCGGCCACCGCGAACGAGAGCCCCGCGAGCTTCGCGGGCGTCAGGTCCGAGACGCGCGCCAAAGGAACCCCAGGCCGAGCACCAGGAAAAGCGCGTGCGGCGACCAGGCGGCCTGCAGAGGGGTGAGGTCGCCGGCATGGCCCAGGGCGAGTCCGGCTCGCACCGCCACGTAGTAGGAGAACGCCAGGAAGATGCCCACGCCGAACGACAGCGCCTGTCCTCGCCGTCCCACCACGGCGGCCAGCGCCGTGCCGAGCAGCGAGACGATGGCGGTCACCCAGGGGGCGCTGACCTTGAATTCGGCCTCGGATTCCCACGCCGCGACGGGCTCGCCGGCCCGCCGCAGCGCCAGGATCCGCTGGGCGAGTTCCTGCCGGGTCATGGTCTCGGGGAGGGTCTTGTGCGAGACGAGGTCCTCGGGACGCGCGTCCGGGATGGACAGCGAAAGGCTGTCGAAATGCGAGAACGATGTCAGGACCTGGCCGGTGTCGAAGGTGTGGCGGAATCCGTCGTGGAAGACCCAGACCTTCCCGTTCCATCTCGCGTCGCGGCTGTCGATGCGCTCGGTGGCCCTGCCACCCGAGCTCCTCGCGAAGACGGCGCGGGTGCCGGAGAGGGTCGGCTGGGAGAAGTCGCGGAAGAAGAGAATGCCGTCGCGGCCCGCTTTGTAGGCGAAGTCCATGCGGTAGGGCGATTCCTCCAGCGCAGAGTTCTGCTTGGGGGGGCGGATGCGCTCGCGCTCGAGGTTGGCGCGGGGGAGGACCGTGTCCGAGGCCCAGAACCAGAGTCCGGAATAGAGCGTCGAGGCGATCCAGATGGGCAGGAGCACCCGCCACAGCGGACGACCCGCGGCGTGCATCGCCATGAGTTCCAGGCGACGCGAATAACCGGCCACGGTGAACATCCCGGCCAGGAGGACCGCGATGGGCGACACCAGGAAGAGGATGTAGGGAATCGCGGCGACGTAGTAGGAACGGATGTCCTGGAAGGAGCGGTCGTGCCAGATCCGGATGGCTCCCACGTAGTCCACGGCGACGAACACGATGGAGATGCAGACCAGGGCCCCCGCGAGGATGGACAGGAACCGCCTCAGCACGTAGCGGTCGAGGATGTTCAACCGGCCTTCCTCCCCCGGGGTGCGCGTCGCAGCGCCGACAGCCACCCGTAGCGGAAGAACTGGCTCTGGCGGCCCATCCGCGACACCAGCACGGATCCCACCACCAGGAGCATGAGGTCCGGAGCCCACATGGCGACCGCCCCGTTCACGCGACCCTTGTCGGCCAGGGCTTCCCCACCGATGAGCCCGGCCCAGTACAGCATGAAGAAGGTCATGGAATAGCTGGCGCCGGTGCCGACGCCACCGGATCGGGCCAGGATTCCCAGCGGCGTGCCCACCAGCACGAACAGGATGCAGGCCGCGGGGATGGAGAATTTCTTGTGGATTTCCAGAAGATACCGGTTGGCCTCGTTGCGCTCCCACTGGATCTGTTCCAGGGCGATCTTCGCCTCGGAGAGACGGGAAACGGCGAGCGAATGGACCGAACGCGCCGAGGGAACGGGGGAGCCGGTGTCCGGTTCCAGGAAGCGCCCCGCGCCGGTGCCGGAAAGCACGGCGTCGGAAGGGTGGATCGCCGGATGGTGCCCGGCCCCAGCGCCCGCGGCGAACACGGCCGACCCGGAGTGGAGCTCATGGCCGCCTTCGGGCGAAGGACGCGAAGGTGCGGGGTGGAGCGGGTGGGCCGGGTGCGGATGGAAAACCGGCAGGGCCGTCGGCAGGGTGTCCTTGGGCCGCGCCCTGGAGGAGGAATCCAATTCCAGCAGGCTTTGGACCCAGCGGACGTCGGAGAAGATCCGGTCGGACTGCTCCTTGGCCAGGCTCTTCTCGCGTTGTTCCGATTCCCGTTTCTGGATCGCCATGTCCTCGATGGGCATCTCGCGGTCTCCGCGGTAGCCCTTGTCGGTCCGGTGCAGGCGGGAATCGATGTTGGGCACGTCCACGTCCAGTTCCCGGAACCCGATGTCCAGGTAGTTGGCCGGCTTGTCCCGATCGGGGGTGTGCGTCTGCCCGTCCCGCAGGGAAAAGACCCAGGCGTCGTGGACGCTGTCCATGCGGACCTTGCCCGAGCGGGCGGCGATCAACGTGGGCGCACCCCCGTTCTGGCGATCGAGCTGGAAGATGGTCAGGTCGTGCAGCGAATCCGTCTTCGGATCCGACGAACCGATCCAGATGCGGAATCCGTCGAAGTCCTGGATCATCGTGCGCGGCTGGAGCAGGACGGCGGGACGCTTCCTGGAGATGTCTTCGCGCAGGCTCGCCGCCTTGAAATTGGCCTCCGGAAGCACCCGGTCGTTGAACCAGAGGAGGAAGACCGCGAGCGTGGTCCCGAAGAAGAGGCCGGGAAGGAGCATCCGCGCCGGGTGCATCCCGGCCGAGCGCATGGCGTCGATCTCCCCGTCCGCGCTCAAGCGGCCGAAGGCCATCAAGGAGGCCACCAGCACGGACATGGGGATGGAAAGGGCGAGCATCCAGGCGGCGTTCAGGAAGAACAACTCCAGGACCACCTTCCAGGGCAGGCCCTTGGTCAGGATGGAATCCAGGATCTGGACCACGAAATCCACCAGGAAAAGGCCCGTGATCACCACCAGCGCGTAGATGAACGGAGCGATATGCTCACGGAGGATGTGGCGAGTGAGGATCATTGGGTGTCGGTCGGACGAAGGTAGAAACCGGAGGTTGGGTGCCTACGATCAGGGAGCCGCTCCGCAGATCGCTCGGACTGAAGTCCTCGCTGTGCAACCTCGCTTCGCTCGGGGGGAGGGTTGGATGCCGTGTCGGGAGTTCATCGTCGAACGCCGACCGCCCGCAGGGGGGCGACGAGCAGCGAGGACTTCAGTCCGAGCCACGAGAATGGGCGCATTGCATGAACAGACCATTCCGGGAACTAGTTTCCCCGCCCTTCATGGCCGACTCTCTCGCCCGTATCCCTCTTTCCGACTACGATTTCGAGGTGCCGCCCGATCTGGTCGCCCAGCGGCCCGCTCCCCGCGGCACTTCGCGCATGCTGCTCGCGCCGGCCGGTTCGGTGGGGTCGCCCCTCGAGGACCTCCGGGTTTCGGATCTCGCTTCCCGCCTCCGGGAGGGCGATTGCCTGGTCCTCAACGACACGCGCGTGCTGAAGGCGAGGCTGCGCGGGACCCTGCCCACGGGCGGCGCGGTGGAGCTGCTGCTCCTGGAGCCTCGCGAGGACGCGGGCTCGGGCAGCGTATGGGAGACGATGGGGAAGCCTGGACGGAAATTGACGGCAGGGAGGACATTGACCTTCCGGGACGGCACCCAAGCCGCGGTGGAGGGAGTGGAACCCGGGGGAGCCCGGATCGTCCGGTTCCCGGTCGAACCGGAACGCTTTCCGTCCTGGTTGGAGTCGATGGGGGAGATCCCCCTTCCGCCCTACATCCGCCGTCCCGCCCAGGAGGCGGACGAGAGCGACTACCAGACGGTCTGGGGCAGTCGTCCTGGAGCGGTGGCGGCGCCGACGGCGGGACTTCACCTGGGAGAGCCGGAGATCCGTTCCGTCCGCGAAGCCGGAGTCTCGGTCGCGCAGGTGACGCTCCACGTGGGCGCCGGCACCTTCCTGCCCGTGGAGACGGAGGACGCGCTGGACCATCCGATGCACTCCGAACGCTGGGAAATGCCGGAGGAAACGGTCGAACTGCTGTCGCGCACCCGCGAAAGGGGCGGGCGCATCGTGTGCGTGGGCACCACCGCCTTGAGGACCGTGGAGACCTGCTGGAGGGCGAACGGAGGGGCATTCGCGCCCGGGTCCGGCAGGACGCGGTTGTTCCTGCATCCCCTGGATCCGCCCGCTTCCTCCCAAGGCCTGCTCACGAACTTCCACTGGCCCCGCACCACCCTGGTGCTGTTGGCGGCGGGATGGCTGGGATCCCGGGAACGCTGGCGCGAGGTCTATTCGGCAGCCTTGGAACGGCGCTACCGCCTCTTCAGCTACGGCGACTGCATGCTTTCGTTCCGGGAGTGAAGCGGACCCCGACCGCATTGACCGGCCCTCCCCCTTGTGCTACCTTGACCGACCTCCTGGAGAGGTGGCCGAGTGGCTTAAGGCGACGGTTTGCTAAATCGTTGTAGGCCAAAACCTACCGGGGGTTCGAATCCCCCCCTCTCCGTTTTCCGACAGACACCCGTCTCTCCCGAAGACGGGATCTTGCACACCCCCCGGCCTGTGACTCCATTTCCCCACAGGAGACCACAGATGCTTTCCCTGCGAATTCCGAAGTCCACCATCGCGCTCGCTTGCCGGACCAGGTCGCCTGGATCCTGGCGATCGGC
>DATNIW010000069.1:0-27458 GCA_035604215.1 Fibrobacteria bacterium
ATGCGCTTCATGACGTCGGAGCCGGTGCCATCGCTCGACAGGATGGGCAACAGCCCCGCCAGGATCACCGAGGCGGTCATGACCTTGGGGCGCACGCGACGCACGGCGCCGTGGTCGATGGCGGCGAGAAGACCGGCCAGGTTCTGTTTTCCGTCCGCCTTGGTGGTCTCCCAGGCGTTGTCCAGGTACAGAAGCATGACGACGCCCGTCTCGGCGTCCAAGCCCGCCAAGGCGATGAGTCCCACCCACACCGCGACGGAAATCTGGAAGTGGGCCAGGTACAGGAACCAGAACGCGCCCACCAGGGAAAACGGCACGGCCAGCATCACGATGGCGGTGCGCACGAAGCTGCCTGTGTTGAGGTAGAGGATGAGCACGATCAACAGCAGGGTGAAGGGGATGACGGCGAGCATCCGGGCCCGCACGCGCTCCATGCCCTCCCATTGTCCGCTCCAGGCGAGCCCGTACCCCGCGGGAACCCGCACCCCGGCGGCGAGCTGGGGCGCGAGCCGATGCAACAGTCCGCCCAGATCCGATTCGCGGGTGTCCACGAACACGTAGGCGTTGGGTCGGCCCGCTTCGGAGCGCACCACCATGGGCCCCGTGGTCCACACCACGTCGGCGATGTCGGAGAGCTGGACGGGTCCTCGCGAGCCATCCACCTGCAGGTCCTGGATGTTTTCCTTGGTGTCGCGCCGTTCCCGCTCCAGGCGCAGCGTGATCGCGATCCGCTCCAGTCCGTCGATGGCGGTGGCCACCGGCATTCCCGCGAGCCCTGTGCGCACCGCGTCGTTGATGTCCTCCACGGACACTCCACGGGCCGCCGCCTTGGCGCGATCCATCCGGATGTCCAGGTAGTACCCGCCCGCCGCCCGCTCCGCGAAGGCCGAGGCGATCCCGTCCTTGCCGCGCAGGAACGACTCCACCCTGGTGGCCAGGGCCTGGAGGGTGTCCGGATCCGGTCCCGAGACCTTGATCCCGATGGGGGTGCGGATGCCGGTGGAGAGCATATCGATGCGCGACTTGATGGGGAGCGTCCAGGCGTTGGTCAGACCCGGCACGTGCACGGCGGCGTCCAGGTCCCGTACGATGTCGGAAACCGTCACGCCCGGCCTCCAGAACTTCCGGTCCTTGAGCCGGATCACCGTCTCGAACATGTCGAACCCGGCGGGGTCGGTGGCGGTCTCGGCGTGCCCCGCCTTCCCGAACACCTGTTCCACCTCCGGCACCGTCGCGATCATCCGGTCCGTCTGCTGGAGCAGCTCCTGGGCCTTGGTCGGGGAGATCCCAGGAAGGACCGTGGGCATGTAGAGGAGGTCGCCCTCGAACAGCGGGGGCATGAATTCGCTGCCCAGTTCGTGCAGCGGCCACGCCGCCGACACCAGCACCACCAGGGCCGCCAACAACGTCCGGAAGGGATGGCGCGTCACCAGCGCCACCACCGGGTGGTAGATCCGCATCAGGAAACGGTTCAACGGATTCTTTTCCTCGGGCGGAATCTTCCCCGTCAGGAACAGGCCCATCAGGACCGGAACCAGCGTCACGGACAACAGAGCCGCCGAGGCCATGGCCCAGGTCTTGGTGAAGGCCAGAGGTCGGAACAACCGTCCTTCCTGGGCCTGCAGCGCGAACACCGGCAGGAACGAGACCGTGATGAGCAAGAGCGACCAGAAGAGAGACGGCCCCACTTCCAGCGAGCTCTCCAGCACCACCGCCCAGCGGTCGCGGCGCCGGTCGGGAGGTTTCTCCTGCTCGTGCTCCAGGTGCTTGTGGGAGTTCTCCACCAGGATGATGGAGGCGTCCACCATGGCCCCGATGGCGATGGCCAGCCCCCCCAGGCTCATGATGTCGGCGCCCACGCCCTGCAGGCGCATGACCAGGAACGCCATCAACAGGGCCACCGGCAGCGTGATCACGGCCACCAGCGCCGACCGCGCGTGGAACAGGAAGATCGCGCACACCAGCGCCACGATCAGCATCTCCTCCAAAAGCTTCCAGCCCAGGTGGTGGATGGCGTCGTCGATCAGGATGGATCGGTCGTAAAGAGGCACCACCCGCACCCCGGTGGGCAGCGACGTCTGGATCTCCCGAAACTTCGCCTTCACGGCCTCGATGGTGGCCTTGGCGTTCTGCCCGTAGCGCATGACCACGATCCCGGCCACCACGTCGCCGTTGCCGTCCAGGTCGGTGACGCCGCGCCGCAGGGCGGGCCCTTCCACGATGCGAGCGATGTCGGAGAGGCGCACCACGGATCCCCCTCCTCCCGCTTGGATGGGCAGGTCGCGCAGGTCCTCCAGCGTGCGCACCTGCCCACGCGTGCGGACCATCCACTCGGTCTCCCCGTGTTCGATGGCTTCGCCACCCGCATCCGTTCCGGATCTGCGCAGGGCCGATTCCACGTCGGAAAGGCGCAGGCCCCGGGCCTCCAAAGCCACTTGGTCCACCGTGACCTGGAACTGCCGCACCATCCCTCCCACGGAGGCCACCTCCGCGACACCGGGAACCGTCTGCAGTTCGGGCTTCACGGTCCAGTCCTGGAGGCGGCGCAGGTCCTTGTTGTCCACGATGTTCGTTCCCGAGTCCGAAACCAGGGCGTATTCGTAGATCCAGCCCACGCCGGAGGCGTCCGGACCCAGCACCGGCTGCACGCCCTTGGGAAGTTCGGAGCCCATCGACGACAGCAATTCGGAGACCCGGGAGCGGGCCCAGTAGAGGTCGGTCCCCTCGTCGAACAGGACGTAGACCAGGGATTCCCCGAAGAACGAATACCCGCGCACCACCTTGGCACCGGGTGTGGAGACCAGTCGACGGGAAAGCACCTGGGTCACCTGGTCTTCCATCACCTGGGGAGAAGCCCCATCCCATTTGGTCTGCACGATCACCTGGGCGTCGGAAAGGTCGGGGATGGCGTCCAGGGGGATGGTGCGCAAGGCCCAGATGCCGCCCAGCACCAGGAACACACCCAACAACACCATCAGGAACCGGTTGCGCAGCGACCAGGCGATGACCGCGCCCATCCCCCCATTCGTGGGGACGCAAAATTTTGCGTCCTTACGAGGCCCGTTCATCGGGCGTCCATCTGATCCAGCACCGCCTGGAGACGGCTTTCGCCGTCCAGGAGGAACTGCGCCGAGACCACGACCTCGTCGCCCGCCTCCAGACCTTGGCGCACCAGGGTCTTCCCTCCTTCGGATGGACCCGTCTCCACCTTCTGTGGACGGAATCTGCCGCCGCCCAGCGCCAGGAAAACGATGTCCCGCGTTCCCGTGTGGAGCACCGAGGCGTCGGGAACCACCAGCCCCGTTTCCAGCTTCGGGTGGAGCTGGGTCTGGTACAGGCCACCCACCCGCAGCGGATTCGCTCCGCGAACCTCCAGACGGACGGTGGCGGTCCGGTCTCCTGCACCGACCACGGGAAGGATGGACCGCACCACCGCCTTCACGGGCACGGCCAGATCCGATCCCGAAATCTCGGCCGCCGAACCGGTGGACAGTCCCGGCAGCCGCGATTGCGGCACCTGGGCGTCCACGAGCACGCCCGACCCCTGGACGATCCGGAACAATTCCTGTCCGGCCATGGTCGCCTGTCCCTGGTCGGCCTGGCGCTTGGAGATCCAGCCGTCGGCGGGGGACGTCAGGGGCAGCGCTCGCACCACCGTCCCTCCGGCCGCGATCCGATCCAGCATGGATTCCGGCCAACCGTACGACCGGAGACGTTCTCGCCCCGCCTGCGCCGCCGTCGAATCCCCCGTCTTGGCGGCTTGGAGCCACTCGCCCTGGGCGGCCACCACCTCGGGGCTGTAGAAGGTCGCCAGGATCTGTCCTTTCCGCACCCGGTCTCCGGTGCGCACCGGAGCCACGGTCTCCAGGTAGCCCATGGTGCGGACCGTCACGGAAAGCTCTGCCGCCTCGTCCAGGACGCCTTCGGCGTCCACGCGAAGTTCCGGCCCCAGCGTCCCCGCCTCCACGATGTCCGTGCGCACCCCGATCTTCCGGACCTCGGCGGGATCCACCATCACGTCGTGGGAGGCGTGGATCCCGGCGCCAGGCCGGATCGAATCCCCCGTCGCCGACGTCGCGTCGGATGGGAAAGGCACCAGTTGCATCCCGCAGATGGGGCAGTTCCCAGGGTGGTCGCGCACGATCTGGGGATGCATCGGGCAGTGCCACAGAGCGTGCACCGCCTGGATCCTCACCGTACCGTCGGAGGCCTTCAAGGTTTGCGGCTGCTGCTTGCAGGAACTCAAAAAGGCCACCACGGAAAGCGAAAACGCCATCGTCTTGGAATTCATTTCAACTCCTCCAGTCGGTCGGGCTCCACGCCCGCTGCGGCCGCGAGCCGCGCCCGTTCCAGTTCGTAGGTCCCCCGTTGCATGACCGCGTCCATCCGGGTCATGCGGATCATTTCTTCCATGGCGAGCACCATGGAGAGCATTTCGCTTCCCTGGCCGTACCGGGTTCGTGTGAGGGCCAACGCGTTTTCCTCGCCCGGCAGAACCAAGCTGTCCAGCCGTTTCCAGGCCGCCCAGGCGGCGCGGGCGCGTTGGGAGTGGTCTGCCACCTCCGACCGCGCCATCCGCACCATCGCCTCGGCCTTGGCCTGCGCCGTTCTCGCCTGGACCTTGGCGCCGCGCGCCTGGCCGTTGGCCATGCCGCTGGACCACGGGACGAAGGGCACGGTGAACCCGGCCATCAGACCCCAACCGGGCATGCCGTTCTGCATCCGCATGGCCATGGCCCCCACCATCAGATCGGGTCGGAGCGTCGCCTCCGACGCCCGGCCCATCGCATCGCGCATGGTGGCTTCCCGGCGCATGGAAACGATGTCGGGCCGGTCGTTGACGGAATCCTCCAGGGCGGAATCGTTCCAGGCGGGCGACTCCGGTCCACCCGGCTCCGGAAGGGGATCGCCGACAGGTCCTGTCCAACCTTCCCGCATCGCCTTCGCCGACGCCGCCTCGGCCTTGGCCTGGTCGGCCTGGGCCGCGATCTGTTCCGTCCGGGCCCGGAGGATCCAGGTGTCGGCGGCCGTCGCCATGCCCTGGGCCTGGTTGCGCTCGGCGGTCTTGGCGAGGTCGCGAACCACGCCTTCCTGCTCTTCCAGGAGCCGGGCCTTCTCGCCGTTCATCCACTCCATCCAGGCCGCCTCGCGCACCGCGAGTTCGATGCGGCGACGGGTGTCGGTGGAATCGGCCTGGGCCATCCCCACCCTGTCCCGCTGCACCTTTTCCATGGCACCGGTCTTTCCGGGCCACGGGATCATCTGGGTGAGCTTGACGTCCGCCAAACCATCCGACTGGTCGTCCATCTCCACGAAAGGCGGCATCCAGGCACGGGTTCCGTCCACCTGGACCCGCTCGGATTCGACCCCCAGTCCGCCGGTGCGGGATTGGGGATGGGAGACCAGGACCTGTTGGACCCATCCTTCCACGATCTCGCGATCCTTCCCTGCCGCTGGCGATGCCCAGGCGACCGCCGCATTCCACGAGAGGAACGCGGCCATCCAGCCGATCTTTTCCATTTTCGCGCTCACCTTCGCCGAAGGAAATCGTCCCTCGCTCCGGGCGCTCCGGTCGCGTGGGTCTCGATCAGATCCGGGTGGAGATCAGCGCAGGATGGATTGGTTTCGGACCCACAGGGCGGGTCCGGATCGCGGCGGAGGTCGGACTTGTTCGAAGGCGACGGTCGCGGCGGGAGCTGCGATCGAAACCATCGAACGGGGAAGGTCGGCGACGATCTGGGCGTGGGGGGCGGATGGGACGAGAGAACGGTTGGCTTCCACGGCCCCAGCCTGCCAAGTGGGGATGGGGCAGTGGCAGGCGACCTGGAAGGATTCCGGGGAAGATGCGTTCGCGAACAGCCGATGCGAGCAACAGGCGGGCAGATGGGACTCGGCCCGCGCCATGGGGCAGATGTAGTTGGCGGCCCACGACGGACCGAGAGCGGCCACCAGCGCGAGAACGAAGAGGATCGATCCCCTCCATCCTGTCCGCTGGTGACGCCTGCCAATCATGGACTTCAAGCTACACTTTTGGCCCGGGGAAAGCAATCGATCCTTCCGAGCCCCTGGTGAAGCGGCTTCTACTTCTTCCCGCCGCCGGCCTTCGCCGCCGCGCTCTTGGCGGTCGCCGCGACTTCGGCGGCCTTCGCGCTGGCTCCCGCCTTGGCCGCGAGCACCTTCTCGTTGGAGGGGTGCTTCTTGGTTTCCTTCTTCTTGCCGCCCTTGTCTCCCATGATTCGACTCCTTGATGGACCTCGCCCCACATGGGACGGGATCTTTCCAAGTTACCGACATCGTCGCGCTCCGTGGACAAGTTCCGGAACGAAATTCAGGATCCTTGCGGATGGAGCTTGCCGATCCATCGTTCCAGGGCGGCGCGCAGGTTGGCCAGGCGGATGGGCTTGGAGATGTAGTCGTCCATCCCCTGCTTCAGGAAGAGCTCGCGGTCGCCCTCCATCGCGTGCGCCGTCAACGCCACCACGGGGATCCTGCTGGCTCCGTCTCCCGCCTCGCCCGATCGGATGCGCAGGACCGCCTCGATCCCGTCCATCTCCGGCATCTGGATGTCCATCAGCACGAGCTGGTACCGTTCGCGGTGCGATTTGAGCGCTTCCAGGGTTTCGCGTCCGTTCCCCACGACGTCCGACTCCAGCCCCAGTTTGGCCAGCAGCCCCACCACCACCTTCTGGTTCACGCGGTTGTCCTCCGCGACCAGCACCCTCCCCGAAAGCGGACCCTCGGTGCCGGAGGCGGAGGAATCCACCCCAAGGAGATGGGGGTCGACTTCCTGGAAGGACAGGCGGAATCCGAAGGCCGAGCCGGTCGGGGAACTCTCCACGCCCAGGCTTCCGCCCATCTGCCGCACCAGGTTGTTGGCGATGGCCAATCCCAGCCCTGTTCCGCCATGGCGACGGGACAACGAGCCGTCGAGCTGTCGGAAGGGCTGGAAGATGTCGCCCAACCGGTCGAGGGGGATGCCCGGTCCGGAGTCCTCGACGCGAAACTGCAGGTGGGTCGCTCCCTCCGCATCCCCCAGCCGGTTCACCTCCAGCGAGACCAGGCCCCGCTCGGTGAACTTCACCGCGTTCCCCGCCAGGTTCAGCAGCACCTGCCGCAGCCGCACCGGGTCGCCTCGCACGGCCAGCGGCATCGCGCCCACCTTGCGGACCTCCCATTCCAGACCCTTGGATCCCGCCAGATACCCCATCATGCCACCGACTTCGTCCAGCACCGAACGGATCTCGAACACGTCCTGGGAAAGGCGGAATTCGCCCGCTTCCATCCGCGAAAGGTCCAGGATGTCGTTAATGACCGTGAGCAGCCCCTGCGAGGACTGCCGCATGGTGCGCAAAAGATCCTGCTGGTCGGCGTCCAGGCGCGTGTCACCCAGCATCTCGCCCATCCCCAGGATGGCGTTCAGGGGGGTCCGGATCTCGTGGGATACGTTGGCCAAGAAGCGCGCCTGGAGCCGGTTGGCCTCCTCCGCCCGCTCGCGGGCCTCCTCCAGCTCCTTCTCGCGCTTGAGGCGTTCGGCGATGAGGCTGTCGAAATCCGACTTCACGACCAGGAGCGAGGTGGCCACTTGGTGGAAGGGATGGTTGGGAGGGTATGGGTTCGCCCCCTTGACTTCCGAATCCCATTGGAGGTCCCCGATGAACTCCATCAACCTCCAGGCGGTGTCCCATTTGTCGCGCTGCAGGAAGCGGCGGGTCCTCTGCCAGAGGGAGGAGGTCGCATGGGTCGGGCTCGGGGACGAGTCGACCGCCGCCGTTTCCTCCAGGTAGCGATCCAGGTTCTCCCCGGGTTGCAGGAACACCATGTTTTCCTGGTAGGCGAGGTTCAGGGTCACCAGCGAGAACCGGTGGCTCCACGGCAATCCGCAGATCACGTGCCGTCTCGCGGGGAACAGCCGGTTGATGCGGTTGAGCTGGCGGGAACCCGCGAGGAGGGCGGCCAGGTCGACATGGTCCAGCCCCGAATAGTCCACGACCTTGCAGAACCGGTTCGGCTGGAGGGCCTGTCTGGATAGGAATCCCTCGTAGGCTTGGAAGAGCGGGGGGATGTCCCTTCCCCGGATCCGGCCGTGGATGTTGATCCGGACCACCTGCCGTTCGTCCAGGGGGTGGAATTCCACCCTCAGGTCCCCGTGGGTCCAGTCCTCCACGCCTTGGACAGGTGCCGGTCGGACCGGCCCCAGTTTCTTGTCCAGCATGCGGAAGGCGGTCTCGAGCGCTTCGGCGTAACCGGATGTCGCGTCCACCACCATGCGCAAGGGGAGGATCCGGCGGGACAGGCGGACGATGAGCTTCAGGAACGGGTTCAGGCCGAAGAAAAGGATCCCGTGCAGGTCGTCCTGGTGCTTGAGATGGTAGTCGATGTAGGCCTGTCGCGTGACGTTGTCCGTGGCCCCCAGATGGGTGTAGTCCTCCAGGAGAACCATCTTCCTGCCGGGTTGCAGGAACTCCTGGAAGATGGTCTCCACCACCCTGCAGTACTCCAGGACATCCTCCACGTAGGTGCGACCGAAGCTCTGGCAGAAGATCAATTCGCCGTCCAGGACCCCCAGGCGGTAGGTGTGGTGGTTGGATGCCAGAACCCATTCCGGACGGGTGTGGTAATGCCGCCCCGTGACAGGGCAGACCATCTCCGGCAGCGCCGGCTGGATCCACTTGCCCTTCATGCCCGGCTCTCCTCCGTCGGATCGTCCGGTCCGGGCGTTGTGGCCAGCACCGGCTCTGTGCCGGGATCGAATCCGGCGAGGTCGGAATCCTCGCCCCAGGGTTCCGGATCGGGGCGCTTGCGCAACCGTTCCCAGGCGCGCCAAGCGATGGCCACGGCGGCGGGCAGGAGAGGGATCGCGATGCATCCCACCGCGGAAAGCCTGGTCCAGGGATCGTCGGACAGGATCCGGGTGCGGTTGAAGAGGAAAAGATCGCAGGCCCAATGGGAGAGGACCACCGTCAACGCGTCCCACCGGATGAATGCCCATCCCCAGAGGATGCCCACCAAGGTGATGGGGACGATCCTCGCCCACCACGGATCCGCGGGAGGGAGGAAGGATTCCCCGCAATGGACGGCGCCGTAGACCAGGGCGGGGAGGCAGGCCGCCGCCCAACGACCGAGCCCCAGGCGCAAGATCGCGTTCCCGGCGAAGTGTCGGTAGCCCAGTTCCTCCACCAGGCTGATCTGGAAGAAGAACAGGGCCAGCAGCAGGGTGGGGTGGGACGAATTCAGGCCGTAGAAGAAGAACCCCCGCGGCTGCAGCTCCACGAGGGCCCCGGGAACACGGGACATCCCCCAGGTGGCGAGCGCGAGGACGCCTCCGGCCACCCACCCCAGCAGGAATCCGCGCAGGGAGGCATGCCCCACCCCCACGCTGTTCCAGCGCAGCCGCAGGAAATTGCGCAGGGCGATGCCGCGGTGGCGTGGGGCCTCCTGGTCCAGCGCGTCGGAAGCCGCCACGAAGCAGAACACCATCAAGGCCGGAAGCAGGTCGCCGATCGCGCCCTGGAGCAGCGTGCGGGCCGCGGACATCCACCGGGGTCCCAGCGGATCCCAGAGTTCGAACAGGCGGGGTTCGCGCAGGAATCGGCTCGCCCCCAGGCAGAAGACGACCAACCCGGCCCCGATCGCCGGGATCTTGAACCCCACCAGGCCCCGGCGCACGGACACGAGCTTGTACAGGAACGCCGCGACCCCCATGGAGGCGAAGATGGTGAAGGCCATGGCCTGCACGAACTGTTCCAGGAACTGCCTGCGCCGACCTTGGCGGATCCAGGCGGGCGGCACCACCACGGACGGTCGGACCTCCCGCACCGACGCCCCGGCCAGCCAAACGGTCATCTGCTCCTCGACGTCGGACCCCGGCGCCGCAGCGCGTTGGAACACGAAGGTCTGGTCGTCGCGGGAATCCAGGTGGCGGACCTCGCGGCGGCGCAGTTCCCAGCCGGACAGATCCTGCCCGATGTGGGCGCGGACCGCCGCGAGGACCGCGAGTCTGGCCGAGGTCGAATCCAGCCTGGCGCCCGGTTCGTCGTCCTCGGTGGCGCGGTTCCAGCCGACCAACCCCTGGCTGGGATGGATCCAGAAGGTCACCGCCCCCGGGTTTCCCGCCTTCTTGAACTGGATCTCGTGGAGGTACACGGGAAGCTCCGAGAGCAGATCCTGGGTCTCCCGGCGGGAGCGAGTCCTCTCCAACCAGGAGAGGGCCGGCTCGTCCACCACCAGTTGGCTCTCCTCGCTCCATCCCCCCAGATCCTGTCCCACCGCGGATTGGTGCTCGAGCGCCATGCCTTCCAAGGCGCGGGCGTCGGTCGAGGTCGGAAGGTCGGCCACCGGCCAAAGCCGATCCAGGGAGACGAGGAATCCGGCACCGCACACCATGGCGGCTCCGAGCAGGAGGGCATCGGTTCGTTTCATCCGAGTCCCATTCTACCCTAAGTGCGCCCGGCCGTGGTAGTTGCATCCGGAGGTGCAGGTCTCCCGCACCGAAACCACCGACAGCAAAGGCAAGGCCGGCGACAGCCGATCCCAGATCCAGGCCGCCAGGACCTCGCTGGTGGGATTCTCCAATCCGGGGATCTCGTTCAGGTACCTGTGGTCCAGGATCTCGTGCACCGGTCTCCAGGCCTCCTTCAGGTCGGCGAAGTCCATCACCCAGCCGGATTCGTCGCCGGGAATCCCGCGGATTCCCACGCGCACCCGGAAGGAGTGCCCGTGCAATCGACCGCACTTGTGGCCCTCCGGCACCCGGGGGAGCAGGTGCGCCGACTCGAAGCCGAACTCCTTCCAGATTTCCGTTTCTTCCATCGAGATCGCCTCCCGTCCGCGCTCCTCCCAAAGGGAACTCCCCGAGGCCGCTCCGTCATCGGGTCTATCTTGTGGGACGCGATCGCG
Source organism: Fibrobacteria bacterium (assembly GCA_035604215.1). Lineage (GTDB taxonomy): Bacteria > Fibrobacterota > Fibrobacteria > UBA5070 > UBA5070 > UBA5070. Next base: position 10,897 of record DATNIW010000069.1, read on the forward strand.
GGCCGCAAGCCGCGAACCGACGTGGAGGTCCTCATGAAGCGCGTGGTCAAGTTCGGATTGATCGGAGCGGGTGTGCTCGTGGTCCTGTGGGTGGCCCTGGCCGCCGCCGTGTGGGTGGCGTTCCCGCCGGCCAAAGTGAAGGCCCTGGTCCTCGACGAGGCCGGAAGCCTTCTCCACCGCAAGGTGGAACTGGAATCCGCCCGCGTGCGTGTGTTCCCCTTCCTGGGGGTGAGCCTGGCGGGCCTCTCCGTGGGGAACAACCCCGACAGCGGCTTTTCCGCCGAGCCCCTGGCGAGCCTGAAGTCCCTGGATGTGCGGCTTTCGCTCGCGAGCATCCTGCACCTGTCCCCGGTGGTCGACGCCATCGTCCTGGAAAAGCCCGCGATCCGCCTGGAGGTGCTCGCCGACGGACGCACCGGCTTGGACGGGATCGGCGGACCCAAGGACACCACCCACCAGGTGAAATCGGATTCCGTCAAACCCCTGACCCTTCCGTTTCCGCTCAGCGTCCGCAGCATTTCCATCGTGGGCGGTTCCGTCTCCTACCTGGACCACAAGGCCGACCGCGAGGTGGTCTTGGGCGACATTTCCCAGGAGGTCTCGATCTCCGCCGACAAATCCCTCCAGAACGTCGAGACCAAGGGCACGCTCTCCATCGAGGACATCTCGGTTTCGGGCAAGGGCTTCCCCGTGCGCAAGGGGGGAATCCACCTGGAGGTGGAACACGACATCTCCTTGAACCTGCCCGGCGCCTCGGTGCGGATCCGCAAGGTCCGGGCCTCCCTCCAGGACATCGGAGCCACCCTCTCCGGAACGGCGTCCAACATCCTGACCCGGCCGGTCGTGGACCTGAAGATCGAGACCGATGCGCCCATCGATCTGTCCAAGGTGCTCGCCCAGGTGCCCGCTGAAATCAGTCCGGAACTTTCCAAGCTCTCCCTGGCCGGGCAGGTGGACTTTTCCCTGACGGCGAAGGGCGAAGTGGGTCCCGCCGCCGTCCCCGACGTGGAAGGCGTGATCCACGCGAGGTCCATTTCCGCTTCCGTGCAGGGACTGCCCGCGAAGCTCTCCGGATTGGGCTCGCGCGTGACCATCCACCACACGCGCACCGTGGAGATCGATTCCACCCAGTGGGTGCTGGACGGCGCTCCCGGCAGCTTGAGCCTCGCGGTGGACAGCCTTCCCGTGCCGCCCCACAAGAGCGTCCCCGTCCTGCGGGGACTCTCGGCCCAGGGCAAGGTGGATCTGGGCTCCTTCGCCCAGGTGCTCGCGCCCCTGGTTCCCGCCCTGGACTCGCTCAAGCCCACGGGAGAACTCGCCTGGTCCGTGACCGGAAAGGGCCGGCTGGACCCGCAGAATCCCCTGGGCCTCCAGATCCAGGGAACCGCCTCCCTCTCCAAGGTCTCGGCGAAGATCTCCGGTCTGCCCGACCGGCCCGTTGTGGACGGAACCGCGTCCCTCGACAACACTTCGGCGGGAGCGAAGGTCGCCATCGTCATGGGTCCCACGGACCTTGCCGTGGACGCCAAGGTCGCCGACTGGCTTGCATTGGCGCTGCCCAAGCTCGCCCAGGGCAAGACCACGGCGGTGACCGTGGCCGCGCGATCCAGGAAGATCGATCTGGATCGCCTGCTGCCACCCCCCGACACCGCGAAAGCGAAACCGTCGGCACCTCCTTCCGAGCTTCCCGTCCTTCCGAACATCTCGCTTGCCGCCACGTTCCAGGCCGACCTCGTCCAGGCGCTCGGGCTGTCCGTGACCGGCGTCGCCGGGAAGGCGAACCTCCAGAAGGGGCAGCTCGGCGAGAGCATGGCCGCCTCCCTGGCCGGAGGGAAGATCAACCAGAACCTGTCCGTGGATCTCTCCGACCGCAAGGCGCCGGGAATCCACCTGGTCGCGGACCTTGCCGGCGTGCAGATCCACGAGGTGCTCGTCGGTCTCAAGGACCGCATCCCCCCCGGCGCGGCCAAGAGCCTGTACGACAAGGTCTACGGCAAGGGAGGCGGCCACCTCCAGGCCTCGGTCAAGGCGCCCATCGCGGACATCGGCAAGAAACTGACCGCCGACCTCGCGGGCGCCCTCTCGGACGGCAAGATCGTGAACTTCCCCGCCATCGCGTCCATCACGTCCAAGGCGCACGCCATCTTCCCGTCGGTGCCTTCCTCCAGCGAACTCGATTTCAAGACCCTGTCCGTCCAGGCGCAGCTCGTGGACGGCAAGGTGATCCTGAAGGACCTGGTCGTGGACGGTTCCGGCTTGGGGATGGTCCAGGCCCAAGGCACCATCGGCGCCGACCAGAGCCTGGACATGCACGCCCAGACCCATCTGCCTCCGGGAGTCTCCGGCGCCCTGCAGTCGGGAGTCTCTTCGCTCTTCTCCTCCATCGGGATGTCGGGAACGAGCCTTCTGCCCACCGACAACCAGAAGAGGGTGGTGCTGGGCTGGCACGCGACCGGAACCGTCGCGAGCCCTTCCGTGGCTCCCGAACTCGCCAAATCCGCCGGACCCGCGCAGAGCCCCGCTGCCCAGGTCAAGGAGAAGGTGGGGAAAGCGGTCCAGGCCCAGACGGAGAAGGTCAAGTCCCAGGCCGAGACGGCCGCCAAGCAAGCCGCCCAGGGCCAGACCCAGCAGGCCGTGCAAGGCGTGAAAGGCGCGGCCCAGGGTCTGCTGAAGGGCATCAAGAAGCCCTGGTGACGGCGCTCAGCCCAAGGCGGCGACCAGCGCGGTGAAGGCTTCGCCGCGCTCCTTGTAGTTGCGGAAGAGCCCGAAGCTCGCGCAGGCCGGCGACAGCAGGACGGCTCCGCCCCCCGCGACGGAACGTCGGCAGTCCTCGAAGGCTTCCGCCAGTCCCGCGTGGTCGTGGACGGAAAACGGCAACGGCCCGCTCCCTTCCAGCGCCTTGCGCAACGAGGGAGCCGTGGCCCCGATCAGCGCCACGTGCACCAGATTCCCCGCCGCCCTCAGACCCGCGGCCAGTTCGGAGAAATCGATCCCCTTGTCGGATCCGCCCAGGATCAGGGCGATGGGGGCCCCGGACAGGGCTTCCACCGCCGCGAGCGTCGCTTCCGGCCTGGTCGCGTAGGAATCGTCGTAGAATCGGACCCCCTCGCGCTCGCCCGCGAACTGCAACCGGTGCGCCAAGCCTTCGAAGGCCACCGCACCCTCCCGACAGGCCTCGTCGGAGGCTCCCAGGATCCTCGCGGCGCACCAGGCCAACGCGACATTGGACAGCTGGAATGCCCCCGGTACCCGAAGCTCGGACCGGTGCAGGAGGATCCGCCCGGTCCGCCCGTCGGCCAGCGACTCGGTCCCGGGATCCAATTCGCCCCCGGCACCAACGGGATGCTGGGAAGCGGACCCCGCCATGCCCACGAACACCGAACCCGGATCTCCGCAGAGGAACACGGAGTGGTCGGAATCAGACTGTTCCTCGCACAACCGCGCCTTGGCGTTCCAGTACTCCACCTGGTCCACGTGCCAGTCCAGGTGTTCGACGGTGACGCGGCCGCAGACCCCCACCCGGGGAGCGAACGCCGCGGGATCCACGCCGGAAAGGCCTCGCACCGGCGCCAGGTCCGAAAGCTGGAAGGAGGAAAGCTCCAGGAGCGCCAACTCGGGCAGGTCCTCGCGGAGGAGGAGATCGAGCATCGGGGTTCCGATGTTCCCTCCCACCACGTGGGGGACCTTGGCGGCGTCGAGCATCCGCGACAGGATGGTGGTGATGGTCCCCTTGCCGAAGGTGCCCGTGATCCCTGCCGCCGCCCCACCGCGGACGCTCTGGAAGAGAGCGAGGAAGACGTGGAGCTGGGAAATCGTCCGCCCCCCGGCGGCGGCGAAGGCGAGCAATTCCGGCAGGACCGGTCGGATTCCCGCGGACCGCACCACGGTGCCCTTCGCCGGCAGGTCGGAGAGGTAGAGGGGGCCCAGGCGGCCGACGCATCCCTCCGGTACGGGCGTGGAGGGATTCCGGTCGCGGAGGGTCAAGCGCTCGTATCCCGCTCCCAGGAGGAATCGCGCCGTGGACTGTCCCTCCAGACCGCCGCCGACGATCTCGACGGGTTCCGGGACGAGTTCTCGCAGGGCGGTCGACAGATCCGAAGGCGTCTTCATGGAGCGACCAAATTAGGTCGGCGGCCGGTGCCGGTCACAGGAGCGTCGCCAGCACCATCTCCATCGATCGGCGACCGGTTCCGGACATGTCCTGGGGATGCAGCGCGACCCGCACCCCGAACGGGGACAGGATCCGTTTCTGCATGGGGAGCGTCCGATCCCAGAGGGTCGCGATCGGACCGTCCCCGCCCCAGGTGGAGAGAGCCGGCGACCATTCCGTGGCGCCCGGCCGGGCCACCCCGAGGCGGAGATCCACCTGCCGGAATCCGAGCTTGAACAGGGCGGGCAGCGATCCGCGCGGCAGATTCCAGCTGGGCGGACAGAATCCGACGGGTTCGGGAAGGCCCGCGTCCTCCCAGTCGAGCAGCGCCCTGCGCGCCCGGTCCGCGACACGCACCGGATCCATCCCGGAAAATTCCGCCTCCCCCCCCCGGTCGCCCCGGTGCGTCCAGCCGTGGACCCAGAGGGGATGGCCCGCCGCGTGCATCTCCAGGAGGCGTTCGACGAATTCCCTGGGGAGTCCGGCGCCCTTTTCCGAAGGTCCTCCTTCGTGGCGGGGGATCACGAACAGGTCCAGCGGGGGAAGGCCCAGGCTGGAGCAGAGATCCATCCACTCGACGCAGGCGTCCCAGGTGTAGGGGGAGACGTCGTGCAACCGGATCCGGATGGACTCCCTCGCGTACTTTTCCTCCATGCCATCCAACCTAGCATCCCCCGTTTCCAGCGGCCGCCGTTATCGATTGATCGTCTACGATCTGGACGGGACGCTGTTCGAAACCATTCCCGACCTGCGCACGGCGGCGAACCTGGCATTCCAGGAGCGGGGTCTCCAGGGGGTCTCCCTCGACGCGGTGCGCGGTGCGATCGGGGACGGGGCCCGGGTCCTGGTCGAGCGGCTTTGCCCTCCGGGAACGCCACCCCGGGAGATGGAGGCGATCCTCGACAGCTTCCGAACCCACTACCTGCGGGTCTGTCTGGACCAGACCACCCTGCGCGACGGAGCGCTCGATTTCGTGCGTCGCCGGGCCACGGCACCTTGGAGACTGCAGGCCATCCTCACCAACAAGCCCCAGGACCCCACGGATCTGCTGGTGCGACACCACGGATTGCGGGACTGGATCGGAAGATCGGTGGGGGGAGACACGGACTTGGGCCGCAAGCCCGATCCGTCCGGACTCGAGAGCCTGATGGCCTGGGCGGGAACGGATCGGGAATCGACCCTGCTCGTCGGCGACGGTCCGGCGGACCTGGCCGTCGCCCGGGCGGCGGGCGTCGACGCCATCCGACTGGACGGGGGTTACGGTCGGCCGGACGAACTCGACCGGTTCCCCTGGGCGTGGCGGGCCGGGAGCTTCGCGAAATTGGAGGAGCTTTGGACGCGGGTCGAGCCGGGAGCCGAGGTCGGACTCCCGCTCGCGGCCGCTTGACATTAGATTTAGCCGCCAATGGCGTCCAAGTCCAAATCCAAGGGCTCCCCCAAAAAGGTTGCAGCGGCGTCCAAGCCGTCCAAGCCATCCAAGGCCAAGGCGTCTGCCGCGAAGCCCAAGCCGAAGCCGGCCGCGGCCAAGAAGGCGCCCTCCAAGCAGAAACCGAAGATCCTCCCGAAAAAGCCCGCGACGAAGGTGGGCAAAAAAGCTCGGGTAGCGATCAAGTCTCCGGGGAAATCCGGCAAGCTTCCGGTTTCCAAAGCCAAGATTTCCTCGGGCAAGGCGAAAGTCGCAGCCAAATCCCCCAAGAAAGGGATCCCCATCAAGTCCACCAAGGCGTCGAAGCCCGTTCCGGCAAGGTCGAAAGCCAAGACCCCCGTGAAGTCCGCGGCGAAGTCCGCACCCAAGCCCCTCCCGAAGAAATCGGCTGTCGCCGCGAAATCCGCCGCATCCGCCAGGAAAGCACCCGCCAAGGCGCCCCCCACCCGAGTCGTGGTTTCCAAGAAGGGAACCGCACTCAAGGCGCCGACCCCTGCGGCCAAACCTCTGGTGCTGCCCACCAAGAAGGTCGCGCCCAAGCCGGCCGCCAAGCCGGTCAAGCCCGTTCTGGTCGTTCCGCCTCCTGCCGGGGTCAAATCGGCGAAGGTGCCGTCCCAACCGGAGAAGGAATCCCGCAGGTCCAAGCCGGACCTGTTCGTGGGACCGTTCTTCCAGGAAGTTCCCGTCGGCTCCGCCGCGGTGCGGAAAAGCCGGGTTCCCCAAGCTCCGGCCGTGCCGCTGCGCAAACCGAAGGGCGAGGAGAGCCACGACGAACTGATCGCGCGGATCGAGAAGGAATTGCTGACGGTGCGGATGGCGGGGAAGAAGATCCACCGGGTGCAGGTCTGCACCAAGTGCTGCATCAATCCCGTGGACCCGAGCTTCATGGTGGATCGCGATACGGGCTACTGCACCGAATGCGCGTTGGTCCTCGGTCTGGGACACACTCGCGAGGCGCGGCAGCAGAACTTCCACCCCAGTCTCATGAAGTCCGAAAACGCGGAGCTTCCCGAACCGACCTGACGCCGAAGGTTTCCAGGCCTCCATTCCCGGCGGCAGGAGGTCGAACCGCGTCGCCGATCCACATCCGATCCGAGGCCAAGATGTCCCAGAGCGAGCTCCCCCGCACCTTCCGCCAGTTGTTGGCCGCCCTCCCGGCGGATTTCCGACGCACGGTGCTGGAAACCCTGCTGACCGACAAGGAGGCCAGGCCCGCGGCCCAGGAGGCCCTGCGCATCGTGGCGGGACTCCGCAAGATGCGCGCCCAGACGCTCTCCCAGCTCGGTCGCACCGAACGGGTTCAGATCGTCTTGTCCGCCCTTGGCCAACCGGCGCTGGAAAATTCCGCCATGCAAGCGCTCCAAGTCTGGTTCCTGCGCCAGGGGCGTCCGATCATGGCCCAGCTCCTGGACTCCTGGAAGGTGTCCCACACCGACGGTGAGCTTTCCGACGACGCCGTGTTCCCGCCCCTGACCTCCGACCAGGTCGTGGAATCTTCGCGGGAGGCCGCGAAGACGCATGCGAGGGAGGCCGTGGCCGCCTACCTGGGCTACAACCACATCGCCCCGCCCACTCCCGCCTGGGAAGGCGTGTTCGAGGCGGCGCTTCGGGAACAGCTGGCCTAGACCGTTCTGCCGGGCGGGCCCGGCAAAAAAGAGCCGCTTCGGGAGGGCACCCCCCTTCCGCGACGGTCGGATGTGCACCGAACGCCTCTCCGTGACGATTGGCACGCCTTTGGATTGTGACTGGATTCGGAAACGGATTTCCACCACAGCCAGGAGGCGTAGATGGATTCGATGGGATGGTTCGGAGCGGCGCTCGCGGTGACAATATCTGTTGCCTCGGCCGAGGCGCCTCTGCCGCGCGACTTCTCGCTGACAGGCGACCGCAAGAGCCACCTGGTCGACGACGTGATCACGGTGAACGTGGGCGAGGACAACACGGCCACCAACAACGCCCAGACCAGGACCCAGAGCCAGAGCACGGGCAAGGTCGCGGTGGGCGGCAATTCGGGTCTGCTGAAGTACCTGCCCAGCGCGGGGATGGGTTCCGACCTGGAAGCGGGATTCAACGGGCAGGGGAACACGGTGCGGCAGGGATCCATGACGGCCGTGGTCAGCGCCCGGGTCATGGAAGTCCTTCCCAACGGGACCTTGCGCATCGAGGGCTCCAAGCAGGTGGTGATCAACGACGAGACCGAGGTGCTGTCGGTCTCCGGGCTGGTCCGCCCCGAGGACATCGCCGCGGACAACTCGGTGCCTTCCGGACGCGTCGCCGACGCCAAGATCTCCTACAGCGGTCGCGGCACCGATGCCAACGCCCAGCAGCCCGGGTACGTCGCCCGGTTCCTGGATTGGCTCTTCTGACCATGCGACGCCTCCTGACAACGCTTGCCGTGGCCGCCTGCTCCGCCTGGGCGCAGGTCCGGGTGAAGGACGTCGCCGACGTGCAAGGCGTCTCGGTGCAGCGCCTGGTCGGCTACGGCCTGGTGATGGGTCTGTCCGGGACGGGAGACAGCCCCAACTCGGCCGCGACCACCCAGTCGACGGCGAACCTGCTTCGCAACATGGGCCTGGAGGTGGATCCCACCCAGCTGCGGCTGCGCAACGTGGCGTCGGTGATCCTGACCGCCGATCTCCCGGCCTTCGCCAAGCCCGGCCAGCGGATCGACGTGCAGGCCAGCTCCCTGGGCGATGCGCGCTCCCTGACCGGAGGAGTGCTCCTCATGGCTCCCCTGAAGGGCGCCGACGGCGAGATCTACGCCCTGGCGCAGGGTTCCGTGGGCACCGGCGGGGCCGTCAGCCAGAATTTTTCGGGGGCCTCCCTCCAGCAGAACCACGGCTCCTCCGGGATCCTTCCCCGCGGCGGCATCGTGCAACGCGAGAACGTGGCCTCCCGGCTGGACGACGGTCCCTTGCGCCTGACCTTGCGCGATCCCGACTTCAGCTCCGCCGAGGCGCTGGCCCAGGCCATCGACAAGCAGTTCGGAGCCGGATCGGCGTTGGCCGAAGACGCCGCCACCGTGAAGTTCCTGGGCAAGGACCCGGAGGGGGGTCGGACAGAACTCGTCGCGCAGATCGAGAATCTCCGCTTCGAACCGAGCCGGACGGCCCGGGTCGTGGTCAACGAGCGGACCGGCACCATCGTCGCCGGATCGGACGTGCGGATCGCCGAGGTCGCGGTCACCCAGGGGAGCCTCACCATCCGCGTGGACCCCAACTGGCAGGTCAGCCAGCCCGCCGCCTTCTCGAAGGGAACCACCCAGGTCGTGGCCAACCCGAAGATCCAGGCGACCGAACCCAAATCCCAGATGCAGGTCCTGCCGGCCAACACCAGCGTCGGCGACCTCGCCAGAACCCTCAATTCCCTGGGGGCGACGCCGCGCGATCTCGTGGCGATCCTCCAGGCCATCCAGAAGTCCGGTGCCCTCCAGGCGGAACTCGTCCTGATGTGAGCACCCCATGAATTTCCGGCAAACAACCCAATCGAGAAAGACACCAGACCACGGGGCGTGGTCGAACCGGGACATTCCCGGGCCGCCGGAAACGACGACCAGCCCCAATCTCCGGATCGAGCAGCGGCAGGGAAGCCGTTCCGGCCGGTTCCAACGAACCTGAACAGGGAGGATTCCCACCATGCGCATCTACAACAACGTCAACGCGATCGCGATCCAGAACGCTCTCGACAACACCAACGTCGAGATGTCCAAGTCCCTGGAGAGGCTCTCCACCGGCCTTCGGATCAACCAGGCGGCCGACGACCCCGCCGGACTCTCGGTTTCGCAGGGTCTGCAGACGCAGATCCGCGGAAGCCAGATGGCCCAGCGCAACGCCAACGACGGCCTGGCCATGCTGCAGATCGCCGAAGGCGGAACCCAGCAGATCACGGCCAACCTGCAGCAGATGCGGGAACTGGCCATCCAGGCGTCCAACGGCACCTACGCCAACACGGACCGCATGTACATCAACGAGGAGTACACCGCCCTCGCCTCGGAAATCACGCGGATCGCGCTTTCCACCACCTACAACGGGATCCCGCTGCTTTCCTCGACATCCACGATGTCCTTCCAGATCAGCGCCGCCGCTTCCGGGAACAGCTCCACGATCACCTTCACCGGCATCAACCTCTCCACCGGCCTCACCTTCGGGGGGGTCTCTCTCCAGTCTTCCGCCCAGATCGCCATCGGCCAGATCGACAGCATCCTGACCTCGGTGCTCTCCATGCGGGCCCAGGTGGGCGCGATCATGAACCGGCTGGAGGCCACGGTCACCAACCTCGGGACCATGGTTTCCAACTATTCGTCGGCATCGAGCCAGATCACCGACACCAACTTCGCCACGGAAACCACGAACTTCACGCGCGACCAGATCCTGACCCAATCCGCGACGTCCATGCTCGCCCAGGCCAACCAGCTGCCCAACAACGTGCTGTCGCTGCTCAAGTAAGCGCAGTCGGACCGGGCTCTCTCCACCCTTGGCCGGTTCGGCTCCCTCCGCCCCTCCCGGGTTTACCCGGGGTGGGGCTTTTCCCGTTCCGGCGTCGCCACGGCCCACCTTTGGGCGGGGGAGTACTTTTGCTTTCCGGAGCCCAATGCGAAATCCTTACCGACACCGCCGATCCGGCTCGAGGTCGCATCGCCTCGCCGGGATCGCGATGGCCTGCCTGGCCTTGGCCGGGTGCGACCTGCGCACGCCGCGCTCCCCGCGCGAGGTCCGGGGCGGTCTGGACCTCTCCGACCTGGACGAGGGTCCCGAGGATTGGGCCGACAGGCAGGTGGACCGCGGTCGGATTCCCGATCTGGACACCATCCGGATCGGAGATTCCCTGGAACTCCTGGTCCGCGCTCGAGGAGGCGAAGCCAGCCAGTGGCGCCACAAGATCCGATGGCCCGCGGACGACTATCCCATCCTCACCTGGAGCTGGTCCCCCAGCCGTCGCGTCGACAGCTCCCACTTCACCCGCCGTTCCGCGCCCGCCGCGGTGATGGCGGTGGACGTCACCCTCGCCTCGACCTTCGGCATCCACAAGACCCTCCGGTACATCTGGAGCGCCCGCCGCGATCGCGGCAGGGAATATCTGGGCGACGGTTGGCACCCCAAGGTCGTGGTCCTTCGCGACGCCAGGGACAGCCTGGCCCCCCGGACGGAGCGGGTGGACGTCTGGGCCGATTTCGCCCACCTGTGGGGCTTCCAGCCGCGCCACCAGGCGCTTTCCATCGCCGTGGCCGTGCACGACCCGGACCCGGATCGCACCCTGGTGGGGCGGTTCGGCACCATCATCGCCCACCCGGGCAAGGATTCCACCCCATGAACGGCTCCTACGACGATCGCCAGGACCACGTCCCCGACCTCGCCACCCCCGAAATCGAGACCTTCCGGTTCGTGTTTCCCGGCTCCGACACGGAGCTGCGCGTGGAGACCTCCGAATTCACCTGCGTCTGCCCCAAGACCGGTCTTCCCGATTTCGCGACCCTGCGGATCCGCTACCGGCCGAACGAGCTGTGCCTGGAACTCAAGAGCTTCAAGGAGTATTTGCTCTCTTTCAGGGATCTCGGGATCTTCCACGAGCACGTGGTGAACGTGCTCAAGCGGGATCTCGTGAAAGCGTGCCGTCCGGCGTGGCTGGAGATCGAAGGGATCTTCAACGCGCGCGGGGGCATCACCACCACCGCCATCGCCACATACGGAGACATTCCATGACCACCTGGAACTTCAGCTCGGGCCCCGCGATCCTGCCCCGTCCCGTCGTCGAGAAGGCCGCCGCCGCGGTGCTCGACTTCAAGGGCACCGGCATCGGAGTCCTGGAGTGTTCCCACCGCTCGAAGACCTACGAGCCCGTGGTGGCTTCCGCGGAGTCGCGGCTGCGCAAGCTCATGGGCATCTCCGACGACTACGGCGTGATCTTCGTGCAGGGCGGCGCCTCGCAGCAGTTCGCCCAGGTGCCCATGAACCTGCTGGCCTCCACCGACGCCGCCGACTACGCGGACACCGGCACCTGGGCCTCCAAGGCCATCAAGGAAGCCAAGCTCTTCGCGAAGATCAACGTGGTGGCCAGCACCAAGGAGGACGACGGCACCTACCGCTCGCTTCCCGGGCTCATGCACCTCACGCCCGGCGCGAAGTACCTGCACATCACCTCCAACAACACCATCTTCGGGACCCAGTGGCACGAGTTCCCGGCGGCGAAGGTGCCGCTGGTGGCGGACATGAGCTCCGACATCTGCTCGCGCGTGGTGGACGTCTCCAGGTTCGGGGTCATCTACGCGGGCGCCCAGAAGAACCTGGGTCCTTCCGGCGTCACGGTGGTGATCGTGCGCAAGGACCTGCTGGGCAGGACGGATCGACAGATTCCGACCATGCTCGACTACCGCACCCACATCGAGAACGGGTCCATGTTCAACACGCCCCCCGCCTTCGGGATCTTCGTGCTGGACCTGGTCCTTGAATGGCTGGAAGGCCAGGGCGGGATCGGGGGCATCCAGAGGATCAACGACGCCAAGGCCGCCAAGCTCTACGCCGAGATCGACCGGAACCCGCTGTTCAGGGGCACGGTGGAGGTCGCCGACCGCAGCCGCATGAACGTCTGCTTCCTGACCGCGAAGAAGGAGCACGAGGACCTCTTCAAGAAGCTGGGCCAGTCGCGCGGTTTCGTGGACTTCACCGGACACCGCTCCGTGGGCGGATTCCGCGCCTCCATCTACAACGCGATGCCCGAGGCCGGTGTGGACGCGTTGATCGAGGCGATGAGGGATTTCGAGAAGAGCCATGGATGACGATTCCCGTCCGGAATCCTCCCCGGGGGAGGAGGAAGGCGGGAACAGGCTCGGACGGCTTCCACTCTGGCTTCGGCGCCGGAGGGGTTTCGCCTGCGTGAACTGCGGCTACGAGGGTTCGGCCCGCGTCACCGGGGTCGGGCCGCTCCTCTGGGTGGTGCTCCTGGCCATGGCATGGAACGCATGGATGTTCCACCATGCGGGCATGGAGCTGGAAGCCCTGTTCGCCTGCCTGGTCGCGCTGGTGGGAGCATGGGGCACCTCCAAGATGCCTCGCTGGATCCGCTGCCCGGCCTGCGGTTGGAAGCACCCGATGGACGGCGGCGACTCCAGGTGAAATGAACCTGGAGCCCACCGGAAGCGACCAAGCGCCATGACCCCAGCCGCGCTCCTGCTCTGCGCCGCGTTCGCCGCCCCGAACGATTCCTCCGGACCGTCTGGCCCGTCGGCGAAGACGGCCGCGGCCCACGTCGGGGAGGATTCCTCACGGACTGGCACCGCTTCCGGTGTCCTCGGCCGGGCCTGGGACTGGACCAGCCGGGATTTTTCCGTGCTGATGGCCGCCTCGGGAAACGTGGATTTCGCCACCGACATCTACGGTCATCCCCTCGGAAACGACCTTCCGCCCGGCTACAGGTCCGACTTCTACCTGTGGGTGGATTTCTTCCAATGGAAGGGGTTCATCTCCACGTGGCTGATCGGGAACACCACCATCATGTCCCGCGACGACACCACGGCGCTGCGTCTCTCCCGGATCCGGTACATCCTCACGCCCGGCTACCGCTACGAATTCGGGACCTGGCAGATCCAGGGACAGATGCTCCACGAATGCATCCACACGGTCTCCAGGCCGGAAGGCGACCAAGGCGCGACGTGGTGGAACTCCTTCGAGATCGGGGCGGGTTCGATGGGCGCCTACCACGACCACCTGGTGGACGAGTACCGTGCCGAAAGAGGCTTTTCCGGCCTCAAGTTCGACGGACAGGTGAATTTCGGACAATTCCTGTACGGCGAGCGATCCATCTGGATCGGCCAGAACCACGACTTCCGGCAGGAACTCTTCGGGACGGCGCGCCTGCGGCTGGGAAGCCTGGGGCCCTTCGGGTTCTTCCAGGACGTGGAGCCCCATTTCTGGCGCCGCGCCACCGGCGACATCGTGCAGAAATGGACCCTTTCCACGCACATGTACCTGCTCGGAAAGCGCAACGTGGCCGGCGTCTACTTCCGTTGGATCCCGCTGGACCAGAGCCCCATCGACAACGAGGACCACCTGGGCCAGGTCGGGTTCGAGATCGTGTTCTGACGACTCCGGGGCACGGACAAGGCGCGAACCGCCATTCGCCCGCAAGCTCCTACCTTTCCGGGGCATGGACACGGAACTTCTGGAGCAGCTGAGCCTGCGCATCGACACGTTGATCGCCGACCGCGTCCGGCTTCGCCTGGAAGTGGAACGCCTCCAGGCGGAAGTCGGCAACCGCGGCTTCGAACTGGAGGCGGAACTCGCCCAGGCCAAGGCCGAGGTCGAGGCCGCACGAGCCGATCTGGAGGCGGCCCGCGCGGAGGTCCAGGAACGGGACGGACGCATCCTGGCCGCGACCACCCGGGTGCAGGCCCTGGTGGAGCGGCTCCAGCAGGACTGATCGGTGGCCGACCGTCCTCTGGACAACACGCGTCGCGTCGCCATCGGCGGCGAGTCCTTCAACGTGCGCTCCGACGCCGCCCCCGAGACCATCGACCAGGTGGCCCGACTGGTGGACGACCGTCTCCAGCGCGCCCGCGTCGCCCTCGGGGAGACGGACCGCTTCCGCGCCGCCGTGCTGGCATCCCTCCAGGTGGCGGGAGATCTCGTGGAGACGCGGCAGGAACTGGAATCGGCCAAAGGAGAACTGCGCGAACTGCGCGAAAAGATCGGCGTCCTGGCCCGCAGGCTCTCGGAGGAATGACATGCTCCTGATGGAAGGAAAACCCGTCGTCGAGGCCATGCGCCAGGGCCTGAAGGCCCGCATCGAGGCTCTGAAGGCCAAGGGGACGACCCCTTGCCTGACCGTGACCCTGGTGGGCGACGATCCTTCGTCGCACATCTACGTGAACGCCAAGGACAAGGACGCCAAGGAGCTGGGGATCGAGTCGCGCACCTTCCGCTTCCCCGCCTCCACGACCCAGGCCGAACTGGAAGCGCATGTCCGCAATCTGTCCGCGGACCCTTCCGTCCACGGGATCCTGGTGCAGTCGCCGCTGCCCAAGGGGTTGGACGAAGCCGCCGTGGTGGAACTGATCGACCCCCGCAAGGACGTGGACGGATTCCATCCCCGGAACGTGGGGCTCCTGGTCCTGGACCGCCCCGGCCACCGCTCCTGCACTCCCTGGGGCGTGATCCAGGTCCTGCGCCACTACGGCATCGCCACCGCGGGAAAGCGCGCGGTGGTGATCGGACGCTCCGACATCGTGGGGCGCCCGATGGCGAACCTCCTGATCCACAAGGGCGCCTTCGGCGACGCGACGGTCACGGTGGCGCATTCCCGGACCGCGGATCTCCCTTCGGTGGTCCGCGAGGCCGACATCGTGGTGGCCGCCATCGGCAAGGCGGAATTCGTGAAGGGATCCTGGCTGAAGCCCGGAGCCGTGGTGGTGGACGTGGGGATCAACCGGGTGGAGGATGCGTCCCTGCCCAGGGGCTACCGGGTGGTGGGAGACGTGGAATTCGCCTCGGCGAAGGAAGTCGCCTCCGCCATCACGCCCGTTCCCGGTTGCGTGGGGCTCATGACCCGCGCCATCCTGATGTCCAACACCGTGGACGCCGCCGAGAGGCTGTCCTGAGCGCCTTTTCCGTCACCGAGCTGACCCGGGCCATCCGGAGCACCCTCGAGCAGGATTTCGACGCCGTCCTGGTGGAGGGCGAGATCTCCGGACTCAAGCACCACGGCAGCGGCCACCTCTACTTCACGCTCAAGGACGAAGGCGCGACGCTCCCGGCGGCGATGTGGAAACCGCAGGTGGGAAGGCTTGCCGCCATTCCGCGGGACGGCGACCGCGTCGTGGTTTCCGGCCGGATCAGCGTGTACGAACCGCGCGGCGCGTACCAGCTGATCGCGAACCTGATCAAGCCCGTCGGGGCGGGCGATCTCAACGCCCGGCTGGAGGAGTTGCGACGAAAACTGTCCGAAGAAGGCCTCTTCGACGCCGACCGCAAGAAGGAACTTCCGGCCTACCCCTTCCGCGTGGCGGTGGTCACCAGCCGCACCGGGGCCGTGCTCCACGACATCTGGCACGTCCTCTCCCGTCGCGCGCCGCACCTGGAGCTTCTCCTGGTCCCCAGCCCCGTCCAGGGGATCGAGGCGGTGCCCGGGATCTGCACGGCCCTGGAGAGGATCGGTTCCCTGGCGGGGACGCCGGACGAACCCGATGTCGTGATCCTGGCTCGCGGCGGCGGATCCCTGGAGGACCTCTGGGCCTTCAACGAGGAGGCGGTGGTCCGCGCCGTGGCGGCGTGCCCCTTCCCCACGATCTCCGCGGTGGGCCACGAAACGGACACCACGCTCTGCGATTTCGCCGCCGACCTGCGCGCCCCCACGCCCTCGGCGGCGGCGGAGTTGGTCAGCGAGGAGCGGGACTCCCTGCTCGCGGCGCTGGAGGACTACCAGGCCCGCGCCGGAGGGGCTTTGTTGCATCTGGTCGACCGCCGACGCGAACGTCTGGAACTCCTGGCCGATCGTCCCTGCCTGCGCCACCCCGAGGTCGCCGTGGAACGGGCGAACCAGACCTTGGACCTCCTGTCCGACCGCCTGGAACGCGCTCTCGGAGTGCGCCGGGAGCGCGCCCATGCGGCCTTGGCCCTGGCCGCGGGCCGACTGGACGCGTTGTCTCCGCTCCGGGTCCTCTCCCGTGGCTTCGCGGCGGTGGAAAAGGCGGACGGCTCCCTGGTGGTGCGCTCCTCGGACCTGAGTTCGGGGGAACCGATCTCCCTGCGATTCGCCGATGGGCGCGTACCCGCCCGGGTGGAAGGGGCCTGAGGCCAAACCCGCCTCTTCCCCACCTCACCCCCATTCCCCCCATAGCCATCAAGCTAAGGTTCTCCCTGTCCGGGATTGGTCACTCTACGGTGATCTTGTAGAGCTCGGCATTCAGTTCGGCTAGGTGCTCCAGGAGTGTTTTCAGCTTCTTGTAGGCGGCGACCATGCTCTCGGCCCTGGCCAGGCGGCTGTCGGGCACGTACA
>DATNIW010000070.1:0-20205 GCA_035604215.1 Fibrobacteria bacterium
ACGGCCTCGAAATCGCCGGGGCTCGCGATCGGGAATCCCGCCTCGATCACGTCCACGCCCAGCCGCGCGAGCTGGTGGGCCATGCGGATCTTCTCGTCGATGTTCATCGAGAAGCCGGGCGATTGTTCCCCGTCCCGCAGGTGGTGTCGAAGATGCGCACGCGATCGATCATCTGGTCCTTCTTCTGTCCGAAAGGAGGTCGTGGATCGGGTGCAATGTAGATCGGACTCCCCTGGGAGCCCGTGCTGTGCTGGTTTTCGGTCGACATGGTTTCTTTCCTTTCCCGGTCACCCTGTACGGGGTCCTTGGAAAGCCCTATCGACCCGCCCTACCCCTTTCCAGGGTGAGCGGCCGTTTGCGAACGTGGCCTGGCGCTCCCCTCTACCGATTTTGGCAGAGAAGAAGAAGCAGGCTCTGGGCGTTCGCGCTGTGCATGCAAACAGGATACGCGGAAAAGGGACGGATGTCAAGTTGCCCCTTTGTAGGGACGCAAAATTTTGCGTCCCTACAAAGCGTCCCTACGGAGGGCGGTCACCGCGGGTCCCTCGCCACCAGCAGGTCCTTGATGTCCTTGCGCGCGAAGAATTCCAGGTTCCTCTCCAGCCACTTGGGCCTCGTGAACAGCTGGCCGTCCGGCACCGGATCCCGGCCCCTGGGAACCGACGGCTCCTTGCCGGAAAGTGTCCTGCAAGCCAAGCCGGCTTCTCGGGCCACCAGGAGGGGCGCCGCCAGGTCCCAGGGGTGCAGCGTTCCCGGGACCGTGAAATAGGTGTCGCCCTCTCCGGCAAGCACCGCGTGGACCTTGTAGCCCACGCCTCCCAGGAGGATTTCGTCGCCGCCGGGGTGGGCATCGCTGATGCGAAGGAGCGAAGGACGTCTCGGCAGCGAACGGGTGAGCACGAGCCGCTCGCGTCGCAAGGGATCGAATCCTTCGTAGGCGAGCAAAACCGTGCCCGACAGGCGTCCGACCATGCACCCGTGTCCATCCTCGGCGAAGTAGAGCCTGTCCACCGCGGGAAGCGCCAGCACCGCGACCACGGGCCTGCCGGATTCCACGAGGGCGAGCTGGAACGCCCACTCGCCCAGTCCCTCCACGAACTCGCTGGTGCCGTCCAGCGGATCCAGGCTCCAGAACAGGTCCGCGTCCGTCTCCACATCCCCTTCCTCGGAGATCAGGGGAACTCCCGGCAGGATGGAGGGGAGTCTTTCCAGGCACAGCCGGTGGGCGGAAAGGTCGGCTTCCGTCACGGGATCGTTCTCGCCCTTCCATTCCACGTCCAGGTCGTCGACGCTCCCCTTGCTGAAGCCCGCGAGCAGGGCTCCGGCCTCCCGGGCGAGATCGAGCAGGGGCGCGCGCAGATCGGTCGTGTCCATTCCGGAAAGGTATCCTCGCGACCCGTCAGGAGAAGGGATCTGGAACCCTGTCGCCCCGCCGTCTCCTGTCCAGGGTGCCCAGCCATTCCATCGCGCGGCGGTACCTCTCCAGGTCCTCCGCCTTCTCCAGGGAGGTCACGACGTTGCGCAGCACCCTGACGCAGATCTCCTCCTCCGAGGCGGGGGAGAGCACGTGCCGGGACATCTCCTCGGGGACGCGACCCAGGGCTTCGGCCAGTTCTCGCTCCCCGATGAGCCTTCCACCGTCGAAGGCGTCGATCCAGATCCGCTTGCCGTGGAGTTCCCCGCTGGCCAGGAAGTGTCCGGGGAAGGCCACCCCGTTGACCTCGACGCCCACGCGCCTCGCGACCAGGACCAGCGCCGAGCAGAGCGTGATGGGAAGCCCCTTGCGGTGCTCCAGCACCCAGGCCAGGCTGGAGTTCCGCGGGGCGAAATAGTCTTCCGTGTCGCCCTGGATCCCATCTCCGGAGAACAGGAAGGCGACCAGCGATTCGAGGCCGGGAATCGGGTGGCGGCGACTGTAGTCCCTGGCCCACCGGTCCAGGAGACGGCGCGGATCCGCGGTGCCCCCGTAGACGGACAGCAACGCGCTGGTCAGGACCTGGAAGGATTCGAGCTCGGGAGGACCGGAGACCCACCGGTTCCAACCTTCCGAAAGCCAGTAATCCTCCAGTTCGAGTCGACAACCGAGGAGTCGCGCGCGTTGGGCGGGACTGAGTTCGATCCCGTCGGTCTCCAACGCCGCCACGGGATCCAGGCCGAGTTCCCGGATCTTGCCGACCACCGCCTCGTGCACGACAGGGGAGTCGTCGTCGAGCAGCTGCAGGAGGTGGACCCAGGGGCTTCCTTCCATCGCTTCAAGCTACCATTCCTTCGGCCCCGGGTCATGCGGGGACGGTCCGACATCACTTTCCGCCGGAATTCCTTTGGCGGACCCGCACCAGGAAGGCGGCGGCGACGACGACGACCGTGGCTCCTACGGCGAGCAGCCAGGGATTCTGCCGGGTGAGTTCCACCGCGAGGTGGACCAGGCCCAGGGTCGCCAGCATCCAGAGGAGCGTCGATCCCACCAGGGTGAAGATGAAGGTGTGCGCTTCCATCCCCAGGATGCCGGTCAGCACGAAGATGGGAACGCGGGTCCCTGGAACGAACCGGCTCACGGCGACCGCGATCCAGCCTTCCCTGTGGACGTGGTGGCG
Source organism: Fibrobacteria bacterium (assembly GCA_035604215.1). GTDB lineage: Bacteria > Fibrobacterota > Fibrobacteria > UBA5070 > UBA5070 > UBA5070. The sequence continues at coordinate 2,595 of DATNIW010000070.1, forward strand.
CAGCGCCTCCATGCGGTCCTTGCGCAGGGACGAGAACATCTTCCAGTGCAGGGCGCGGATGCCGGCCAGCCGACCCGCGTACCAAAGGGCGGTGTTGAGCAGGACGGTCCCGGTGAAGACGGAGCCGAGCGCCATGCCCCAACCCACCTTTCCCGCGCGGGCGAGTCCGAAGACGGCCAATGTGGACCACTCCTCGGTCACCGCGGCGGCGACGGCGGAGAGAAGGAACTGCCCCAACACGGGAAACTCCGTGATGTGCAGAAGCATCTTCTCGATGTTCTGGATCATCGACGCCGGTCTATAGGGATTCGCGGACCTGGTCGGCGAGATTGGAGAACAGCGCGTCCGCCAAGGCCGAAGTTCCGAGCTTGTCCCACATCCGGTACTGGTGGAATACGAGCTTTCCCTTGCCGTGGGGCACGGATTGGATGTCGCCGCGGAAGACCCACTGCCCGGAAGCGGGAACCAACTGGGCGAATCCGGCCGACACCTGCGCGTTGGGCAGGCGCGAGAGGCTCCATGCGGGGAGCAGATCCGCGTAGACCTCGCTGGCGACGATCCCCGACGGCAACCTGTTGAAGAGGGGAGACGGCGCGATGTAGTGGTAGCCTTCGCCTCCCGCGGAAGCCGCGGGAGCGAGATCCAGGGCGAAGCCGAGGCTCCCGTGCTTCTGCAGGAACTTCGCGTCCTCGGGTTCCAGCGCGGCGAAGACCACGACAAGACCCGTCACGGCGTCGTCCAGCAGGTCGTGCAGGCGCTTGGGGTCGAAGGTGCGGACCTGGTTCACCAGGACGCCACGGGCGTCGGGGGATCCCTTCCGGGCCACGGGATCCGGGAATTCCCCGAGGAACCGGAACGCGTGGGCGGAGGTTTCCATGTTCGCGGCGGGCGGGACGTAGAAGGTCTCCTCGGTGCGGAACACGTCGCGACCCTGGCGCGAGAGCTGCATGTCGAAGGTGAAGTGCCCGCGTTCGTCGCCCACCGGAAATTCGAACTTGCCCACCATCGACATGCCGCCTTCGGACACGGCGGGTAGCGACTCCTGGTGCCAGATGCGGTTGTTGTTTCCCTTCACGCGAAGGAGCAGGCTGTATTCGCCCGGCGCGTTGTCGTTGGACAGGTGGATGCGGACCGCGGCCGACTGCATGGTGTAGGGCGTGCGCAAGGCGGCTTCGGCGATCACGCGCACCGGTCGGTTGTACTTGCGGAACAACTCGAATCCGGGCTTCGGTTCTCCGGAAAAGCCCACCAGCCCGGAAGAATGGTTGGGTGTGTCGGACCATTGGTTCACGAGCACGCCGGCGCAACGGGGATTGATGGCCAAGGCGTCGGCCTGGCGCAGCACCGCCTGGGCGCCCACCTGCTGGCAGGCGCTGGCGAAGGCGGATGGAGTCCAGACCTCCTTGAGCCCGGCGTGGTTCAGCTCCACCTGCAACTGCTTGCCCAGCTTCTGGATGTTCTCCGTGCGCTGGCTCTTCTCGTTGCCCAGGGCCTCGAGGGTCCGTTCGGGATCCAGCAGGGAAGGACACCCCACGCGAGCGGCGAAGAACTTGCTGCTCCCCCCCCTGTTCTTGTGGATCTTCTTCCAGAAGAGTTGGTCGCCCAATCCCTGGTCCACCAGATCGGAAGGATCGCGAGGGTGCATGTGCCTGGTCAGGAACGCCTGCCGGTGGATGGAGACGGGGGCGGGAAGCCGGAACCTGTGGATTTCCAGTTCGCCCAGGACCTTGGCTCCGGCCACGCAGGCAAAGACCGGATCCTGGGAGGGGGGATGGCCGATCTCCAGGCGGGTTCCCCCGAAATGGCCGATGAGCGTCCGCAAGGGCTCCTTGCGCCAGCCCTTGGGCATGGCCTCCAGGCGAGCCGAGATCAGGCCCTTGAGCCACTCGGCTTCCTTGGCTTGGAGCAGCGGTCCGGGAAGGTCGGCACCCACGAAGGCGAGGACGTTCGGCATGCTTTCCTGCCGGGAAACCAGGGCTGCCGCCAGGGAAACGGAGGCTTCGAAGGCGGCGGAAGTGTCCGACAAGCCTCCGGCACCCAGGTTCTGGATGATCACCAATCCGGCATGTTCCGCCAGGTGGAGCAGGGATTCGGGCATGGGGGCGGAGCAGGGGAACACGGTGTTGAAACCCGCCTCCCGGATGCGCTGGAACTCCGCCTTGGGGTTGGCGTGGGCCAGGAAACCGGCTTGCCCCGCCGCATCCCATCGGACCCCGCGCACGAAGAACGGGGCATCGTTCAGTTGGATGCCCTTGTCCGTCCAGGTCAGATGCGCGAATCCGAACGGAACCCGCGTGGTCTGGCCCCCATCCACCGAAAATTCGAAGTGGTAGAGGGTGGGGTGGTCGGGAGACCACGGCTTCGACTCCGGAACTTCGAATTCCAGGTCATGCTCCGCCACGATCCCGGAAAGCTGGATCTCCCGGCGAAATTCGCCCTTCTGGCCATCCGGAGCGATCAATCGCACGCCCAGTTGGAGCTTCGATTCCGCGGCACGCGACCGGAAGCGGAGGGTGACGCGGGCGCGGTCGGTCTGGGAATCCACGCGAACCAGGGCATCCTCCAGGATGGGTCCCGGGGAAATGAAGTAGCGGGGAGCCTCGTGGAGCACGGGTCCGATGTGGAGCGCCTCTCCTTCTCCGGAAAGCCAAGCCCCGCCGTGGGGAGCTTCCATCTCCAATACCAAAAGGGTGGGTTTGTCCGAAATCACGGGCGTGAGGTCCACGATCTGGGGAATCCACGGGCGAATGGCGGGGCCCACCTTCTGCCCGTTGGCCCAGACTTGGACGGGGTTGTTCGCCCCGCCGATCCGCAACAAGGCGGATGTCCCCGCAGGCAACTTCTGGCCCGGGATGGTGGCGAACCAGCGGCAGGCAGCCGGGATGGAGTCCGAAGTGGCTCCAATGGATGGAAACAAGGCGGGAATCGCCTTGGCCGGAAGTTTGTTGGGTGGGGCGACCATGTCGGTCTTGGCCCCACGTTGGAGGACCCAGCCACCCTCGATCTCCTGCCATTGCTTCATCGCCACGTCGTCCTCCGCTCATCCTGCATCGTGGAAAGATAACGCAGGCCGGTCTTTTGCTTCACGCGCGAGCCGCGAGGAGCCGTTCCACGTACTTGGCGAGCAGATCGACTTCGATGTTGACGCGGCGACCCGCCTTCCAGTCGCGGATGGTCGTGGCCTGTGCCGTGTGGGGGATGATGTCGACCGAAACGACGTCCGATTCCACCGCGGACAAGGTCAGGGAAACGCCGTCCAAGGCGATGGAGCCCTTCGGGATGCAATACCTGGCGAGATTCCCGGGAAGCCGGAGCTTCCACACCTTGCTCCCCTGCCGGGACGCACCGCGAAGGACCTTGGCGACCCCGTCGACATGCCCTTGGACCCAATGCCCCCCCATCCGCGTGGTCGGCAAGAGGGCCCGTTCCAAATTCACGCCCGTTCCGGGCCGCAGGTCGCCCAGGGTGGTCACGGTGAGCGTTTCGGCGACGGCGACGACCTCGTACCCCTTGGGGAACAGTCGTTCCACCGTGAGGCAGACGCCATCGTGGCTGATCGAATCGCCCACCCGAAGCCCGTCCCGAATCTCGGGGGCCTGGATCCGCAGACGCCGGTTGGATCCCTCCGCCGCCACCTGTTCCACCGAACCCACGGTTTCCACCAGGCCTGTGAACATGCCTACCCTCCGAAATTCCAGGTGATGCCCCAGCCGGCGTGGACGCCCAGCGGCGTCCAACCCGGAGCCGGTGTCTGGCGCTCGTCGAAGATGTTTTCCAGCCACCAGTCGATCACGAAGGTCCGGATCCCCACCTGGAATTCCAGATCGGTTTCGGATGAAGCGGGCAGGCGCAGCGCGTGGGCGTTCGCGTCGGTCGCGGTTCCCACCCAGCTCCAACTTTCTCCCCAGGTGCGCAGGTCGGCGTCGATGCGCACCTTCATGCGGCCATCCAGCACATCGTGGGTCCATCCGACGTTCGACCTGGACTGCCATTGGGGCAGGCGAGGATCCCTTTGTCCGTCCAACGGCTCCCCAGGCAGACCTGTCCACCCGTAGGCCCATTGGGTGCGGGCGCGGAAGGTTCTCCCGGCCCAGCCTGCGCCCACCTGCCCGGAACAGCCCAGAACCGGACCGGCGTTGGCGAGCTCCATGCCCTGTTCGCGGGTGACCACACTGTCCGTGACCACGGGTGCATCCAGGGGTTGGATGGCCTGGTGGATCGCGAGGAAGGCTCCCGCGGCATCGAAGGTCCAGCCCCGCAGCGGACGGACGCTCGCCCGCAATTCCACCAGATCCCGCGTCTCGGGGAGGAGACCGGGGGCGGGCATGGTTTCCAACAGCGGATCGGGCCGTTCCACCGATTCGTCCGGGAGTTTCACTTGTCGGCTGTATCGGGCAGCCCCGGAGAGGATGGAGTCGGTCCAATCCACCCCGCCCGTGGCATCCCAGTCTCCGAAGACCCCGTTTTCGGAATTGCTCAGCCGGGTCCAGCCCGCACCGGCATGGGCTTGGAAGCTTCCGGCACGGGTCTCGGCAAAAGCCCCGGCTCGCTCCTGGTCCTCGTTCACCTCGGGGCCGAGGAAAGGGACCGATCTGGTGCCGGTCAGAACCTCGCCGGAGCCTTCCACTCCCAATCCCCAGGAATCGTCACCCCACCGGACGCGTCCCCGTCCATCCTCCCGCTGCTGGTCGCCGGTGGCGAGCACAGGCGCCCCCGAATCGGCCCAGCTCCACCACGACCACTGCTCCTGGACGATGCGCAGGGAGGTCTCCAGCCGCAAAAGATCGGCCTGGCCGACCCACCGCGCGTACCAGCCCGATCTGCCGTCGTCGCCGGGCAGGGGGGGGAGGTTCGTTCCTCCCCACACTCCGGTGGGGTCGGGAACGCCCCTGCGCAGGTCCGTCCAGGTCCAACCGATGTCGAGCCGGGAGTCCGCGCCTCCGCGCGTCACCACCGCCTGCCACTGGGCATCGTCCTGGCCGGGGCCTTGGCCGGCGGCGGGCAAATCCTGGCGGAGTCGACCGAACGAACCTTGGAACAGGTCCTGGATCTGGTCGCGGTAGAGCCAGGGCACGGACTGTGCGGAACGCGTCTCCATCCCGATGGAGAGACCCCAAGGACCCCATACCGCCCGCGAGAACTCCAACCCGAACCGGTAGGAAGCCAACGCATCCCGGAAGAAGTGGAGGGAGGTGGACGGCGTGTCCGAGGGAAGGGAATCCGGACGGATCCAGCGCTCGGGCATCCCCCCGAACCCGGGAGCGATGGTACTTTCGAGCGCCACCCCGGAGAGCGGTCCGGCATCTCCGGCTCCGGCGAGGCTCGGGCCCTCCCAGGACAGCCGCGCGAGCCGCTCCTCCAGGGGAAGCCCCGTCCAGGGCTGCCAGGATTCCCACATGCCGTCGAATTCGAAGTTTCGACGCCAGGGGACGCCTTGGTTCCCGTCGCGGAAGGCCCGGTCCAACGCCCCCCCCGCGGAACCGGCCCGGACGGGAATCGGCCAGGCGGGGGTGGAATCGACCCAGGGGCGGGGTAGCGGAACGCGGACCCTCGCGACCTTGGACGTGTCTTTCCGGGCGATAGCGGAATCCGCCGTTCCCGGTGGCGCGACCCGTCCGGAAGGCGCTCCCGAATCCGCGACGGCCAGGGCGGAACGCGCCGAATCGCTCCCGATGGCGAAGGCGGATCCGGCCCAAAGGAGGGTCAGGACTCCAGGACCCACTGATTCAATCGACGCTGGAATTCCACCATGGTGGCGGGGCGTTCGTCCACCTTCCTGGACAGGCACTCCAGGAGGAATCCGCGCAGGCGGTCGCCGTTGCGGTAGGGGATCCGCGGGATCTGCGGCTCGATGTCGGCCAGGGCGGAAAGTCCGCGTTCGTCGGAATCGATGTCCACCGAGGCGCGGGCTTCGAAGGGATTGACCCCGGTGAAGGCCGTGCAGGCCAGCACCGCCAGCGAGAAGACGTCGGTGCGCTGGTCCAGCCGGTAGTAGCTGCCCAACAGCTGTTCGTAGCTCATGTAGGTCTGGGTTCCCGGGACCTGCATGTGCATGTCTCCCACCACGTCTTCCACATGGGCCCAGCGCGCGCTCCCGAAATCGGTGATGTAGGCTTCGTCGCCCCGCATCAGGATGTTGGTGGGCTTGAGGTCGCAGTGGATGATTCCGCGGAAGTGGAGCTCGCCCACGATGCCCGCGATCTGGACCACCTGGATCACGCGCTTGATGAGTTCCTTCTCGTCGCTGGGGCGCCTTCGCCACCGGTGGGAGATGTCTTCGCCTTCCACGTATTCCATGATCATGTAGAGATGCCGGGGCTCGCCGGCCTTGCGTCCGAAGAACCCGAAATCCAGCATCTTGACCACGTGCGGGGCGCTCTGGCTGGACAGGTAGAGGTTGTAGCCCATCTCCGTGAGGAACAACCGGATGTTGGAGTTGTTCATCTCGGGATTGGGGGTCCGGTAGATGGTGGGACGCAGGACCCGCAGCACCGCCCGTCGCACCCCTTTTCCCGGAATGTTCACCTCGGGAACCAGGAAAACGTCGCAGAAGCCTCCCGAACCCAGCCATTTCTCGATCTTCAGACCGGGGTCGTAGGCCTTGAAGTCGCGCTCCAGGGTCCGCACGTAGACCTCGAACTCCTCGCCGCGTTCGGGACAGCGGAAGGTGGACGAGAGGATGCTGGTGGAGGTCTCTTCCCTGGCTCCCTGGGCCTCGGGCGCCGACATGGCCTGGACCTCGCCCGGGGCGACGACCGGGGCCGGGGCATCCGGAGTTCCCGCGGCAGGGGGTTCCTCCTCCATGCCCAGGAAGGTCCGGATCGGTCTGATCATGAAATCCATGTGTGGTGCAAAGGTACCCACGCGAAGTCCCGCGAACAAATCGGCGGGAGGCCCGGAAGTGGCACGACGGAATCTGGAGAGGTATGATCAGCCCCGTGACGGTGGAGCAGATCGAGGAATTCCGCGGGCTCGTCGAGCAGGAGGCGGATCTGGTCGAGGAGATGGCCGAAGTCCAGACCGCGGGACTCGAGGCGCTCCGCGAGCGGTTCTCCAATGCCGAATTCCAGGAATTGGTGGGTCGCAAGAGGGCGTCCATGGAGCTTCTGGGCCAGGCGCGGGAGCGGATGCGCCCCCTGTCGCAGGAATGGATCCGCGCCCGCGCCGAGGACGACCTGTCCGATCCCGAACTGGAAACCGCGCTCGCCCGGCTGCGCCTGGCCTTCGACAGGGTCCGCGCCGCCGACGACGAGATCGAGGGCATGGCGACCGCCTATCTGGCCCGCGCGGGATCCTCCGAGGGCGGATCGGTGGAGGACAGGATACGTCTCCACCGGTCGTGGACGTGATCGAGGATCTCGCCTTCCCGCAGGAGATCCCCGATCAGCTGCGGCCGGTGTTCTCCTGGTTCGAATCGCACGTGGAACGGCTGTCGGGAGCCTATTCCACGCTCGAGACCCGGGTCTCCGACCTCGATTCGCAGCTGGAGAAGCGCAACGCCGAGCTGGAAAGCCTGCTGGATTCGCTCCACGACGGGGTCCTGATGGTGGACCTCTCCGAACGGATCACCATGGTCAACGGGCGGGCGTCCCAGATCCTCGGATTGGATCCCCTGGAGGCGGTGGGACGTGGCCTTTCGGACGTGTTCCCGACCCAGAAGGATTTCACCGACCCGCTTCTCCACAGCCTCCACGAGGGGATCCCCCTGCGTTGGGTGGAGGTCGTGTGGCTCCGTTCGGCGGAGACCCCGGTTCCGCTCGGACTGTCCACCGCCCCGGTGCGCGACCCCGACGGAAGGCGCTTGGGCGCCGTGGCCAGCTTCCAGAACCTGACCCATCTCAAGCAGATGGAGCGGGAATTGTCGCAGACGCGGACGTTGGCCGCCCTGGGCCAGATGGCGGCCACGGTGGCCCACGAGATCCGGAACCCGCTGGGAGGGATCGGGGGGTTCGCCAAGCTCCTGCAACGGGACATCGCGGAGGACGACCCGCGTCGCAGGCTCTCCGAACGGATCATCGAAGGCGTCCAGTCGTTGAACAAGATCGTGACCAACCTCCTGGCCTACACCCGCCCCATCGAGACCCAGTTGCGCGACGTCGAGATCCAGCCCTGGCTTTCCGAACTCGCCGAGTGGTGCCGCGGCGAGGCGGTGGCCCAGGAAGTGGAGGAGTTGGACGTCGTGCTTTCCATCGAACCTCGGATCCGGCTGGGCCGGTTCGACCCCGACAAACTCCGACAGGTCATGCTCAACCTGGCGCTGAACGCCCTCCAATCGCTTCCTGGACGCGGCGAAATCCGTTTTTCGGCGCGTCGCGCCCCCGGATTGCTGATCCTGGGAATCCAAGACAACGGGGCGGGAATCGCCCACGAGACCATTACCGAGATTTTTAATCCATTTTTCACCACCAAGGAAACCGGTACCGGACTCGGCCTCGCGATCGTGAGAAAGATCGTGGAGCTTCACGGAGGAAACTTGTTCGTGGAAAGTGCACCCGGCTCCGGCTCCCGATTCGACATCCACCTTCCGCAACCCATCCAGGACTGAATGGCCCGAATCCTGATCGTCGACGACGAAGCCCTGATGCGGGACATGGCCGCCGAGAGCCTGCGCCGCCGGGGCCACGAGGTGGTGCTGGCACGCAACGCGGCCGAAGGGCTGGAGAAGTTCGACGGGACCTTCGGACTCGTCCTCTCCGACTACAAGATGCCCGGCGCCACCGGCCTTGAATTCCTCAAGCGTCTGCGCGAGCGCGACGCCCAGATCCCCTTCGTGCTCATGACCGCCCACGGCACGGTCCAGGTGGCCGTGGAGGCGATGCGCCACTCCGCGTGGGACTTCCTGGAAAAGCCCTTCGACCCCGACGTGCTGGAACTCACGGTGGAGAGGGCGCTGGAGGTCGACGGGCTGCGCCGGGAAAACCGCCGCCTCCGGCTTGCCCTGGACGACAGATTCCGGATCGTCGGGAATTCCGGTCCGCTGGCCGCGGTGCAGAAACTGATCGCCCAGGTGGCCCCCACGCGCACCACGGTGCTCATCCAGGGCGAATCGGGGACAGGCAAGGAGCTGGTGGCCCGGGCGATCCACGACTCCTCGCCCCGCGCGGACCGTCCTTTCGTGAAGGTCAACTGCGCTGCCCTGCCCGAATCCCTCTTCGAAAGCGAACTGTTCGGACACGAGAAGGGCGCCTTCACCGGCGCGCTGCGGAGCCAGCGCGGAAAGTTCGAGCTGGCCGACAGCGGCACGCTGCTGCTGGACGAGATCTCGGAGATGCCCCTGTCCATGCAGGCCAAGCTCCTGCGCGTGCTGCAGGAGCGAGAGATCCCGAAGATCGGGTCGGAGACCGAGATTCCGGTGGACGTGCGCATCGTCTGCTCCACCAACCGCGACCTGATGTCGGAGGTCGAGGCGGGCCGGTTCCGCTCGGACCTCTTCTACCGCCTCAACGTGATCCGGATCCAGGTCCCGCCCCTGCGCGACCGCCCGGACGACATCGCCGAACTCGCCACCTGGTTCCTGCACCGCTACAACGGGGAGAACGGATTCACCGTGGAGGGATTCTCCCCGCAGGCGATGGAGAGGCTCCGCGCCCATCCATGGCCGGGCAACGTGCGGGAACTGGAGAACGCGGTGCAGCGCGCCGTGGTGCTCACCCAGTCGGGCGAGGTCTCCGCGGCCATCCTGGGCCTGGACCAGGCACCGGCGCGCAAGGCGGCGCACGCGTCCGCCGGACCTGCCGCGCCCATTCCCGCGGAACTCGACCCCTCGCAGGCCATCCCCATCTCGGAGATGGAGAAGAGGATGATCTTCGCGGCGCTGGATCGGCTGGGAAACAACCGCACGCGGGCCGCCGAGCAGCTGGGGATCTCCATCCGGACCCTGCGCAACAAGCTCCGCGAATACCGCGGCGAGTCTTCCGCCGGCGAAGAAGATGACGAATCCTGACGGCATGGGGCGGCGCATCGCCGAGCTGGAGGCCAAGCTCGCGGAGGCCGAACGGCGCCTCGCGCGGCAGGAGGAGTTCTTCCAGATGGCCGTGCACGACCTGCGTTCGCCGCTTTCCGCGATCGTGGTGTACGCGGAGCTCCTGATGAACCGGGTCATGGGCGACCTGGACCACCGGCAGCTGGAGCCCATCCGCACCATCCACCGCAACTGCAACAACCTGATCCGGATGGCGGAGGACGTCCTCGCCTCCGCGCGGCTCCGGGCGGGCGCCACCGTCCCCAGGTTCGCGGATGCCGATTTGACGGAATGCGTCCGGGAGGCGGTGAGGTCCCTGCAGGGACTGGCCGACGCCAAGCAGGTCAAGATCGTCCTGGATCCGCCGAATTCCCCGCTGACGCGTTCGGTGGACTCCGATTTCATCACCCGCGCCTTCGCCAACGTGCTGGGGAACGCGATCAAGTTCAGTCCGCACGGCAGCGAGATCCGGATCGGGCTGGTGCGCCAGGACGACGAGATCCGCATCGCCTTCACCGACCAGGGGCCGGGGATCTCGCCGGAGAAGCGCGAGGCGATCTTCCGGAAGTTCCAGCGCGGGGACGCGGGGAACGTGGCCGGACACGGGCTGGGCCTGTCCATCGCGCAGTATTTCATCGAACTGCACGGGGGCCGCATCCTGATCGAGGGCGTTCGGGGCCGCGGATCGACGTTCCTGGTGGGATTGCCGCTGTAGGGGCGAATGATTATTCGCCCCTACAGCGGCAACTTACGCGGGCGATCCCACCAGGTCCAACAGGCCGGCCATGGGGATCTCGACCCAATCCGGCCGGTTGCGCATCTCGTATTTCAGCTCGTAGAAGGCCTTCTCCAGCTCGAACAGGTCCACGAGATTTCCCCGCAAGGCCGGATCCGCTGGCAGGAAGGGCGCGCCTCCGATGGCCTCCTCGTAGGCCGCCCGAAACAGCTTCCGGGCCTTGTTCCGCCATCCGCGCGCCAGGATTTCGCCGGATTGGCCCGTCCCGGCGGGCAGGCCCGCCCGTGCCGCGTAGTCGAAGGAGCGGAGCATTCCGGCCAAGTCCTTGGCCGGGGGTTGCTTGCGTCGGCGCTCTTCCACCGGGCGACCGGGCTCTCCTTCGAAGTCGATGATGGAGAAGTTCGTTCCGTCCCAGAGCACCTGCCCCAGATGGATGTCCCCGTGGATGCGCTGGCGGTGGCAGGTTCCGTCCGGGATGCGCGGTGCCTTGATCCGGCGCAGGAGGTCCGGAGTGCGGTGGCGCAACAGGTGCGCGAGACCCGATGCCGCCGGCGGCAGGTCGGTGTGTTCGAATTCGACCAGTGCCTCGCGTGCGAGCGCCATGGCGCCCTTGGCGACGGCCTCCAGATCGGGGGGGTGCAGCGGGAGGGTTCCGATGGCATCCGGGCCGTCGGAGGCCAGCAGCCGGTGGAGTTCGGCCATGGATCTGCCCAGGAGCGTCCATGGGGACAGATCTGGGTCCCCCCCCTCCACGGTCTCGGCGACCTGCTTCCGGGCGAGGTCCCACCCGGTCCCCCGGTTGGGTATCGCCACCTGGGCGGACAGCAGCGTCGCTTCCCCGAATTCGCCGTCCAACGTGAGAACTCCGCGCAGGACCGGAGAGTGGGCCCCTTTCCTGCGGGTCAGGAAGCGACAGACTTCCACATCCAGGTTTTCACCGGGTTGCAGGCGCCTGTAGGCCTTGACGAACAGGTCGCCCAGGATGGCCCAGGAATTGGTCTGGTCCACCGATCCCAGGCGAAAGTCGCCTTGGCGCGGGGCGGCACCCAAAAGCTCCACCCGCATCGAAAGATCCAGTCCGGGATGGATGCTTCGCCCGAAAGCCGACAGGAGCCGGCGCCAACCTTCTTCCCGGGAGAGGGCGTCCAGCAGGGGCCGCCCCCCGATCTGCGTGATTCCCCCCGCCTCTTCCGCGGTACCCACCAGCAGTGGGAGCAGGTAGTCCTCGTGTTCGTCGGGATCGTAGGAGACCCTGATGACCGCCACGGAAAGGGCCGAATCCAGGACGCAACAGGCGCTTGGACGAACCGATGCGATGGTCCTCCCCTTGCCGGAAAACCACCTGCATCCCTGGAGGAAGGCAATCCATTCGTCCTGCCGGACCGCTTTGGAAAGAGTCCGGGTGTCGAGGCGGACCTCGAACGAGTTCACTTGGGAGCCGTCTTCGCCTTCACCTTGGGCCGCGCTTCCTTGGCGGCGGACTCCACCGCAGGCTTGGAGCCGACGAGCTTGGAACCGGCTGCCGGCTTGGGGGCCGTCGCGGATTTCGGCGTCGAACCGGCCTTGGAACCCGCGGCGGACTTGGCCGCGGCGGACTTGGCCGCCTTGGCGGCCGCGACCTGCCGGACCTTGCGGAGATCGTCCAGGATCTTCTGGCGGGCCCAGTTGCGGCGCCGGAATTCGTTGCGGTGCTCCTCGCAGAACCGCGGATAGACGAACTGCTTGGGGAAGATCTTGACGACGTATTCCTTCCCGCAACCTTCCAGTTCGCAGATCCAGGACTGCTCCACCACCTCGATGAAGTCGTGCTGGTGCGTCTTGTTGTTGGAATCCCCCGGCTCCGGGGATTTCTTGGTCTTTTCGCGCTGCTTGACGTCCCGGTGGAGTTCGCAGTACTTCGCGATGGGGTGGCCCCAAAATTCCTTTCCGCAGTACTGGCAGATCTTGAGCTTGATTCTTTTCTTTTTTTTGTACTTGGGAAGCTGCACCAAACACTCCTTGCGGGGCCTCGTGGCGGACGGTCCGAATGGACAATCCCCCAACATGCACTTGCGATGGACATGAATAATGCGGGAAACCTTCCGAGCCGTCAAGGGAGCGGATCGGACGATTTCCTTCGCGACCAGTCGGTGGCGAAGGGCGCCGTGGAGCGTTGGATCCGGCGGTTGCGCACGGCGTTGCAACGGCTGTCGGCGGATCCGGACCCCTCCGGTTCCGCGGACCAGTTGGAGGAACGCGCCTTGGCCCTCCTCGCCGCTCCACCCCCCCGACGCGGGTCCTCCGAGGCGCGGGTGACCCTCTGGAGAGCCGATGGGCCGATGGAGGTCCTGCTCGAACTGGATCCGGCCATTCCGGCTCGGGACCAGGCGAAAGGGTGGCTCGCCAAGTCCAGGAAGTTGCGTCGGACCTTGGATCGGAAGGTGCAGCGCCAAACGGAACTGGTGGAGGAGCTGGGAGAAGCCGAAGTCTGGCAGGGGGAACTGGAGGCGTGGAACCTGGGGTCGGCCCCTACGAAGGTGGATCGCCGATTCCGGGAAGGGAGATTGGAGTCCCTGCGCACCCGCTTGGTGCCTCGCGGGCTATGGCCTCAGCCCCCCCGCCCGAAGGGCGAACCCCGGCGGGATGGCCCGCTGCGATTCGCTCTCCCCGGGGGTTGGATTCTGCTGGCGGGAAGGTCGGGAACGGAAAACGACTTCCTCACCGGGCGGATCGCCCGCCCCGACGATCTCTGGTTCCATGCCGCCCATGTGCCCGGCTCGCACGTGATCCTCAAGAGCCCGGACGGCAAACCCGCGGAACCGCCCACGGCCCTGCTGGAAATGGCCGCCGGTGTGGCGGCTTGGCTGTCCAAGTTGCGGGCCCAGGACCGAGCCGAAGTCCATTGCACCCGCCGTCGCAACGTGCGCAGGCCCCGAAAATCACCGGTGGGGACGGTGCTTCTGGAACATTCCCGCACCCTGCTGGTGAAGCCGGTGCCCCCGCCCCGCGAACCCCTATCCGGGCAGACCTAGCAGCAGGTCGATGGATCGGAGCGAGCGCTCGCGCTCCAGGAGGTCGTCCACCCAGAGCGGATCCACCGCCGCCACGGCCGACAGGGCTTCGGCCACGGCGGACTGGCGGTTGTAGGGGCCCCAGGCCAGGCCTCGAGCCTGCGGGTGCCCTTCGCCGCGAAACGGCAGTCGGTGGGAGCGCATGGACCGCACCCGACGACCCAGCCGTTCCTGCCGCATTCCATCCGGCTTCTTGGGCAGCTCCGGGGCCTCCCAGCGCACCTCCAGAGGTTCGATCCTTCCCGACCCCACCGGGGTTTCCAACAGGTTCTCCAGCCTCCTTCGCGCTTTTGCGAGTAGCCGGTCCGCCTGGAACCCGAGGTCGCATCCGGCGCTGACGCGTGCGGCGTCCAGGAGGGTGAGCGCCCAGGGCAGGAACCGGCCGACCACGGGGTGGGTGGAGGCGGCCTCCTCCCAACGGCGGACCAGGTCGTCCACATCGGTCGCCAAGGGTGTCATCCCCCCGCGCCGGGACGGCCCGTGCCCTCCGTGCCGGGAAGGCGTGCGCCCTCCGTGCCGGGCAGGCGTGCCGCGAGTTCGGCCAGGGTCTCCCGGGTACGCAGGTCGGACTCGGAGAGCAGCGCGGCCAGGGAGGCGGAAAAGCCCTTGAGCAGGCGTTCCAGCGCTTCCAACAAGGCGTTCTGCGCCTGCCTCGGGTCCAGGAGACCCTCCATCTCCCCTTCCCGCGCGAAGCGGGAAAGGCCCGTGGACAGTTCCTGCGCCGCGCGACCGAACACCTCGACGGTGGCGGAGAACTCCACCTGGTTCGCGCGCTGCGTGCCGGAGGCCTCCTCCAGCCGATCGCGGGTGGCCTCCAGCGCCTGGACCATGGGCGCCACCGACGCGCCTTGGCTCGCGAGCAGCCCTTCCAGCGGTTCCAGGGCGGAGCGGACACCGGAGGCGACCTGTTCCATCCGCTCGAGCGCCGCATCCAGCGCCTTGGCGGCGGCTTCGCGATCGTCCCGCGCCCGGTCCGCGCTCTCCGACAGTTCCCGTCCGACCTCCGCGACGGCCCGGGCGACCTGCCGCTCGGTTTCGCCGCGCAGGTTTCCCGATTCGCGCACCGCGACGGCCAGTTCCTCCAGTTCCGGCGCAGGCGCCCGATGCGCCGCGGAGGCCTCGGCGATGCGGACCGGGAGGGTCTCCAGCGCGGAAAGGACGTTTTCCAGGGAGGTCTTCGGGACGGCTGCGGATTCGAAACCGGTGTGGACCCGTTCGGACAGGGCTCCGGTGCGCTCGGCCAGCCTGTCGACTCCCGCGAGCAAGGCGGCTCGGGTCTCGGAGCGGGTGGAAGAGGACGCTTCCGAGGCGTCGCGGACGACGGCGGCCAGCCCGGCGACCGCGGATTTGACGGATTCCGCCATGACCGCGGAAGAGGCCGCGTTCTGCGCCCGCGTGGCTTCGGTGCGCGCTTCCAGCGATTCGCCCAGCACGGTGATGCTCTCCCGCACGGCCTCGACGGCCTCGCGCAGGGGGGATGCCGCCGTTTCGTCCGCGATGCGACCGGGCAGCGCGTCGATCGCGTCGCGCAGGAGAACCAGACCCTGGTGCAAGGCCGCCTCGCCGGCGCCATCGCCTTCGGGTCGGGGAGCGCGGCTCTGGCGGAAGGCGGCTGCGGCCAGGAACAGGGCGGCGGCGGCCAGGAGAAGTTCGATCCAGTTCATGCTTGGACTCCTGATGGGGATGGGGCGTGCAGGGCGCGCAGGTGCAGCTCCCAACGGCTCCGTGAAAGCCACGCCATGGATTCGGCCAGGGCTTGCGAAAGGGAGAGGAGACGTCGGGCGAAGCCCTGGAAGCCGTCTTCCCGGTTGCCCGCCCAGGGGCGCGCGGCCAACAGGTGCAGGGCGGGGCGGCTGGGTGCCGAGAGGTTTCCCCAGGTCCCCGCGAGGGAGGCGCAGAACGCCTCTTCTCCCAGCCGACTCAGGGAAGATCTCCAGGCCTTGAGACGCTCGGATTCGTTCGTTCGCAGGCCTTCGGCCAAGCAGGCTCCCACCCGCGGTCCGTTCTCCATGGGGCGCTCCAGCCACTGCTTGGAGGCGAGCTCGTCCAGGTGGTCGCAGCGGCTCTGGCACTGGACCAGGATCCTTTCGCACTCGGCCAGCAGTTCGCGGTAGCAGAGTTGGTAGACGGACCGCAAGTCCTTGCGGGAACCCTTGCCCGTGGTGGACCAGGGATCCGGAGCGTACCAGCCCGCCTCCTGGAGCCTCTGGCCCAGCACGGACTCTCCCCAGCGTTCGGGGACATCGCGGTCCAGGGCCTGGATCTTGTCGGAGATTTCATTGCGCAGGGCGTCGTAGCGCACGGAAAGCGCCGAAAGCAGATCCGGATGCCCTCCCGACTCGGGGACGCAACCGGTGTCCAGGATCTCGCGCAGCACCACGGAGTGTCCCGAATCCATGCGGCGGGACAGGCCTTCGAAGACCTCGGCGTCGGGCAGGGCGGCCAGGAGGGGACGGTTCCCCCCCAGGGCGGCCAGCGCCTCGCGCAGATGTCCGACGATGGTGTCGATGGCAGAAACTCCTCTGGGTGGGCGCCCGGCGACCGGGCTAGGGAGGGCAAAGGTAAACCCGCGGCAGGGGAGCTTAGCTTGTGGGTGTGGAGCGCTTTCGGAGACGACCCTCCTTCGCGACGATCGCGGCTTGCGCGGCGCTGCCCCTTTCCGGTTGCAAGCCTGCGCCCCGGCCGATCGTCGTGGAAGTGCCCCATGACACCTCCGACGCCATGCCCCTGGTCCCGCTCTACGACTCGCCGCACTACACGGCCGCCAGCACCGCTTCGCCGCGCCTGACGCGGGAGATCCTGTCGCGCCTGGAGATCCAGCGCCGGGCCTACCTGCGCGAACTTTCGCTGCGCCATCCGGACACGGCTTCGCGTTTGCACCTGCGGTTGCACCGGTCGCGCCGCGAGATGCGGGAGATGGAGAACCTTCCCTCCTGGGCCGAAGGGATGTACGACGACTCGGTGTGCATCGAATACGTGGATCCCACCCAGAACAATCCCTGGCACTGGAGCCTGCACGAGGCGGTGCACCAGCTCAACCACGAAGTCGCGCACCTGACCCTTCCCGGCTGGGCCAACGAAGGCGTCGCCTGCCTGTTCTCCACATCCAGGTCGCACGGCGACTCCCTGTCGTTGGGGGAACTGGATCCCCAGACCTACCCCATCTGGCACTACGCCTCGCTCCATCTCTCCGGGGACCCCGAAGCCGATGCCCGCGCAGGCGAGATCGTGCTGGCCGCGGACGCCATCGCCGGCCGCGACACCAGCGACCTGAGCCACACCGTCAACGCCCACTACATCACCTGGACCAGCCTCGTACACTACCTGTGGGCCACCAACCGCGAAGCCTGGTGGGACTGGGTGCGCCACGACCCCACGGTGCCGGGCCTGGAACGCCGCTACGGGAGCCTGGACACCATCCAAGCCCGCTGGTATCGCCACCTGCAGGCGCTGGTCTCTTCGCAGAGGGCGTCGGCCGTTCCGATCTCCTTGAGGGATCGAAGGGCTCGATGATCGGCCTTTGGCCTTGGCGCTGCGCTTGGTTTACAAGGGCCTGGCCGCGGCCCCTGTACCCGGCGGCCCAAGGGTCCTTGCACGAGAACCCTTGGGAATCCCGCGTGCCAGGGGGGCTTGAACTCTCCGGGCGTCCCGGCTGACTTCCTCCATCGGCCAACACTGGCCGATGGCCCGCAGACTCCCTCCGAATAGACAAGCCCCCCTGGACCCCATAGCCATCAAGCTAAGGCTTGGGGTTGAGGCCTGATCTTTGTTGAAGGGAAGATGTTTTCGAGGCGCTCCTCGATGTGGGGCCGTTTCGAGGACTTGGTTTTCCTGCACCGTTTCGCGATGAAGATCAGGAGCCGA
>DATNIW010000071.1:0-2516 GCA_035604215.1 Fibrobacteria bacterium
GGGAAGGCAAGGCAAACCCCACTCGGTGCAAGGCGAACAGCAGAGGGCCCGAAAGGGCACAGGGGTGGTCCGCCCCCAGCGCTGCGGGTAGCCGCTCGAGGCCGCCGGCGACGGCGGTCCCAGATAGATGGCCATCGGTCCAAGGGAAACCGCGGACGCCACAGAACCCGGGGTACAGGCCCCCGGCTCGATCTCGTCAGAAGTCCGGAGGAACCCGCAGGCGGATCGCGCTTCCCCGGGAGGACCGCAGGAGCAGGAAGGCCGCACCGAAGGCGTGGATCCGGCCTGCCGGCAGATCGATGGAACCTCCGGAGTCGCCGGGCAGGGACCAGTGCCCGAGATCCCGCCCCTCCAGGTCCAGCAACCTCGCGCTCGACCATCCACCGTCGACGATTCCTGTCAGCAGAAGGTGGTGGTCGGGGGTCCATTCCGCCTTGGGCGAGATCGACTTTCGGGAAGCGACCAGCGCGGACGAACCCCTTCCCGGAGGACGCCACCTGTAGACCATGACTTTGCCCGCACCGTCTTCCTCGACCAGCACGAGCTTGGTTCCATCGGCCTGGGTGACCACGTTGATGGCGTCCACGATGTCGGTGGCTCCCGAAAAGCTGCCGGTTTCGGGCCCGGGACCGATCCAGCCCACGCTTTGGCAGGTCCGCGCGTCGTAGACCGTCACTTCGCCGCGGACCCTGGAGAAGCGGCCGTTGTCGAGGTAGGTCACGTACACGTAGTCGGTGTCGGCGGTGAACGACCACGGGAGGGTCATGGTGGCGGTGTTCACGTCCAGGTTGATGGAAGCGGCGCCATTGTCGTCGAACCCCAAGTCGATGCGGCAGGTGGAATCACGCAGTGCCGAATCCGAGAAGTGGTCGTACCTGTAGATGGCGTTGGGATACCAGGCGTTGGGACTCGTCGCGAGGAATGCGGCGTCGACGCTCGCGATGTGCTTGAGGCGCACCGCCTGGCCGTTGTTCTCCGCGAAGGGGATGTCGAAGCGCCGCAGCGAGTCGAGGTCGAACCGGGGGACTCCGTTCGGAGCGAGGCCTCCCGCAGGGATCTTCGTGACCCCGCCCGTGCGGAAATACGCCCCCACGGGGCCCGTGCCCCCCAGCCAGATGTCGCCGTTCCCGTCCACATCCACCCCCTGGTTCCCGGGGTTCCAGTTCTCGTAGGTCCCGAACTCGCTCTTCTGGGCGATTCCGTCGCCGTTGCGGTCGACCCAATACCACCGGAGACGCTTGTTGGTTTCGTTCCGCGTCCAGGTGGGGGCGCTGTCCGTTCCCCACCCGGTCTGCATGTCGTCGTAGGTGCAGAAGAACGCCGTGGGGATGCCGATCTCGCTGGAGTCCTCGAAACGGACCACGTAGACGAAGTCGCCATACATGTCCGTGTGGTACTGGAACCTCTTCCCCCCGATGCGCCGTTCCCACACGGATTCCATCGGGGTGCTGGTCCGGGGATCGTCGTATCGGAACGGATCCAGGGTGACTCCCGCCAGGCTCCAACTGCTGCCGGGGGCCTTCGTGTAGTCCATCCGGAAGTGCTTGGCGTTGAGGTACAGGTCGTCGCCGTCGGAGTTGGGATCGGCGTCGGCGTCGTTCACGAACGAAAGACCCTGGACTTCCCAGAGGAGGGACGAGTCCGTCGAGGAAAAGGCGCGGATGTCGGTTCCGCCCATGGTCTGTTCCGGCAATCCCGTGTTCCCCACGTAGAGGTTCCCTTGGCTGTCGACTGCCAATCCCCGGATGCCCCAGAACCTCCGGGCCCCCACCTCGCCGGACCTGTACGGGACGGCCGCTCCGGGCTTGGAGGCGGCGAACACGCCCCCGGAATCGCCGAAAGTGCGCAGCAGCTTCGCGGGGTGGAGGGAGAAGATCTTGATGTTCTGGTCGGGTCCGTCGTCGGCCACGAGCAGGTTTCCGGACCGGTCGAAGGCGATCGCGGTCGGGTCTGCGATGGAGCGGATGGTGTCGCCCGTGGTGCAGGTGACCGTTGGGGCGGAATCCCCGACCGGAGGGGGATCGTCGTGGCTCAGGAAGAATCTTCCCCACAGGTGGTTGATCTGGCATTCTCCCGTCGCGGACCAGGCGGTGTCCGAGTGGATGGTGTCCTTCCACCATTCGGCCTTGCCGATGGTCCTTCCCACGGTGCCGCCACCGGGATCGGGGTGGGAATAGGCTCCGTATCCGTAGCCGCCTTCGTCCCAGAAGGAGGCCGCGAGCACCAGGGGGTTGTCGGCTGGATCGTTGGAGTTCCAATAGACGACCATGTCGGTCAGGAAATTCTGGACATGGTCGGCCAGGGTCCCTCCAGAATTGGCCACCCAGTGGTTCTGCACGCCCGCGATCAGGGTGGTGTCGGCTCGGAGGGAAGAGAGACCCCCCAGCACCAGAAAGAGGGAACAGAACACTCCTGGATGCGCCGTTCGTCGGGCGGATGAGAACATGACCTCATCCTACGTCCTTCGGAAGGTGGCTGCAAGGCGATCGCCGGCCTAGGGCCTCTGGAGGACCGTT
>DATNIW010000072.1:0-7408 GCA_035604215.1 Fibrobacteria bacterium
CTGGTTGATCTGCTCCTCTTTCGGCTGGTAGATGTAGACGTAGTGTCCGTACAGCGCCAAGCCGGAGATCAGGACGCAGAAGACGAACCACTGCGTCAGCCTGTCCTTGAGGTCAATGCGCATTGCCAAGGCTGTCTCCGATGGCGGTTTGATCCGTGTGGATGGCCGGATTGAGCGGGCAGTGCAAGGTGAAGGAGAACGCCGATGCGGCGTTGCCGCCGGGTGCGACCGCGTCCGCCCTCACCTGTTCGATGGATTCCAGGCTGGGCGCGAGGAAGAACGGCCGGCGTTCCAGCTGGAGCATGAATCCCGCGACTTCCTGGAAGACGAAGGTGTGCGCCTGGATGGCCAGCTGGTCCGGTTTGTCCGCTTCTTCCTTCACCGAGATGAGCCAGGTGTGGGGGGGAAGACTCGCGTTGATGTCCTCGAAGATGCGCACCCAGCGTTTCTTGGAAACCGAGATGCTCTTCAGGGACTGGTTCTTCGCTTCCTGCTTGTTCTTGAGGTCCTGGAGACTGGCGATCTCCGTCTTGACCGTGTCGTACTTCTGGATCTCGGTCTGCAGCCCGGCGATCCGGTCCTGCTTGGCGGAGATGGTGGTGACAAGCGTCACGAAGTGGAACCAGATCCCGAACAGGACCACGAGGACCAGGACCGAACCCCAGATCACGCGCCGGTCGGCGAGGAAGGTGTAGTCCTTCCGCGCGACGCGGTACTCCATGGGGAGAAGGTTGACTTCGATCAAGGATGCCATGTCAGATCTTCCGGAGCGCCATGCCGACGGCGACCGTCAACAGGGTGCTCACCGTGTCCGGGATCGGATCCGGAAACTTCTCCGGATCCTTCTGTATGGTGGAAAGGGGGTTGAGGACCACCACCTGGCTCTCGTGCCTGCGCCCGAGGTATTCGGGAACACCCGGGATGCATGCTCCTCCCCCGCACAGGACGATCTTCTGGATGCGCGCCGTCTTTTCGGAGGACTGGTAGTACTGGAAGGCGAGATCGATGCCCAGGGACAGTTCCTCGCAGGAGAATTCGATGGCGCGGGCCAGCTGCGACGCGTCGAACTTGTCGACGTCCTTGCCCTTCAGCAGTCCCACGGCCTGTTCGCGGGGGAGCTTGAACTGCCGCATGAGGTATTTCACGAAGTAGTCGCCTGCGGTGCTGACGTCGCGGGTGCTCTGGTAGATTCCGCCCTTTAGGAAGGTGATGTTGGTGAGGTTGTCCCCGATGTTGATCAGGGCAACGACCTCGTCGGGCTCGGAATTGCCCACCGAGAAATTGTAGGCGTTGGCGAAGGCGAAGGCATCGACGTCGATGACGATGGGTCGAAGCCCGGCTTCCAGGACCACGTCGATGTAGGACTGCATCACCTGGTTCTTGGCGGCCACCAGGAGCACCTCGATGTCCGAGGTCTCCACGTTGCGGCGCAGGATCTTGTAGTCCAGGGTGATGTTCTCGACGTCGAAGGGAGGCCGTTGACCCGCCTCGAAGAGGATGGTTTCCTCGTCGGCCGTGCCCTTCGCGGACTTCAGGTGGATCCGGTCGCCCAGCACTCCGAAGCTCCAGGAGAGCGAAAGGACCACGTCCTTGACGGTGTCGTCGGTCCGGTGGACCAGGCTCGTGAGCGCCTCGATCAGGGCGTCGCGGTTCTTGATCTCTCCCCCGACGATGGTCTCCGGCTTCAGCTCCTGGATGCCGGCAGCCTGCAGGATCGGACCGGATCGGCGATGCTGCATCTTCACCAGCTTCGCCGAGTGGTTCCCGATATCCAACCCGACGGTGGTGGTTTCACCCCGCATGCGGCTGACGAAATTGGCAAGAGCGCTCAAAAGGTTTCCTTCCTGCGCGAATAGCTCAACCTTAGTTTAGGCACTCATTTCCACGGAGTCAAGTCGAAACCGACGTAATTCCAGGAATTTCCAGGACTTATGACGTTGGATGGCACCCATCAGGGGTTGATCCTTCCCGCGCGTTGCCTCTCGAAGACGTAGCGCATGATCCGCTCCTGGGTCTGGACTTCGATGTTCTCGAAGCACAAATGGCACACGTGTCCACCTACCCGCGATGCTTTCCCGGTGCGCAGCATGACGAAGTGTACCCCTTCCAGGAGGGCGTCTCCCATGGTGAATGT
Organism: Fibrobacteria bacterium; assembly: GCA_035604215.1. GTDB lineage: Bacteria > Fibrobacterota > Fibrobacteria > UBA5070 > UBA5070 > UBA5070. The sequence goes on from DATNIW010000072.1 coordinate 2,135, forward strand.
CAGGAGTCCCCTGGATTCCACCTCCAAGGCCTGGGTGGAGCTCACCATCGCTCCGCCGCCGGACAAGTCGAGAAGCGTGACCTCGAAGTCCCCGGAAGAGTTGGGAATGCCCGTCGGACCGATGATCTGGGCCATGCGTCCGGGAATCAGGACCGGAACCCGCACCCACATGCGCAGCTGTTGTCGCAGCAACTGGTCCGTGTGGGCGCAGTGGATCTCCTTGGCCACCGGATCGATTCCGAGAATCCCGCTGGAAGCCTTGTATTCGCCGTCGCCCTGGCGGGAAAACGAAATCCGCAGGCGTCCGGTTCCAGGGGGGAGACCCCCAGGAACCGAGATCAACATCCGGTCCTCCCGGTTGGCATGGATCACCCCGGAACCGAGCCATGGTCCGTCCTCGGAGGCCAATCGGACCTCCTGGCCGTCCGCGATCTGGCGGGTATGGGACAAACTCGTCTCGGCGCTCAGCCCCTTGAATCTCAATTGGCGACGGATGGCCTCCAGGCTCTTCCAATCCTCCGGCGAAAGTTCACCGCCCCGGGTCCCGATCCAGGCGTCCAGGGCCCTGTCGTACACCGCTGGAATGCGGAGCATGGCATCCGGGGCGTGCAGGGAATCCATGCCCAGGTGCATCTCCCGCATCCGGTCGATGGCGGGTTCGTCCAGACCTCGCTGTCGCGCCAGGGTGGTGAAGTTGTCCCACCGGGAACGGTTCTTGGAAAGCTGCTCCCGTCGCCGTCGCACCAGCTCGATGGTCACCACCACACCCAGCACCGCCAGCAGGAATCCGGCCAGGATCCCCACCTGGGGGAGCGTCGGGGCGGGGGTGGTGAGGAGATCCCTCACCACGGCTCCCACCTGGCGGTTGGGCTCCGCGGAATTGGCGTGCTGCAGGAGCGTGGTTGGAGTCATCTGTGGCTAGGCTTCCGGTTTCCAGGGTCCATTGAATCGCGTCGCAGCGGCCTGCGGTCCTTCCAGGATCCAAGTCTCCAGGCAATTCTCCAATGCTGGAAACCGCTTTTCCAGGTCGGCGAGCTCTTCCTTTTCGAATCGGGAAAGAACCCAATCCGCCAAGTCCCACTCCTCGGGCTTGGCACCGACCCCGATCCGAAGCCGGTTGTATGCCTGGCCAATGCGGGCTTCGATGTCCTTCAGCCCGTTGTGGCCGCCGTGGGAGCCTCCCGCCCTGACGCGGAAGCGTCCCAGGTCCAGGAGGGTGTCGTCCACCACCACGTAGGCGTCCTCGGGTCGGATCCTGTGGTAGGCCATGAGTCCTTGGACCGCGGCACCGGAGAGGTTCATGAAGGTCTGGGGCTTGGCGGCCAACACGTCCCTGTCGGCGATGCGCAACTTGGCGAGGAGGGATTCCGCCCGACCGGGGGAAAATGAAACGCCCTGGCGGTTGGCCAGGGCGTCCAGGGCGAGGAAACCGACATTGTGGCGGGTGCGGGCATATCGCTCGCCGGGATTTCCCAACCCCACCAGGAGCTGCATCAGGAAACGGTCGCGACCGCCTGGCGGGCGGGGGTGAGCACGGTTCCACCGGGAAACGCCACCTGGTTCACGAAGAGGGCCTGGCCCTTGTCGATGGCGGAGACGTCCACTTCCACGGCGTCGATGAGGGCGGCCGAGGGAACGCGGACCTTGAGGTCCTTCTTGACGACGTTCAGGTTTCCGCCGCCGATCTTGACGCCCACCGGCACGCCGACGATGTTCAACGGCACTCGGTAGGTGATGAAATCGCCCGGCTCGACGACCTGGAAATCGATGTGCTCCACGTCGCGGCGGATCTTCTCGCGCACGATCTCCTTGATGAACGCCTTGACCGCGCCACCGGTCGGGAGCGCGAGCTCCACGAGGCGGTTGCGGTTTCCGTCGACGAGGAACTTGCGGAACTCGGCGGCGTCGATGGAGACGCTCTGGCTTTCGGTCTTCTTGCCGTAGACGACGGCCGGAATCCGTCCACCGGCGCGCAACGCCTTGATCTGTGCCTTGGTGCCCTTTTGCCGGGCCTGGACTGCGATTGTGACGCTCATTTCTCTCTCCTGGAAGTGACGAATTCTGTCGTTTCGGGATCCGATTGGGGCGGCTGGATTCGAACCAACGAATGGCAGGACCAAAACCTGCTGTCTTACCGCTTGACGACGCCCCAGAAGCTCAAAGGACGACGGGACCCGCCGCCGGCAGGCACCATCGCCATCGGACTCCCCGCTCCTCCCAGTCCCCTGGAAGGGCGGGGCTCTTCCCTTCCGGAAAGAGCCCGAAGACGCTGGACCCGCTCCCCGAGAGCAGAGCCGCCGCCGCACCCGCCTCGGCGATCTCGCGTCGGAGCCGTTCCACCTCGGGGAAGCGCGGATAGACCACGTCCTCGAAGTCGTTGGACAACCGACCGCGCAGCTCCTCCGTGCGGAAGAGACCTTGGCAGTGCAGGGCGGGGAAATTAGTCATCCCGGCGCGGTCCTGCAACGGATGGGGGTGCATCTCGTCCCAGGTCCGGTAGGCCCATCCGGTGGGGACGGCCACCGGGGGGGTGGCCACGAGCACCTGGACGGAACCGTCTAGGCCGGGGCAGGACTCGAGCTGGTCGCCCGCTCCCGTGGCCCAAGCGGCTCCTCCGCGGATCAGAAAGGGCACATCCGCCCCGAGTTCCCGCCCCAGCGATTCCAGCTCGGCGGTGGACCAGCCCAGTTCCCAAAGCTGGTTGCAGGCGACCAGGACGGCCGCGGCATCACCGGATCCACCCCCCAGGCCGGCGCCATAGGGCACTTTCTTCGAGAGACGGATGGTCGCGCCCCCATCGGTGCCAGAACGGCGTCGCACGAGGTCAGCGGCCTTCCAGGCGAGATTTTCCTCCTGTGGGCCCAGGCCGGGGTCGTCGCACTCCAAGCTCAGGTGTTCGGATCGCTGCAATTCCAGTTCGTCTCCGTAGTCGATCGCCTGGAACCACGTGGCCAGCTCGTGCCTCCCGTCGGGCATGAGGCCCAGGATGCGCAGGGTCAGGTTCACCTTGGAAACGGTGCGAAGGCGCATCGAGGCCTCCTCAGCGCCGCCAGGCCTGCAGGACGGCCGACAGGAACGGTGCCACGAGCAGCAGGCTGTCCACCCGATCCAATATGCCGCCATGGCCCGGGAACAGGTGAGAACTGTCCTTCACCCCGCCCCACCTCTTCAGGACGCTTTCCGCCAGATCGCCCAGGATCGCGGCCAAGCCGAGCAGTCCTCCCAGGACCACTCCCATCCAGAGCTGGGCACCCAGGAAGGCAGGCACCATCCATGCCCCGAACGCCGCCGCCGCGACCACCGCGGCCACCGCGCCCTCCACCGTCTTGGCGGGGCTGAGTTCGGGACAGAGCTTGTGGCGGCCGAAGGCGCGCCCGGCGGCGTAGGCGGCGGTATCTCCGATCCAGCAGGACCCTACGGCGAAAAGCAGGGCCGGCAACGTGCCCCATCCACCACCCTGCCCCCGGCAAAGCGAAAAGAGACTCGAACCCCAGACCCCGAAGTACAGGAGCCCCACGATCGCCTTGGCAACCCAGGGGAAGACCTGCTCCCTGGGCAACCGGCGAAACCCGTGGAGCAGGATCCAGACCACGGAAAGCACGATGGCGAGATCCCGGGAACCATCGAACCTGGCAAACGGCCCGCTGGCGGAGATCCACGCCAGGGCGGCGGCCAACGTGGGCAGGACGGTCTCCGGATCTCGTCCGGCCTCGGGGTGCGGACCGCGCAGGATGCGCAGGTACTCCCAGTATCCGCCGCCCAGGAGGAACGTGAACAACCCGGCGCGGTACCAGCCCCCCATCCAGAGAAGCCAGAGCACGACAGGGCCCGCCACCAACCCGAACAGGATGCGCTGGAGGTTGTTGGACAGCTTCATGCGTCTTCCACGACCTTTCCGAACCGCCGCTGGCGACTCTGGAAGTCCCCGATGGCCTGGTCCAGCTGCTCGGGCCCGAAGTCCGGCCAGAGCACGTCCGTGAACCAGAGCTCGGAATAGGCGAGCTGCCAGAGCAGGAAGTTGGAGATCCGGCGATCCCCCCCGGTGCGGATCATCAGGTCGGGATCCGGCACGTCCGGCGCGAAGAGGTTCTGCCTGAAGACGTCGTCGTCGATCTCCTCCGCCGAGATCCTTCCCGCCTGGGCGGCGCGGGCCAGCCTGCGCACCCCTTCCAGGAGTTCGGCCCGTCCTCCGTAGGACAGGGCGAGGTGGAGCTGCAGACCCGTGTTGCCGGAAGTCTTCTCCATCCCCTCCTCCAAGGCTTCGCGGGTCCTCGCGGGAAGTCGGGAAAGGTCGCCGATGGTCCGCAGGCGGACGTTGTTGCCGTGGAGGTCCTCGACTTCGCGTTCGACCATCTCCACCAGGAGGGACATGAGCGCCCGCACTTCCAGGGGAGGGCGCTGCCAGTTCTCGCTCGAGAACGTGTACAGCGTCAGGTGTTCGACACCGCGTTCGCCGCAGGCGCGCACGATCCTCCGGGTGGCGTCGGTGCCCGCCCGGTGGCCCGCCGTGCGGTCCCAGCCCCTGGACTTGGCCCAGCGACCGTTCCCGTCCATGATGATCGCGATGTGCCGGGGAGCCTGGGACACGATCCCTCCCCTCAAACGGTGAGGATTTCCTTCTCCTTGGCCGCGAACACCTTGTCGACCTCGGCGATGTACTTGTCGGTCAGTTTCTGCACCGTCTCCAGGAACTTCTTTTCCTGGTCCTGGGAGAGGCTCTCTTCCTTGGCCTTGCGCTTCAGGGCGTCGTTCTCGTCGCGGCGGATGTTGCGGACCGCCACACGGGCGTCCTCGGCGAGACTTTTGCAGATCTTGGCGAGATCCTTGCGCCGCTCCTCGGTGAGGGGCGGCAGCACCACCCGGATCATGCTGCCCTCGGTCATGGGGTTCAAGCCCAGGCCCGACGCGCGGATCGCCTTGTCCACCGCCGGGATCATGGCCTTCTCCCAGGGGGAGATCCCCAGGGTCCGCGAGTCGGGGACGGAGATCGCCGCCACCTGGCTGATGGGAGTCGCGGTCCCGTAGTAGTCCACGTGCACCGAATCCAGCATCGCGGGGTTCGCCTGGCCGGTTCGGACCCTGGCGAATTCGCGCGAGAGGTTTTCGATGGCCTTCTTCATGCGTTCTTCGGCCGAAGCGGACATGTCACTCTCCCTTGGAATTGACGATCGTCCCGATCTTCTCGCCGTTGACGGCCTTGAGGAGGTTGCCTTCGGCGAAGAGATCGAACACCAGGATGGGCATGGAGTTTTCCCGGCAGAGCGCGAAGGCCGC
>DATNIW010000073.1:0-72587 GCA_035604215.1 Fibrobacteria bacterium
CGCCCCGACGCCGCCCCGGACCTACCTTTCCCGCGTTCCATGAGCACCAAGATCCAACCGCCCAAGGGGACGAGAGACTTCTATCCCGCCGACATGGCGGTGCAGAACCACATCTTCTCCGCCTGGCGCCGCGTCTGCGCCCGCTTCGGATTCCAGGAGTACGAGGGCCCGAGCTTCGAGCACCTGGAGCTCTACACGGGGAAGTCCGGCGACGAGATCGTGGGCCAGCTCTACAACTTCAAGGACAAGGGCGATCGCGATCTCGCCCTGCGTCCGGAGATGACCCCGACCCTGGCGAGGCTCGCCAACCAACTGGGTCGCGATCTGCGCAAGCCCGCGCGGTGGTTTTCCCTGCCCAGGCTGTGGCGCTACGAGAAGCAGCAGCGGGGAAGGCTTCGCGAGTTCTTCCAGCTCAACATGGACATCCTGGGATCCGATTCCGTGGAGGCCGACGCCGAACTGGTCGCCGCCGCCTGCGCGATCTGCTCCGAGCTCGGACTGGTGGCGGGAGACGTCGTGGTGCGCATCTCCAGCCGCCGCCTGATCAGCACCCTCCTGGACGAACTGGGCTGCACCGACAAGCCTCCGGTGTACCTGGCCCTGGACCGGCGCGAGAAGCTCCCGCGGGAGGACTTCGAAGCCGGACTGCGGGAGGCCGGACTCGGTGATGACGGAATCCGTCGCCTGGACGCCCTGTTCGGTTCCGCCTCCCTGGACTCCGTGAAGGGGCTCGTCGCCTCCCAGGAGGCCGTCGCTGCGCTGTCGGAGCTGGAGACCCTCTTCTCGCTCCTGCAGGCCCACGGCGTCTCGGACTGGGTGCGCTTCGATCCCACCGTGGTCCGCGGCCTGGCCTACTACACCGGCGTGGTCTACGAGGTCTTCGACGCGGGCCGGAGCCTTCGCGCCATCGCGGGCGGCGGGCGGTACGACGACCTCCTGCAGAAGCTGGGCGGGGAACGGCTTCCCGCGGTCGGGTTCGGCATGGGCGACGTCGTGATCGCGGAGCTCCTGAAGGAGAAGGGACTGCTCCCTTCCGGCATCCCGGGGCCGGATCTCTGGCTGGTGTCGGTGGACGGAGATGGACAAAAACTGGCAAAGCTCGCCGCGCGCCTGCGCGCCTCGGGCCGCGAGGTGGGTTTCTCCTTCGGCGGGGGAAAGATCGGCAAGCAGATGCAGGCCGCCCAGGACAACGGGGCCAAGCGCGCGGTCTTCGTGGGCTCGGACCGTGTGGCAGCCCACGAGGTCGAGGTCAAGGACCTGGCCACCGGCGAACAGAAGACCGTTTCCGTCGAGGCATTGTGCACCTGACCCGAGACGACGCCGGCTCGATCCGGGGTAGCCACGGATCGGAACCGTGGCGTAGGGGCGGGAGCCCCTGGGGACAGCGGTGATCAGGGTGCTCGACGAGCTGGTGGTGAACCGCATCGCCGCCGGCGAAGTGGTGGACCGTCCGGCGTCCGCCGTGAAAGAGCTGGTGGAGAACGCCCTGGACGCCGGAGCCCGGCGCATCAAGGTGCGGCTGGAAGGCGGAGGTCTGGACCTGATCTCCGTGGAGGACGACGGCGCCGGCTTGACGGCGGAGGATCTGGCCCTGTGCTGGCTGCGCCACGCCACCTCCAAGCTGGAGAGGTTCGAGGACCTGGCCACGGTGGGAACCTACGGCTTCCGCGGCGAGGCGCTCAGCTCGCTGGCGTCCGTGGCCGAACTGCGCATCGACACCCACCACCTGTCCCAGGCCGATGGTCGCGCCATCGTGGTCCACGGGGGAAACCTGGTCTCCGAATCGCCTTCGGGCTGGCCGCGCGGCACCAGGGTGGAGGTGCGGGGGCTGTTCGCGGGAATTCCCGTCCGCCGGCGCTTCCTGGGTTCGGCCCAGTCGGAGTCCAGCCGGGTGTTGGGGACCCTGGTGCGCCAGGCCCTGTTCCGACCCGAAGTCGAATTCCGTCTTTCCCACGGAAACAGGGACCTCCTGCACGTGCGTCCTTCGGACCGCCGCCAACGCTGCCGTGACCTCCTGGGCGCGCTGTCGGAGGGGATGGAGCCGGTGGAATGGACCGATCGGAGCCTGTCCATCCAGGGGATGGTGGGAGCTCCGGGAACCGACCGGGGTCGCGCCGACCAGATCCACTTCGCGGTGAACCGACGACCCGTGTCCTCGGGGACCCTGGCACGAGCCGTCTCCCAGGGGTTGGGACTTCCCGCGGGTCGCCATCCCGTCTGCGTGCTCGATCTGTCGATTCCGCTGGAGCACGTGGACGTCAACGTGCACCCCCAGAAGAGGGAGGTCCGGTTCCAGGCGGAGTCGATGGTCTTCCAGGCGGTCTCGGAAGCCGTTTCCCAGGCATTGGACAAGCGCTCCAGCCTGCCGCTCTTCCTGCCCTCGGCATCGGCGGAGGAAGCGTCTCCCTTGCCGGGTTTCGAGGAAGCTCCGCCAGCGCTGCCGGAGGCCTTCGAGCCTCCCTTTTCCGGTATCGATCCCTCCCAGGTGGACCTTTTCGCGGCCACCAACCCCAATCTGGTCGCCTTCCCCTCCACGAGAACCGCCAGCGTCGCACAGGAACCCGTCCGCACCTTCGCCGATTCGGGCGTGCCCTTCCTGCAGGTGGACGGCTACATCCTCTGTCCGCTCCAGGGTGGACTGCTCTGCTTGGACCAGCGGGCCGCCCACGAAAGGGTGCTCTACGAGCAGGCCCTGGCCAGTCTCGCCCGGGAAGGGGCCCTGCCTTCGCAGCAACTGCTCTTTCCGCGGGCGGTGGAATTGCCCGTGCGCGAATTCGACACGGCGATCTCCAACCTGGAGGCGTTGCGGGCCCTCTCCTTCGACCTCGAGCCCTTCGGGGGCTCCACCGTCCTCTTGCGCGGAGTTCCGGTATCCACGACCCAGGAGGAAGGCGAGCACCTGCTCCTGGACGTGCTCGCGGCCGTCGCGGAGGAAGAGCCCACCACCGCCAGGCTCCACATGGCCTTCGCCGCCTCCTACGCCCGTGCGGCCGCCTTGCGCCGGAACGACGAACTCTCGCCCCAGGAGCGTTCGGCGCTCGCCGACGAGTTGTTCGCGTGCGCGGAGCCCTGGCAGACGCCTCGGGGAAAGCAGACGGTGGCCAGGATCGCCGCCGCCGATCTGGAGCGGCTTTTCCACTGATCGGGATTCCCGGACCCGACGCGGAAGTAAATCCCCGGATCGAAGAAATTTGGCGCAACACCCTTGACTTCCAGAAGCCTTAAGCGTAACTTAAGCTCCGGATGCTCGCCGTTTTGCGCGGGGAATTGGCGGCGACATCCTTTGGCGGCGAGGTTTACCTCGCCGCCCTTTTTGTTTGCCGAACGTCCCGGTTGCGGTGGTCCATTGTCACTCCCCGGTCATTCTTGGGTCGGCCACCGCCGCCCGCTCCGGAATCGGTTTCAGGAGCATGTTTCCGCCCCATTGGATGGGTACCTTGTCCCGACTACGAATGAATAGATCCCTGGGGATGCATCGAGGCCGATGGACACGGTCGGCTGCGGCCGGGTGTCTGGTGCTGGTGTCCATGCAGGCTCGTTCCGACCCCCCGGTCTACGTCCCCTTGCCCCCGGCGGCGACTCCCTTCGCGGACCCCCAAACGCCCGAAGCCCTGCTCCGTCCACCACCCCAGGCGGCCACGACGGAGTACCAGATCGGATTCGACACCAGGCAGGTGGACATCCAGAGCTACGTGAAGGTGGACAGCACCCTGGGCCTCGATTCCACGAACCTGTGGGAGAACCACTACGGGGAGCTGTCCGACTACCTGGCCGACATGCTGGCGGCCAGTCGCCGCAGATCGATCGACATGGAACTGTCGGGGCAGGCGAGGCAGGCGGATTCCACGGCGGAGGCGGCCAACCGCTACGAGCTTCCGGTGAAGATTCCCGAATGGGCCAAGCGGTTGGGATTGTCCAAGCCCGCGCTCTCCTTGACCGGATCCTACACGCTCCAACTGAAGGCAGCGTCCCACTGGACAAGCGCCCAGGAGGCGGCGGGAACGGCCAACAAGATCCCCGATTTCTCGCCCGAACAGATCCCCAACATCAACCTGACCGGCCAGATCGGGCAATTCGTGTCCATGAGCCTGACCTGGAACCAGTCGGGGTTCGGGGCCACGCAGAACCAGGACCTGCACATCAAGTACGCGGGCCAGAAGCCGGAGGACACCGAAGACGACATCCTGCAGGAGGCGGAATTCGGACAGATCCAGCTCGCGCTGCCCGGCACCAGCCTCACGGGATACTCGGAGGCGGCCTCGGGCGTGCTGGGCCTGCGCGCCAAGATGAGGTTCGGCGACGTGGACCTCACTTTGGTGGGGGGCTCGCAGAACGGAGAACAGCAGAAGCAGCACATCGGGCGCGGGGCCACGGTGAGCGTGCAGCCCCTGATCCGCGACCGCGACATGGACGTGGGCTACGACTTCTTCCTGACCTACGCTGGCCGGAAAAATTGGATGGCTGCGGGGGGGGCATTGGCACCGGCGAACACCCCGAGCTTGAATCAGCCCGCGAACTACAACGTGTTCCAGCGGGTGAAGCCGACGGACAAGTCCACCCACCCGAACTGGACCGTCATCCCCGGCACGGCGACGTCCTACGACAGCAACGGAGTGGCCTTTTACACCACCCCGACGGGCCAGTACTGGCGGCTGCTTTCGCCCGGGACGGACTACAACTGGCAGAACGGCGTGTTGCGGATGACCCGCTCCGGCGCGGCCTCCACCGGGCAAGCGTTGGGCGTGACCTGGTCGGGCTACAATTTTGGTGGCGCCAATGGAACGAATCGCGGAAGCGGGGGGAGCGGAACCAGTTCCGTCAATTTGAGCCTCCTGTTCGCCGACGACCACGACGACCCATATCTCCAGAAGCTGCAACTGCGCAACCGCTACTACAAGCTCCCCACCGTGGCCGTCGGGGACCAGCCCAACATGACGCTCAAGATCCTGGACAACACATCCACCCGCGGGGATCCCAGCGTGGACTCCACGGGCACATCCTGGGCGTATCGATTCGGCCTCGCGGACGGAAACGGCCGACTCTTCTACGACAACCCCATGATCTTCGACTGGGCGAACCACGCCCTGATCTTCCCCACGCTGGAGCCGTTCCGCGCCTACGGCCAGGCAGCCGACTACGACACCATCCGCACCGCCCTGCCCACCCTCCCGTCGCGCTTCTCCATCCAGATCACGGCCAAGTCCACCTCCGATTCCATCCAGATCGGGAGCCGCGACGTCGCCAGCGTGAGCGGGACCAATTGCGTGGACATCATCCAGGGTTCCGAGGTGCTCACGTTGAACGGGTCCACCCGCCTGACCAAGGGAGTGGATTACGACGTCCAGTACCAGACCGGGACCATCACGCTGCTGTCTTCCCGGGCCCGCGACCCGTCCGCCGACATCCAGGTCGACTACACCTGCACCCCGTTCTTCTCGCTGGCCAACCGCACCGTGGCCGGAGCCCGGTTGGATTACCAACTGCCCGAGATCAGCAAGGAATCGGAGATCGGCGCCACCTTCCTGTACCGTTCGGAGACCACCACGGATCCGCGGCCGCAATTGGCTCGCGAGGGCAGCACGGCCATGCTCTGGGGTGCCAACCTCCTGTTGGCCGGAGAATCCGAAAGCCTGACCGATTGGACCGGCATGATCCCGCTGATCAAGGCCAAGGCGGATTCGAAATGGCGGGTGGAAATGGAAGGGGTGCAGAGCTGGGTGGACCCGAACCCGTCGGGCTACGCGCTGGTGGACGACTTCGAGAGTTCCCAACTGGACAACGAGCTGCCCATCAACCGGCTCGGTTGGTACCAGGCCAGTCCGCCCGGAGGTCCTGGATTCCCCGGATACCCGAAAGGACTTTACGGCCAGGACACCGTGTACGACGACACCCTGGATTACCAGCATGAAGGGGAGCTGGTGTGGTCGTCCAACGCGCAGGTCAAGCTCTCCGACATCTACCCCACCCACGACGACGGCACCGGGGCACCGGCGATGCAGAATGTCCTCCACCTGCGCTTCGAACCCAACGAGCGGTCTGGCGCAGGCATGTCGTGGGGGGGCATCATGCGCACCATGCCGCCCAGCAGCCGGAATCTGACAAGCGATGCCTACCTGGTGGTGGTGGTCCAAGGCACGGGGGGCGACCTCAACTTCGATTTCGGCGACATCAGCGAGGACCTTTCCATCGACGGCAACGCCCCGGACGGATTCCTGGAAAGCGAAGACCTGGACATCGCCCGCAATCCCACCGGTAGACCGCAAAACGATTTGGGTCTGGATGGCAAGGGGGACACCGGCGAGGTCGCCAAGGTCTGGACCTGCTACCGGCTGGACTGCCAGTCCACGGAGCGCACCCACAACGGGGTGTTGGACCCCGCCGGCGACGATTTCCGACCCGATGCCATCAGCGCCGACCCGGACGCCACCATCAACGGCACGCAGGGCAACAACGCCTACGTGGATGGCGGATCCAACACCTACTTCGATTCGGAAAATCTCTTCGGAGACGGAACCCTCCACCAGCTGAACGCCTACAACCGCTTCCGGATCGTGATGGGGGGGCAGGACTCCACCCCCTACCAGGCCCTGGCCAACGGCTACCGTCTCTACCAGATCCCCTTGAACAAGCCCTTCCAGCAGAGGGGAGGCGGGGCCAGTTGGAACCAGATCAACTACGTGCGCGTCTGGGTGGACGGATTGACCACCGCCAAAGGCGCCAACATCCTGCGCGAGGACTACCAGATCGCGCGGATGTCCCTGCTCGGGAACCAGTGGCTGGGCACCGGCCACCTCTCCAAGAACGACGACACCACGGTGGTGGACAGCACCTATTCCCAGAACTACTCCTCGGTGACCAAGACCGTATCCCAGGACAGTTCCAGTCTGCAGGTTTCGGTGATCGGCACCACCACGGACAATTCCAACTACGTGCCATCCACCTCCGTTCCCCAGGTGAGGGATCCCAACACCGGCGCGCTCCAACCCGAGCAGTCGCTGCGGCTGATCTACACCGACCTCCACCGGGATTTCGGAGCCGCCGGCGCGTCCAAGGCGGACACCGGCGTGGCGCTGCGCACCTACGACGTCCCGCGGGACTTCACCCTGTACCAGGACCTGCAGCTGCTGGTGTACCACCAATCGGTGGATGGGCGGACCGATGCGGGCCCGGCTCCCGTGCGGTTCGGTGTCGAACTCGGCTCCGGCGATCCCACCAGCGCCACCGCCCCGTACTACGAGTACTCCTTCGATCCGGTGCCTGCCACCTGCCCGATCGGCGACCAGACCGCCGGGTGCCCGGACCAGACGACCCAGGCCCGCACCGCGGCCATGCAGGCGAACTGGAACGACAACCAGATCCTCATCCCCCTCAAGACCCTGACCGACCTCAAGACCTTGCGCCGCCAGAAGAACCTGAACGTGGATTCCTTCTTCAGCGAGGCGATCTCCTCTCCCATCGGGCGCCTGGACGCGCAGGATTCCGTCAAGGTCTTCGGCGATCCCACGGTTTCCCAGGTCAGCTGGATGCGCTTTTGGGTGCGCGCCAACCCCCGCACCGCGGCGAGCGCCGTTTCCGACGTCGCATCGGGCGAGATCTGGGTGGACGACCTCCGGCTCAACACCCCCCACCGGGCCTTCGGCAGCGCCTTGCGCGCCTCGGGCCAGGTCAACTTCTCCGACCTCCTGGACCTCTCGGCGAGCACGCAGTACAGCGGAGGGAACTTCGTGCCCATGGGCCAGGCGGAACCGACCTTCGCCCAGCAGAAGTCCAGCGCCACCGTCACCGGGACGGCCCGGCTCTCCATGGACAAGTTCCTCCCGGAGTCCTGGAAGGCGCAGCTGCCGGTGTCGGTCACCTTCAACGGAGCGCTCACACGACCCTGGGCGGTGCCCGGTTCCGACCAGCAATTGTCGGAGGACGGGATCCAGAGGATCACCTCCGACTGGTGGGACGGGAAGATGCGGCGCGACTCGGCCGACTTCGCCCAGGGCGAATCCCGGGCCTACGAGACCATGGTGGTGACCCGGACGATCTCCAGTTCGTGGACCCGGGCGCGCGACGAGAATTCGGGTCTGGGACCCTTCCTCACCAACACCCTGTTCGCGCGTCCCAAGCTGGCCTGGACCTACACCGACCAGGCGAGCCTCGCGCCCGTCAACCGCGACAGCACCTGGAGCCACACCCTGCGGCTGGACTACGACTTCAGTCCGCCATCACCGCCCAATCTCAAGCCGTTCGGGACGGCCAAGGCGGGCTGGGTGCCGGACTTCCTGAAGACCTTCGGCATCCAGCCCTGGCCCACGGCGATCTCCAGCACCTTGGGCGACCTGGACTACCTGGAAGGACTGCATTCGGTCCTGACCCCGGACAAGGACAGTCTGCCGCTCACGCACACGCACACCTACACCGCCAACCTCAACCACGCCATCTCCATGGAATGGCCCGTGCTCAACTTCGTCAAGCTGAGCTTCTCCGAGCGCGCCGCCCGGGTCTGGAACGATTCCATCCAGGCCCCGCTCTTCGACCCGTCCACGGGCTTGGTCGACGCCTGGCCCTACATCTTCGACTGGGACACCACCCACCTCCGGTCGCCGTCCGGGACGGAGGAGCGCCAGCAGTTCGGCCTCCTTCGCAACGAAAACGGCCGCACCACCACCTTCTCGTTCGACCTCACCCCCCGGATCCTGCCGTGGTTCAACACCAGCGGGGGCTTCCAGGCCAACGGAGCGCTGAACCGGCAGGCTCCGACGGCCAGCCTGGACGCAGCCAACGACACCCTCTACACCCAGTTCTGGACCTACAGCCATTCGGACAATTTCCGGTCCAGCCTGCGCCTGGACGTGCCGGCGGTGTTCCGGTCCCTGCAGGGGGTCCTCCCGGATTCCTGGTCCAAGCCCCTCAACGACGCCAAGCAGGGGATCGACCGGTGGAGGTGGACGGGGATCGGCGTGGAATACTCGGTGGACGACCGGGAATCTGGGATCGACCAGACCCTGGACTACGCCTCGTACCAGGAGCAGATGGACGCGGGCAGCATGCAGTTGTGGCAGATGGGGCTGGGAGACAACAGGGGGCTGCGGTCGCCATTGGACCTGATCACTGGATCCCGGCCCAAGTCCGGATTCGGCCAGTACGAGCCTCTTCGCCTTTCGGACCCCAACTACCTGCCCGGAATCAACGACACGTCCAGCGAAGCCCTGTTCACAGGCCAGGACAACACCCGCTCCTACCGCGTGAGCACCAACACAGACTTCACCGTGCCCGGCCTTCTGCTCACCCTCCAGCCGAGCCTCACCTACATGATCTCCTGGGACGAGCGGTATTCCACCCCCTGGGACGTGGACACCACCAAGACCTGGCCCCAGATCAGCGTGAACGCGTCGCTGGCCAACTTCGCGGGACGGGTTCCCTTTCTGGGCCGGTGGTTCGAGAGCGTGACGGCCAGCCACACCACGACCTGGGAGGTCCAGCAGCAGATCTACCCCCATTCCTCGAGCAACGACGTCACCAACTACAGCCTGAAGTGGGCGCCGCTGCTGGGTCTCCAGGCGAAAACCAAGGGGAACTGGAGCTTCGACGACAAGACCAACTTCGGGGTCACCCTGGCCAAGAGCGCCATCAAGAGCCCCGATTCGGCGTCCGGATCGGATCCCGGGGTCTGCCCCTCGGACCTGGGTCTGCCCGTATTCTACACCAACCAGAGCGTGGCCATCGAACGCTGCTTCCAGGTGGTGGGCCACTCCCAGACCTACCACTGGAACGAGGGGAACGAGGGCACCGCCACCTACCGGTTCCAGACCCACAAGGGAATCCAGATCTTCCGCTGGTTCGTGAAGCTGGACAACGACCTGGTGGTGACCTTCCGGGCCGGATGGACCCGGGATTGGCAGTTGCAGAACACCTACGACGCCAGCACGAACCAGGACGACGGACCCCAGACCCTGGCCGACGTTACTACCGTTTACGCCGGATCGAACGCGGCCTACAACTTCACCTCGAAGCTGGCCGCCAATTTCGACGCAAGCTACAAGCGGACCGATCAGAAAGATCCGACCGATCCGTCGGCACCAACCGTCGCCAACGACATTTCGTTGTTGGCGTCACTCCAGTACAAGTTCTGAGGACTATTCCTTGCGCAGAGACATCTTCATCAACGTTTCCCCCTTCGAGAAGCGCATCGCGCTCCTGGAGGACGGAAGACTCACCGAGCTCGTCGTCGACAAGCCGGACAACCAGCGGATCGTCGGCAACATCTACAAGGGGCGCGTGGTTTCCGTGCTCCCCGGGATGCAGGCCGCCTTCGTGGACATCGGCCTTGAGAAGGCCGCCTTCCTCCACGCGGCGGACATCGCTCCGGCGGGAACGGAGGCCTACGACGACGACGACGACAGCGACGACGAAGTCGATCCCCGTCGCCGAGACCGCGCCGAAAGGCCCATCAACGAGCTTCTGCGCGAGGGCCAGGAGATCCTGGTCCAGGTCGTCAAGGAGCCCATCAGCACCAAGGGCGCGAAGGTCACCGGGTACCTCTCCATCGCCGGACGGTTCCTGGTGTGCATGCCCAACACCACCTTCATCGGCGTGTCCAAGAAGAGCCGCGACCACGGTTCCCGCCGCAAGCTCAAGCAGCTCGTGCAGGAGCTTCGCCGGTTCCCGGACGTGGGATACATCGTTCGCACCAACGGGCTCAACGAGACCGAGGAGGAATTCCGCATCGAGATGGGGATCCTCGAGGAGAAGTGGGCCTTCATCAAGTCGGTCGCCAGCGAGTGCGAGGCGCCGCGGCTGGTGCTGGAGGAGAACGAGGCGGCGGTGGGCATCCTGCGCGACTACTTCTCCGAGAAGGTCGACAAGGTGATGGTCGACGACAAGGACTTCTTCCAGAAGACCAAGGCCTACATCCGCCAGCTTTCGCCGGACCTCGTGAGCCGGGTGCACCTCTACGACGAGAAGACGCCCCTGTTCGACGAATTCGAGATCGAGCAGGAAGTCCAGAAGGTCTACGCCGACAAGGTCTGGATCCGCAAGGGGAGCCATCTGGTCATCCAGACCACGGAGGCCATGACCACCATCGACGTGAACACGGGACGCAACGTGGGTCGCGACGACCAAGCCGCGACCATCCTGGACACCAACATCACCGCCGCCAAGGAGATCGCCAAGCAGCTTCGGCTCCGCGACCTGGGCGGGATCATCGTGGTGGACTTCATCGACATGGACGCCGAGGACGACCGCGAGAAGCTGGTCCGGGAGTTCCGAAAGGCGTTGCGCGGCGACCGCGCGCCCATCACCGTGGCCAGTTCCATCAGCCAGTTCGGCCTCCTGGAGATGACCCGAAAGCGCGTGCGCGAGGCCTTGGTCAAGACCGTCTCGGAGCCTTGCAGCCACTGCGAAGGGTCCGGGAACGTGCTCCTTCCCAGTTCGGTGGTCGCATCGCTGGAACGCTGGGTCCGTCGCAACCAGTCCCGGAACGGTCCCAAGGAGATCGCCATCGTGGTCCACTCGCGGATCATCGACTACCTGGTGGCCGAGCGGTCCACCGCCTTCCACCGCCTGGAGAGCTTCGGGGCGAAGATCGAGCTCGTGGAAGATCCGGACGCGCCCGCCGACAGCTACCGCATCTTCCACTCCCGTTCGCTGGAGGAGCTCACACCCCAGCACAACGCGGCATGACCTCGGCGGCCTTCCCGGATTCGGAGGCCGTGCGGGATCTCGACGCGCGATGGGTGCTGGGCACCTACGCGCGCCAACCGCTCTCGCTGGTGCGCGGGGATGGAGCCTGGGTCTGGGACGCCGAGGGACGCAAGTACCTGGACCTGACCGCGGGCATCGCCGTCAACGCCCTGGGACACGCCGACCCCCTGGTGGTGGCGGCGATCCACGAACAGGCCTCCCGGATGGCCCACACCTCCAACCTCTACTTCACCCCCCTGCACGGACGGATGGCGGAAGTGCTCTGCCGCCACGGCGGATTGGACAAGGCGTTCTTCTGCAACTCGGGAACGGAAGCGAACGAGGCCGCCATCAAGTTCGCGCGCAAGTTCTGGTACGAGCGGGGATCCGCGTGGCGCCACGAGATCGTCTCCTTCCAGGACTCCTTCCACGGACGCACCTACGGCGCGCTTTCCGCCACCGGACAGGACAAGATCCAGACCGGTTTCGGACCGCTCCTCCCGGGGTTCGTGCGATCGGCCCTGACGCCGGAAGGCCTGCGCGAGGCCGTGGGAGCGCACACCGCGGCCGTGATCCTGGAGCCCATCCTCGCGGAGGGCGGGGTCATCGAGCCGTCGCCTGAATTCATCGCCACCTTGAACGAACTCCAGGAGAAGCACGGTTTCCTCCTGATCGCCGACGAGATCCAGACGGGTCTGGGCCGCACGGGAGAGTGGTTCGCGCACAAGTCGCCCGGTCTGCACCCGGACCTCGTGACCCTCGCGAAGCCCCTGGGCGGTGGCCTTCCGCTGGGAGCGGTCCTCCTCAAGCAGGCCGTGGCGGATGCCATCAAGCCCGGCGACCACGGCACCACCTTCGGGGGCAACCCGGTCGCGGTCGCGGCTGGGCTGGCGGTCCTGGATCGCCTGGAAAGGCCGGGGTTCCTGGAAAACGTCCGCGAAGTCGCCTCGCGCCTGCGCGCCGGACTCGCCTCCCTTTCCGGACGCGGACCCTTCGGGGAGCTGCGCGGGAGAGGACTTTTGATCGGCATCGCCGTCTCCTGCGATCCCGGGATGATCATGGACGCCGCCCGCGCCCAGGGCCTGATCGCCTACCGCGCCGGGGGGCACGTCCTGCGCCTGCTTCCGCCCCTGGTCCTCACGGCCGACCAGGCCGACTTCGCCGTGGAAGGCCTTCGGAAGGTCGCGGACAGGATCTGACTACGACTGGGCCGCGGCCCGGCTCCACGCGACCATCTTCATGTCTTCCTCCTCGATGTGGTGGCGGAGCCAGTCCACCAGGAAACGGGCGAGCGTGAGCGGCAGCGTGAGCCTGCCCGCGCGGTGGTCCGCGACCAGCTGTCCCACCTGGCTCGCCAGTTCCTCGTGCTTGCGCCGATGTTCCGGAAGCCCCGGGAAGGCCAAGGCGACCATCAGGGCCTCCTCCGCCCTGAAATGTTCCACCGTGTAGGAAGCCATCGACCGCAGGGTTCCGCCCATCTTCTCCTGGGCGGAGCCGGACATCAGCGCGTCGTGGAGGTCGTTCAACAGGCCGAACAGATGCCTGTGCTGCTCGTCGACCCCGGCGTGTCCCGTCTCGTACCGTTCCTCCCATTCCGCCAACGCCATGCTCTACGTCCCGCCGCCCAACTCGGCGAGGAAGGACGTGTCGATCCCGTTGTTCTTGAACAGGCCCAGGAGTCCCTGCTTGTCGACCGCCTTGATGTAGGCTTCGCGGGCTTCCACGGTCCGGCGGCGCACGAGGTCGGTCAAGCTGTCGTTCATCGTGCACATCCCGTACTTCTTTCCGGTCTGCATCACGGAGGGGATCTGGAAGGTCTTGCCCTCGCGCACCAGGGCCGACACGGAAGGGGTTCCGATGAGGATCTCGTAGGCGGCCACGCGGCCACCGCCGATCTTGCGGCACAGGGTCTGTGCGATGACGCCTTTCAGGGATTCCGAGAGCATGACCCGGATCTGGTCCTGCCGGTCGGCGGGAAACACGTCGATCAGGCGGTCCACGGTGGACGGCGCCGTGCTGGTGTGCAGGGTCCCGAACACCAGGTGCCCCGTTTCCGCGGTCTCGATGGCGATGGAGATGGTCTCCAGATCCCGCATCTCGCCCACCAGCACGATGTCCGGATCCTCGCGGAGCGCGGCCCGCAGGGCGCTGGAGAAGGTGCGGGTATGGATGCGGACCTCGCGCTGGTTGATCAGGCACCCCTTGTTCGGGTGCACGAACTCGATGGGGTCCTCGATGGTGATGATGTGGTCCTTGCGCTGCCGGTTCACCAGGTCGATGAGGGCCGCGAGGGTCGTGGACTTCCCCGATCCCGTGGGCCCGGTCACCAGCACGAGTCCCTTGGACAGGAAGCACAGCTGGCGGACCTCGTCGGGGAGGCTCAGGTCGTCCACGGAGAGGATCTCGGTCGGAATCTGTCGGAACACCGCCCCGATCCCCTTGCGGTCGCGGAAGTAGTTGGCCCGGAAGCGGGCGATTCCCGGGATCTCGTGGGCGAAATCCGTGTCGCCGGTCTCCAGGAATTCCTCCCGGTTGCGCGCCGGAGCGATCTCGAAGAGGAGGTCGCGGAGGGCGTCGTCGGAATACCTGGGCTCGCCCTCCAGGCGGACCATGTCCCCGGAGTCCCGCAGCATGGGAGGCTCGTTGGAGCAAAGGTGCAGGTCGGAGGCCTTGCGCTCCACCATGGTGCGGAAGAGCCGGTGGATGGCGGGTTCCGCGACGGCGTCCACGACCGAGGCGGGATCCGCCTCGACCTGGGCCGCTTCCGACAGGGTGAACACGGCCTTGGGTCCCAGGGCGGAGGGATGGCCGACGCAGGCGAAGGAGCGCTCTCCGCACAGGTAGGAGAATCCGAACGGTCCGTTGGCCCGGATGGAAGGCACCATGTCGGGCGGCGCGATTTCCGAGAGCAGGGAAACGACCGCGGCGGGATCGCATCGTTCGGCCGTCATGGGCCGTTCCTCCCCGTCGAAGACGAAGACGATCTCGCGGCCGGCCTGGAGCAGGAAGTGCGTCGCGCCGTGCGCGACCTGCGCCTGGAGGTAGCTGTCGAGGGTGGCCATCAGGCGGCGTCCGAGGGTTCCACGGACTCGATCCAGTCCTTGTTGACCACCACCGTGCCGGATTCCGTCACCAAGGGGAAGAACCGCTCCGGGAGATTCAGGAAGTCCAGGGGACGCCGGTGGTTCCCGGGCAGGAGCAGCCGCACCAATCCCGCGACCACGGCCCCGCCGCGCAGCCGAACCCGCATGTTGGCGCTCGAGGCCTGGAATTCCTCCAGCTCGGAAAGTTCTTCCAGGGGCTCGAGGCAGGCGAACATGGCGATGGACGATTTCGCCAGGAGCTTGATCCGTCCGTCGATCGAGGCGGGGACGAAGGCGTCGGGGTCGTTCAGCCGGCCCAGGAGTCCCTGGGAACCGCGCGGGTCGGGAGGAGCGAGGAAGAGAACGGCTTCCACCGGGCCGTCGGGTCCGGAAGGCAGGCGCACGGGAATCCGCCGCACGTCCAAGGCAAGGTCGAGCATGGGGCCATGCTACGATACCGGCGGTGGTCGGGGCAATCCCCGCGTTCCCCCGATCACCCCGGCCTTCGACAGGATCCGGTTCAATTTCCGGTCCCAAGCCGCATGCCCCTCCGGGGTCTGGGGGTAAGCCAGGAGATGGACGCGCAACCTGGACATCCACCAAAGCGCGGGCACCAGCCGCAGCACCAGGCGGGGGTGGGCGGAGAGTCGCGCCACCAGACGCAGCAGCGGCCCCGCCGATCGCCAGGAAGTGGAGTAGAGGGCGATGACCGTGCGGGAGTCGGCCATCCGGACCAGGGCGTCGAAGTCTTCCTGCCGCAGGTCCTGGAGCAGGGGGCGCAGCGCTTCTTGCGCGGAGATTCCCGCGCCGTGGTCCACGATGCTGTCGTTCCAGCGGTAGCGCAGATAGGCGCGATGGTAGCCCCAGAGGTTTTCCAGGGTGGCTTCCCCCCGCGAGAAGGCGTGGACGACCTGCAACGCGGCCAGGTGACCGGTCAGCAGGGAGGAATGGATCCCGGCTCCGTCCAAGGGGCCCACGCAGCACGCGGCGTCTCCGCAGGCGATGTAGCCCGGTGCCACCGCGCACGACAGGAAGGTCCGGGCCGGAAGGAAGGCTCCCGCGGCGGAGCGTCGTTCCCACGAGATCCCCCAGGATCTGCCGTGCTCTTCCAGGCACTTCGCCCAAGGGCGCGCGGAGGGCGCGCCTCCGATGCCAACGTTCATCTCCGCCGGTCCGTTGGGGAAGTACCAGACGTAGCCCCCGTTGGAGGCGGCCAGGTCGTAGCTGAGGGCGATCTCGTCGGGGTGGGGGATCCCGGCGGGAACCCGCACCAGCTCCCTGTAGGCGAACGCCAACCGTCCTTCCCCCACCTCCCTTTCCAAGGGGCCCGGCACCGCGACCTTCTGGCGCAGGCCGGAAGCGGCGCCGCTGCAATCCAGGCAGCAACGCGCCCGAAGTACGCCACCCTCCGTGCGCACCCCGACGATGGAGTCTCCTTCGGCGATCCAGTCGACGATCCTGCCGTTCCCGCGGAATTCCGCTCCCGCCGCGATCGCCGCGTCCAGCAGGATCCTGCCCATGCGGGGCCGATCCACCATGGCGCGGGGCGTGATGCGGGCCGGGATCACCAGGTGGTCCCGGCCGTCGGAGGTCGAGATGCGCGCGCCGAGGTTTCCACGAAGCACGGCGGGGGAGAGGTCCACGCCCAGGACGGCGAGCGTCCAACGGATCTCGTTCTCCTCCATGGCGTCGCCGCAGGCCTTGGTCCCCACCTGGTCGGCGGATCTCCGGTCCAGGAGCACCACGCGGAGTCCCTCCCGCGCGGCCGAAAGGGCCGCCGCGCAACCCGCCGTGCCGGCTCCCACCACGGCCACGTCGCAGTCGAAGCCGGTCACGGGTGGGACAGTTCCCGTCGGATCGGCACCAGGTCGCGGACCAGCGATGCCGGGAGCCACTTGCGGACCTTCTTGTACCGAGGGGCGTCGAGCGTGTCGAGCCACGCCCGGGCGGAGTCCCGCCGGCCCATGGCGGCGTGGATGCGGGCCAGGTTCCCGGCCGCGGAGAGCCGACCGACCGGGAGGACTTCCAGGCCATCGTACTCGATGAAGCTCGCGCGGTAGGTGTCGAGCGCCTGGGACAGGCGGTCCAACCGGAAAAGGACATCGCCTTCGGCTTGCCGGTAGATCCGATTTTCCGGCCAGATCGCGCGGGCTTCCTGGACCACGCGAAGCGCTTCGGGGTATTCGCCCCGCTCGTATCGGATCCAGAGAAGCGAGGTGCGGAACGCCTCGCGAAACGGCGACCGGGATGCCGCCGCCTGCTGGGTGAGCAGCAATCCTCGATCGCGCTGGTCGCCCCCGATGAACCTGCCCACGGGGCCCAGGCTCTGGGACTTCCAGAACAGGTAGCCACCGACGATCCCCCGGAGTTCCGGACTGTCCCAACCCTGGTCCATCATGTCGCGGGCGACGGAGGCCGCCGAGCGGCCGTCCAGGGCGGATGCCAGGTCCCGACCCTCCAGCGCGGCCAGATAGGACTCCTGGGACAGGGCCATGGCGTCGATCAGGCGGGAGCGCGGATCCGTCCTGGACCGGACCAGCCGGGAGAGTTGGTCCAGTGTGCGGTGGGCGGATTCCAGGCGGGCGGGGTCATGGAGATCCGCGAAGGCCGATAGCGCCACGGTGGCAGAGAGCAGGAGCTTCTCCTGCTCGGAACCTCCGTCCCAGGAGCGCGCGAAACCGTCCGCCGCCCGATGGTTCCCGGAAAGGGACAGGCTCGATGCTTCCTCGAACGCCTTCAGTCCCCGACCTCCCAGCAGGGTATCCCCCGCCTGGGCGCAAAACAGCCATCCGGCCATGATGATCGCGATCACGTTGCCTGCAAACCTACTTCCCGCCTATTTCCTCCCCATCCGCAGGGGGGGATCCCCCGGACACGGGGAGTCCCCAGTTTGTAGGCTTTCCGGCGATGAGCGCCGCGGACCCAATTGCCATCCTGGCCCTGGCCGGTCGCCCCCAGGACCTTCCTCTCACCCCATCGGCCAGGCGGCGCGTGCGGCGCGTGGAGATCCGGTTGGACCTCGCGGATCCGGAGGAGTGGCCGCACCGCGTGCGGGAGGCGGAACGCGCCTTCCCCGCCTCGCGCCTGCTGGCGACGCTGCGTCGACGCCACGACGGCGGGATGTGGCCCGACGATGCCGACAGGCAGGAGGCGCTGGAACGGATCCTGTCCATTCGGGGTTGGGATGCGCTCGATCTCGAATCCGACGCGCCCGATCTGGAGGCCCTCCTGAAGCGGGCGCGCAGACGGGCGCCGGAGCTTCGCCTGGTGCTTTCCCGGCACGTGTTCGAGGCGATCGAGGGGAAGGAACTCGCCGACCAGATCTCGCGGCTGCGCGCCGAGGCCCAGGCGAAAGGGGCCCAGGCGGCCAAATGGGCCGGAGCGGTGATGGACCTGGAGGAAGACGGACCCGAACTCGTGCGGATCCTTTCCGCCTGGGACGGCGGGACGGTTCCGGCGGTCTTCCCCATGGGCGCGGGAGCCGAGCCGTGGCGGGTGGCCTGCGCCGCGGTGTGCGGAGGCTGGGGCTACGGGCACGACGGCGCGGGCTCCTTGGCCCTGGGCCAATTGCCGTGGAAGGTGTTCGACGCCCTGCTCGGAGCGGTTCCCCGTTCGGACCGCTGGGATCCGGAATGGTTCGCGGGAATCTCGTCCGCGACGGCGCTCGCCTTGCGGGAAGAGGTGCCGACTTGAGACGGATTTCGTCCCTTCCCGCGGCCTTTGCCTGCCTGTGCCTGTCGTCCCCGGTCTTCGCGCAGTTCGGGAAGAACAAGGTGCAGTACCAGGAATTCCACTGGAAGGTGGAGCGGACCCGCCACTTCGACGTCTATTTCGCCCAGGGGGGGGAGGCCGTCGCGCAACGCGCGGTGGACAGCCTGGAGGGCTTCTACGAGAGGCTGGTGCAGAAGACCGGCATGCACCTGGAGGAGAGGGTCCCCATCCTCCTCTACGACAGCCATCCCAAGTTCCAGCAGACCAACGTGACCGACGAGATCCTGCAGGAGGGGGTCGGTGGGTTCACCGAGATCTTCCGGAACAGGATCGTGGTCCCCTTCCAAGGCTCCTACCGCGAATTGGACCACGTCCTGGCGCACGAGATGGTGCACGCGGTCATGTTCGACGCCATGCGCCAGGAGAGCGGTTCGGCCCTGGCGGGCGCCGAGCGCACGCGCATGCCCCTATGGTTCACGGAGGGTCTGGCCGAATACGTCTCGCTGGACGGATGGGACCTGCCCAGCGACATGTGGCTCATGGATGCCGTGACCTCCGGCTACCTCCCGATGCCCACCGTGGACATGCAGGGCTTCCTCGCCTACCGCGCCGGGCAGAATTTCCTCTACTACTGCGAGCGGACCTTCGGTGCGGGCACGGTGCGCGAGCTGGTGCAGGAGACCTTGCGCGACCACGACCTGGAGAAGGCCTTCCAGCGCGTCACCAAGGTCAGCCTGCGGGACGCCGGCGAAGAGTGGATCCGCGATCTCCGCTGGGACTACTGGCCCGAGCTCGGGATCCGCCAGCACGGGTCGGAGGTGGGACGGATCCTGACCCGGGCCGGCGAGGACGGAAGCTTCTGGAACATGCAGCCCGCCATCGGTCCGGACGGCTCCGAGGTCGCCTGGTTCTCCGACCGCGGCGCCCGCCAGGGCCTGTACGTGGGAAAACTGGACGAACTTCCGAGGGAAAAGCCCCGCCGGGTGCTGGAAGGCGGGGGGACCACGACGCACGAATCCTTCAGTCCCTTCACCAGCGGGCTTTCCTGGTCGCCGGACGGCCGGAGGATCGTGGTGGCCGCGCAGACGCACGGGTCCAACGCGCTGCACATCCTGGACGCGCGCAGCGGGAGGGTGCGGCGGAGCCTGGATCCGGGATTCGACGGATTGTCCGATCCGGACTGGTCCAGGGACGGGAATAGGATCGTCTTCCGCGGACTGCTGGACGGGCGCGCCGACCTCTGGCTCTGGGATCTTGTGACGGATTCCGTCCGCCGTCTCACCGACGACGCCCCCGACGACGACGAACCGGCCTTCTCGCCTTCGGGGCGCTGGGTGGCGTGGTCTTCGGAGGCGGATTCCTCGGGAGGCATCGGGAGGCACCGGTCGATCTGGATCCTGGACATCTCCACCGGATCCCGTCGCCGGATCTCCGCGAGTTCCGGGGACGAGACCCGCCCATCCTGGGGCGGCGCCTCGGACGACAGTTCCAGGATCGCCTTCCTCTCGGACCGCAGCGGCCTCCCCCAGGTCTACCTCCTGGAACACCCGCTGGCCGCGGGAGGCCGGGCCCGACCCGCCACCGATCTCCTGACCGGGGTCCAGTGCCCCAAGCTCGCGCGCGACGGGAACCAACTGGTCTTCTCCCTCTTCGAAGGCGGCTCGTTCGACCTCTACCTGTCGGACACCGTCCGCGCCCTGACGGATTCCGTCCTCGCTAGAACCCGGTACGTGCGCACGGAGGACTCCGGACGCCTGGACATCTTCCGTCCCCTGGTGCGCCAGAACCTGGAGAGCTTCCGCTTCGACACCGCGGACAGGGATTCGGCCAAGGCGGCGAAGGACTCCCTGAAAATCGTCCGTCGCGACAGTCTGCACGCGCCCATGGACCCGACGCGTCCCGGCGACCGTCTGTTCGGGGCCTCGCCGGAGAAGGAGGCCGTCCCGGCTCCCGCCGCCCGGAAGCCGGGCTCCGTGGACACCGCGTCCACGTTCCCCCCGGGACTTCCCGCGAGGGACTCGTCGGGAAGGCTCGTATCCAAGCCGTACCGGGCCCGGTGGGGCCTGGACCACGCCGCGCTCGCCTTCGGCTTCTCGAGCTACGAGGGGACGGCGGGCGAGGGGATGTTCTCGCTGTCCGACCTGATGGGCGACCAGACCATCGACGCGATGCTGGACGTGCAAGGAAGCCTGACCGACGCCAACGTGTTCCTGCGCTACGGTTGGCTTCCGTGGCGGACCGACCTCTTCGCCACCGTCTACCACACCAGCACCTTCACGGGAAACATCCTCGCGACGGATTCGGCGAGCGACACGGCCCTCTACGACGACCAGCTCTACGGCGCGGTGGTCACGGCCCTCTATCCCTTCTCCGTCTTCCATCGCGTGGACGCCTCGCTCGAGTGGGGGGGCATCCAGCGCACCGCGAAGGCGTACGATTCCAACGGAGACCTGGTGGACGATCCGGCGCACGCCGCGGACGACCGGGACCTGCAGTGGCTGCGGGCCTCGGGGGAGTGGGTCTTCGACAACGTGATCTGGGGCCCGACCGGCCCCTGGGACGGCGTGCGAGCCAACCTCGCCGCGACGTACATGCCCCCGCTTCTCCGTCCGGACTACGGATACGCCCTGCTCAAGACGGATGTCCGCGGCTACTTCCCCACGGGGAAGATCTCGGGTCTGGCGGTCCGGGTCGCGGGCGGGGAATCCTTCCGGGCGGGTGCCGCCGACCCCCACAGTTTCCTCCTTGGAGGGGACGACTTCACCTTGAACTGGCACTTCAACGAGGCCAATTCCGGCGTGGGCGTGGACCAGCTCTACTTCTCGGACCTGGACGTGCCGCTGCGCGGATACCGGTACGACCAGTTCCGCGGGGACAAGGAGATGGTGGCCAACATCGAGTACCGCTTCCCGTTCGTGGAGGAGGTCCGGTTCGGTGCCCTCCTGCCGCCCCTGCACTGGCTGATGGGTTCGGTCTTCCTGGACGCCGGCTCCGCCTGGACCTCCGGCCAGGTGGTGGACCAGGGTGGAGTCGGTCTCGGCTGGGGACTGGGCTTGAACCTGGGGGCGTTCATCCTGCGCTGGAGCGAGGCCTGGGCGCTGACGGATCCCGCGGGAACCCCGACCAACATCCAGCCAAAACCCATCGACGGATCCATCCAGTACTGGAGCCTGGGGGCCGACTTCTGATGCGGCTCTCCGACCATCTGCCCCCGGGGGCGGTCCGGACCGGAGTGGAAGTCGGGACCCGGGCCGAACTGCTTCCCCTGCTGGTGGACGTCCTGTGCGACGCCCACGGCTTGGGGGATCGCGACCGGATCCTGTCCGCGGTGTGGGAGCGCGAGGAGAAGATGTCCACGGCGATGGGCATGGGGATCGCCATTCCCCATGCCCGGTTGGAGTCGGTCCCCCGGCTTTGCGCCGCCGTGGCGGTTTGCCCCGGGGGGGTGGATTTTCCCTCTCCCGACGGGAGTCCGGTGCGCATCGCCTTCCTTCTCCTCTCTCCGCCCTCGGCGGCCGCGTCGCACATCCGGGCGCTGGCTTCGGTGGCGCGCATTTCCGCACCGTCGCTGGAGGCCCTGCTCCGTGCGCGCGACGACGGGGAATTCCGCGAGCTGCTGGAGCGCGGCGAGGATGCCGCCGGAAAGGGATGATCCGCGGGGATCGGATCCTCGGCGCCCGGGTGGACGCGGGACGGCGCTCGGAATTCCTGGAGCGGATCCTGTCGTTGGCGCGTTCGGGTCGGACCACCCGAGTCCTGTTCGCGAACGTCCACATGGTGGTGGAATCGCGCCGCGACGTGGCCCTGCGCAAGGCGATGGAGACGGCGGATCTCGTCTGCCCGGACGGCATGCCGCTGGTGCGGCTGCTGGGAGGCACCGATCGGCTGGAGGGGATGGCGGCCTTCCCGGAACTGCTCGGGCTGGCCGAGGAACGGGGTCTGCCCGTGGCCCTGTTCGGGTCCTCGCCGGAGGTCCTCGCCCTGGCGATTGACAAAATACGTCTAGACCACCCGTTCCTGGAGGTCGTCCTCTCGCTGGCGCCCCCCTTCGGCGAGGATCTGGAGGCGGAACGGGAACGGCACTCTGAGCTCCTGCGCGGAAGCGGAGCCCGTCTCGTGTTCGTCGCCCTGGGGTGCCCCCGCCAGGAGATCTGGATGGAAGGGGTGGAGAACGTCCCCGCCTGTTTCCTGGGCGTGGGCAACGCCTTCGAGATCCACGCGGGTCTTCGCCGTCGCGCGCCCCGCTGGGCCCGATCCCTCTGCCTGGAGTGGCTGTTCCGCCTGGTCCAGGAGCCGCGCCGGCTTGGCCCGAGGTACGTCTCCACCAATCTCGGGTTCCTCCGCGCGCTTCCCCGCGAGATCCTGGCGCGCCGTGCGCGGTGACCGTCCCGGCGGCGATTTCTAACTCGGGAGGAATGGACGGACACATGAAGATCCTGATCATCGGCCGCCGCGGCCAGGTCGGTTGGGAGTTGCGGCGAACCCTGGCCCCCCTCGGAGAGATCGTGGCGATGGACCACCCGACCGTCGATCTCTCCGACCCCGAGTCGCTGCGCCCCCTGGTGCGCGACGTCGCGCCGGATCTGGTGGTCAACGCGGCGGCCTACACAGCGGTGGACAAGGCCGAGGACGAGATCGACCTGTGCCGTCGCGTCAATGCCGGGGCTCCCCGCGTGCTCGCGGAGGAAGCGGCCCGCCTGGGCGCGCGGCTGGTGCACTTCTCCACCGACTACGTGTACGACGGTCGGAAGGAGGGACGATGGACGGAATCCGACCCGACGGGCCCGCTTTCCGTCTACGGCGCGACGAAGCTGGAAGGCGACCAACGGATCGCCGCCACGGGGGTCCAGAACCTGATTTTCCGGTTGCAGTGGGTCTGGGGGACGCGAGGCGGCAATTTCGTGCGCACGATGCTCAAGCTTTCCCGTGAGAGGGAGGAACTGAAGATCATCGACGACCAGGTGGGCGCTCCCACCTGGTGCCGCCACATCGCCGAGACCACCGCATCCGCCATCGCCCGCTGGCAGGGCCAGTCGGGCGTCTACCATCTGGCCGCAGCCGGCGAGACCAGTTGGCACGGCTTCGCCCGCGCGATCTTCGAGGACGACCCCCTCCGGGAAGAGCAGGTCTTGAAATCGGTGCTGCCCATCCCCACCTCGGCCTATCCCACCAAGGCGGAACGTCCCCTGAATTCGCGTCTGGACCAGTCCAAGCTGCTGACGGAATTCGGCCTGAAACTGCCCGACTGGCGATCCGCCCTGAAGGATTCGTTCGAGGAATAACGGACCCCCCCGCAGGGACGCAAAATTTTGCGTCCCTGCGGGGGGGTCAATACGCCCCTTTTCCGCGCACCACGGACGATCCCGTCTTCAGGAGGATCGCGAGGTCCAGCAGGATCGACTGGTGGCGGATGTAGTAGATGTCGTAGTCCATGTGGGCGTGGATGGGTTCGGCCCGGTCCGGGCTCACCTGCCAGAGTCCCGTGATCCCCGGCTTCACCGCGAGCCGCTGCCGCTGGAGATCGTCGTAGGATTCGACCAGGAACGGCATTTCCGGCCGAGGGCCGACCAGCGACATGTCCCCGCGCAGCACGTTCCACAGTTGGGGAAGTTCGTCCAGGCTGGTCCGGCGCAGGAACCGACCGAGGGTGGTGACCCTCTCGTCGCGCTGATCGGTCGGCGCGTTCGCGTAGGTGGCCGCGTCCGTGCGCATCGTGCGAAACTTGAACATGCGGAACTGGCGGCCATCCCGCCCCACCCGCCTCTGGGAAAACAGGACCGGCGACCCGTCCACCAGGCGGATGGCGATGGCCAGGACGACCAGCACCGGCGAAAGGAAGAACAGCGCGGTCGCGGAGGCCCCGAGATCGATGGCGCGCTTGACGGCCGAACGGGCCGGGGACAGCCCGGGAGTGTGGACACCGATCAGGGGAATGCCTCCGATGTCCAGGACTTCGACCTGCTGGAGGACGATGTCGAAGAGCGAGGGCACCAGCCGGAAGGGTGTCGCGTTGCGTCGACACTGCTCCACGATGCGCAGCAGGGTGGAGCGGTTGGTCCGGGGCAGGGCGACGAAGATCTCGCTGGCTCCGGTCTGTTCCAGCACGCGCTTCATGTCGGCACCTCCGCCAAGCACTTCGGCGTCCTCGACGGTCCTGCCGAACAGGGTCGCGTCGTCGTCCAGGAATCCGGCGATTTCCAGTCCGGTCTTGGGGGAACGGCGAAGGATGCGCAGGAGACTCTTTCCCGTCTCGCCCGCCCCGTAGATGAGGATCCGGCGGTCCCGCCATCCCCGCTGGCGCAGGAAGATCCCCAACCGGTATACGGAAAAACGGAAGAAGAAGAGGAGCACCAGGAGGAGGAACCAGACGGTCAGGAAGATTCCCCGACTCTGGAAACTGCGCTCGATGGTGGCCACGGCCAGGACGGCGAGGAGCATGGTGAGGAACCAGCCACGCAGGATGTTCTGGTACTCCTGGATGTTCAGCAGGCTGTGTTGTTCCTCGTAGAGCCCCATGGAATGGAAGATCGGGCCCAGCAGACAGGCGGTGACCAAGGCGTTCACGCTGTAGTTGCCCGGCGGAATGTTCTCCTTGAGCACGGCGATCCCCGGAAACTCGGTGAGGATGGGCCACAGTCGACTCGCCAAGGCGTAGGCCAGGACGACGGCGCCGAGGTCTCCCGCGGCCTGGAGGATGGACACGAGATCGGCCACCCGGACCAGGGGTCGGACCGGGCCCTTCCACCATTCGCTTCCGTCCTCCCGGAACGGCCTTTGGCGCGTGGTTACCATGGGTGTCCAAACCTAGCTCGGAGGGGGGTATGCCCCAACGTGCGCGCGGCATCGCAAGTCCCCGGGGCCCCGAACGGAAACGGAGGATCGAGGGGTGGACGGATCATGTCAACCGATCGGATCCCGACCCGGTTCGATGACGCGGAAGTGGGCCTGCGCAGCCGGTTCCAGGGTGATGAAACATCCCCGGTCCAAACGGTCCAAGTCGACGGGGTCGGAGGAGTTATATTCCGGGAGTTGCCTGTTCCGGCAATGCCGACCTGTGGGGTATTGTGGATCGAAAGATCATCCAGAGGCCTGTTTCCCTGCGGATACCGGTGAATTTCCCAGTCTATGTGGACAACCTGTTGGCAGGTGTTGGGATATCTTGCGGAATTCCGGGTGCAACTCCTTGCTTGTGTGGATTGATGTGAATTCCCTGTTGATTCAATCGGATTCCAGCCGCCTCTGGCAGGCTTGTCTGGAACGCGTCTCCCACGAGGTCAGTCGAGCCGCATTCGCCGCCTGGTTCGCCCCTCTGAAGAGCGGCGAATGGGAAGAAGACACCCTGCAGATCCTGGCCCCGACCCTGATCGCCAAGGAATTCGTCCACACCCACCACAAGGGCCTGGTGGAGAGGGTCCTTCGCGAAGAGGTGGGCGCCGAGGTCCTGGTCCGCATCATATTGGATCCTGCCGGGCCATCCGAGCCCATCCTCCGGGGCCCAGCTCCTCGCAGGACGCCGGAATCGCCCTCATCCCGCCTGGTTTCGGCCAAGCAGGAGATCCAGGCCGAAGGAATCCGTCGCGAGGCCGGTCGACTGGCTCCCCGGATGACGTTCGACAGTTTCGTGGAGGGCGATTGCAATCGCCTGGCCATGGCGGTGGCGCGCCAGGTCGCCGAACAGCCAGGCGGTGCGCGGGCAAACCCCCTGCTCCTGGTGGGTGGCACCGGCCTGGGCAAAACCCACCTGATGAACGCGATCGGGCATTTCGTGCTCGGCCACGACGTCGCCCGCAAGGTGGTGTACCGGACCTCCGAGGAATTCGCGCGCGAGTATCTGGAGGTCGCGCGCAAGGGTGATCTGAAGGCATTCCACAACATCTACCGCGACGCCTCCGTCCTCCTGCTGGACGACATCCAATTCTTCGGGGGCGAGGTGGACAAGCCCCGGTTCCGCGAACAGATGGTCTACGTGATGGGCGCCCTGCAGGGCCAACGAAAGCAGATCGTCCTCACCTGCGACAGGCCACCTTCCGAGGTCCAGCATTTCGACAGGCAGATCCTGCGGCAGATCGAGTCCGGGTTCGTCGCGGACCTGGGCGCTCCGGACCAGGACACGCGCCTCGCCATCCTGCGTCGCAAGGCCAACGAGGGCGGCTGGGACGTCACCCAGGACGTTCTGGAACTCATCGCCGAGCAGTTCACCGGCAACGTCCGGCAATTGGAAGGCGCTCTTCTCAAGCTTTGCGCCTTCAGCGACATCTGCGGAGGCAAGGTGGATCGCGCCACCGCCGAGGCCGTGTTCCGAGACGCCTTGCGCAACCGGCGCAACTCGTCCTCGCCGGGCGCCATCGCCCAGGCGGTCGCCGACGCGTTCCAGATCGACATCGCCCTGATGCGTTCGCGCACCCGCAAGCGTCCGGTCGTCGCGGCGCGCCAGTTGGCCATGCTCCTCATCCACGAGCTCACCGACAACACGCTCCATTCCATCGGCGTGCTGTTCGGCCGCGACTACAGCACGGTCACGCATTCCCTGGAGGCGGCGCGGGAATCGCTTGCGCGCGACGCCGAGGCCTCCCAGACCTTCCAGAGCCTGCGCGCGCGGTTCAAGGGCTGAAGTTCGGGGTCCCGCCGGGACCCCGTCGCCAGATCTCCGTTCGGCCGAGCAGCGCGAACCCGACGAACCCACGGAGCCGGATCCTGTCCGGACCGTCCAGCGACGCCTCGCAACGGTAGGTCTTGCCGGATTCGGGATCGTAGATCCGCCCGCCGGACCAATTCCCGTCCGGGTCGGACCGGAGGTCGCTGAGGATGACCAGTCCCAGGATGTCGCGGCCGCGTCGGGAAAGGTCGGGGTTCATGTGGTCGAGCTTGGGGCCACCGCCCGGGGCTTCCGGGTCCTTCAGCCAGACGATCGCGCCGGTGAAGATCGGCCCGGTCCTTTCGATGCGCACGATCGACTTGCCGCCCCCGGTCAACCAGTCGCCGACGATCCCGTTTCCCGGTTCCCCGGCGATCGTTCCGCCGGAGGCCGCCACCAGGAGAAGCAGGGAGACCGCGACGCGGCATCGGTTGGACATCGCCTGCTCCTTTCCGGGGAAGTCGCTACTTCTTCGCGGTTCCCTCGAACTTGGCGCAGGCCAGGGCGATGTCGCCGGGACTGCGCGTGGACTTTCCGTCCAGGTAGAGCGAGGGCGTGCCCTGGACGCCCAGGCTCTCTCCCAGCCTCATGTCGCGTTCCACCGCCTCCTTGGCCGCGTTGGAACGCCTGTCGGCGTCGAACCGCGCCATGTCGAGGCCCAGCGACCTGGCGGAGGACGTGAGGACGGAATCCGTCAACGAGCGGAAGCTCGGCGTGGTCGCGAAGTAGTACTCCCACAGCTTCCCCTGGCGCCCCGCCGCCCAGAGCGCGAGATGGCCTTCCATCGACCTGTCGTGGATGGTGACCAGGGGAAAATGCCGGAACGAGATCCGGAGGGTCTTGGGATGTTCCGCCTGGAGATTCTTCAGCACCGGGGCCATCTGGGCGCAGTAGGGGCACTGCAGGTCCGTGAACAGGACCACCGTCACCGGAGCCTTGGATTCCCCCAGGACGGCCGTGCCTTCCACGGGGATGTCGAAGGTGGAGTCCTGGAGGGCCACCGCGCGCCGGTCGCGGTCGATGTCCAGGCCTCGCAGGGCGAGGACCTTCTCCAGCGTGCGCAACTCGGTGGAGAGGCTGTCGACCTTGGCTTCCAGCGCCGAAATCTGTCCCGATGGAGGCTGCGCGAAGGCCAGGGCCGCGCCCAGGGCCAAAATGGAAATGGATGTCCTGACCTGCATGTTCGCCGTCCCGTCCGTTGAGGTGCTCGACGGACAAACTAGGATCCGTGCAGGTCCCGACGGATGCCGGACCGTCGGATCGGCTAACTTTGGGTCCATGCCGCATCTGCTTCCCACCCGGTTGGAACCGAAACTCCTCACCGTGCTCCGCGAGGGGTACTCCTGGGCGGACTTCCGCCGCGACGCGCTGGCGGGCATCATCGTCGGCATCGTGGCCCTCCCGTTGGCGATCGCGTTCGCCATCGCTTCCGGGGTGAAGCCGGAGCAGGGACTCTACACGGCCATCGTGGCGGGCTTCCTGGTCTCCGCCCTGGGCGGCACCAGGGTCCAGATCGGAGGCCCCACCGGCGCCTTCATCGTCATCGTGTACGGGATCGTCCAGAAGTACGGATACGACGGATTGGCCGTGGCCACGCTGTTGGCGGGGGTCATGCTGGTGGTCATGGGGCTTTTGCGCCTGGGAGGACTCGTCAAGTTCGTGCCGTTCCCCCTGACGGTGGGCTTCACCACGGGCATCGCGCTGATCATCGCCACCACCCAGTTCGGCGATCTGCTGGGCCTGACCATCCCCGGCAAGATCCCCGCGCTGTTCCTGCCCAAGCTCGCGACCTTCGCCCACGCGCTTCCGACCACGAACCCCTGGGCGGTGGGAATCGCGGCGGTGGCATTGGCGTTCACGGTGCTTTGGCCCAAGGTCACCAAGAAGGTGCCCGGTTCGCTGATGGCCATCCTGGCGACCACCCTGCTGGTGCGGATCTTCCACCTGCCCGTGAGCACCATCCACTCCCGATTCGGCGACGTTCCCAGCCACCTGCCCTTCCCCCACATCCCGACGGTTCCCTTCGACAAGTTCGTCGAGCTGTTCAATCCCGCGGTCTCCATCGCCTTGCTCGCCGCCCTGGAATCCCTGCTCTCCGCCGTGGTCGCCGACGGCATGACCGGACGCCGCCACCGGTCGGACATGGAGATCGTGGCCCAAGGCGTGGCCAACATCGTTTCGCCGCTGTTCGGGGGAATTCCCGCCACGGGGGCCATCGCCCGCACAGCCACCAACATCAAGAACGGCGGCCGCACGCCCATGGCGGGCATGGTCCATGCCGCCACCTTGCTGGTGATCCTGATGGTCGCCGGACGCTGGGCCGGGCTCATCCCCATGCCGGCCCTGGGAGCCATCCTCCTGGTGGTCGCCTACAACATGTCGGAATGGAGACTCTTCCTCAAGCTGTTCCGGGCGCCCAAAGGCGATGTGCTGGTGCTCCTGACCAGTTTCCTGCTCACGGTGCTCATCGACCTCACCGTGGCCATCGAGGTCGGGTTCGTGCTGTCCACGGCGCTGTTCATGAAGCGCATGGCGGAAGTGACGGAGATCCGCGACATCACGCAGACCATGGCCGAAGGCGAGGACCCGGACGACCCCGGATCCATTTCCCGCAGGTCCATCCCCAAAGGTGTGGAGGTGTTCGAGATCCAAGGATCCTTCTTCTTCGGGGCCGCGGAGAAATTCAAATCCGCGCTCCAGGAGGCGTCGCGGATGCCGCAGGTTCTCATCCTGCGGATGCGGGGCATGCTTTCCCTGGACGCCACCGGGCTGCGGGCCATCGAGGAAGTCCACGCCCGCGCCCGCCGGGAAGGATGGGCCCTGATCCTGTCGGGGGTCCATGCCCAACCCATGACCGCATTGGTGCGATCGGGGCTCGCCGACCAGATCGGCGAGGAAAACCTGTGCGGGGACATCGACGAGGCCCTGGTCCGGGCGACCCTGCTCCAGTCCTCCCGCCGGGACAAGAAAACCGCGGCGCAGAAGGTCCTGGGCGGCTAATATTTCGGCCCATATGAGGAATCTTCTCCTGTGGACGGTCGCTCCGACCCTGGTGTTGCTGGGATGCGCAGGATCGGCGCCGAGGGACGGTTCCGAGGGCTCGGAAATCCTGGACAGGGCGGCGAGGCGCGTGGCCGAACGCTACCGGGACCAGTGCTTCGAGCCCGTGGCCAAGCGGGAGGTCCCCGACGACATGTGCCAGTTCGATCTCTTCGACAAGGCGGAACGGGAGTGGGGTACCGGGTTCGGCGTCACCGAACTGAAGGTCTCCGCGAACAAGATGCTGGGGATCGAGATCGAAAAGGAACTCTACAAGCTCCTGGTGTACGACCAGGCATCGCAGCGGTACGTGGCCTCCAGCACCCGGACCCGATACGAGATCATCGCCGCCCTCAAGGACAAGTACCGGATACGGTGACATCATGAAACAATCCAAGGCGCTCCACGGTGTTCTTCGGATCCTGCTCCTGTTCTTCTCCCTGGTGGGGACGGCGGGTGGGGGAATCTATTGGTTCGCCTTCCGTGAGCAGGAAACCGATTGGCGGGTTTTCGCCGTCGGGCTCCTCCTGTCGATGGTGTTGGGTTGGTGGCCTTGGATCTCGTTCGCCACCGGAGCCGTCCTGGCCCTGGCCGCGGCCTTGGTGGGCCCGGACCAGATGCGACTGCAGGTGGCGGGAGAAATCCTGGGATTCTGGGTTCTCGGCCTGGGTTGGGGCACATTGGCCCGTTGGCAGTTCCATTTCGTGCCGGCGCCCGATCCCCGTTCCAGACACCCATCGGCGCCACCGACGGCCAATCGATCGATGTCGACCAGGGCCGCGGACGCCGATGCCTTCCGACCGCGCCGCCTCATGGAAGGGGATGCCGAGGAACCTGGCCGCCAGGAACCACCCTCTCCTGCACAATCGCCAACCCTCTCCGACCCCGGAAGGACCCCGATATCGGAGGAGGCTCCTATACCGCTTCCGCTGCCCTCCCTCGAGGGTTTGCAGTTCTCCGCGCCTCCAATGCCGAGGGCCGAACTTCCAAAGCCCCCTCCTCGTCCACCGGCCACACCCTCGCTCGCCGAATACGGCGGGGAGTCGCTCTATCTGGGAAGCCTTCCGGACATCTCCCGTGCCGGGTCGGCGATGGGGGAGTCCACCCATCCCGCCATCCCCGCATTTCCCGAGCGTAGCGCGCCGATCCCGGCACCACCCTCGTCGGGAGCCATTCCACCTCGCCTGACCGAGGAATCCAGCGTGTTCATCGCACCGGAATACCCCACCATGGAGCTTCCGGTGAACAGCCTTCTGCGCCCTCCGCAACCGCGGAGCACCAAGTCGCCCCCGTCCTCCGCGGGTCCGATCTCGGCTTCGGGCCCGGCCTCGGCTTCGAGCGAGTCCTCCGGAGACGGCCAGGGTTCCCGGCGTTCTTCCGTTTTCCAACGACCCGAAACCACTCCCGGGGCCAGTTGGGAACACGTTCTGGAGTGGTACAACCAGTTTTCCTGGTCGCCTTGGCCGGTGGAGGAACTGGAACGCAGGTATTACCGGCCCGGGATCCAGGTGGGTTGGGAAAGCCTCGCCCTCCAGGATCTCGCCGCCGCCTGGAAGGTCTGGCGCCGCGGTTGCAGTCCGCTCGAACTGGAGCCGGGCCAGATCGACGTGCGAGCCCTCGAGGGGTTCCTGCGATGCGAGCAGCTCGGCGTCCTGCGTCACCAGGGGTTTCCCGATCTCCACATCCTTTCGCGCGCCGATGGCAACGACGGATGGCTGGCCGTCTACCGCGAGGTCCGGGGTCGGATGAGGGGTGGGGAAGCGACCATCCACCGGGTGGATGTTGGAACGCCGCTGGTGGACGCCGAGACCGGTCTGGTCGGGCGCCCGGACCGGCTCGCCGAGATCCGAGGCGAAAGCGACGTCGTCGCGCTGGTCACGCCGTTTTCCGTCAACGAAGGCCTGAACTGGACCACGGTCTACGCCCTGGCCCAGTACCGCTTGGCCCATTCGCTGGAGCACGTCCTGTCCGGCACGCCCGTGGTGGTGAACCTGCCCCTGCCCATCTGGGACGAGAGGAAGCAGAGCCGACTGGCCACGGTCGACGACATCGGGTCGGAACAGAGGCGGCTGGACGTGGCCCTGGAGCGGTTCCGACGGGTTTTGTCGGGCCAGGCGTCCCCCAGGGCGCAGACCCACGCCGGGACCTGCTCCGGATGCGGCTGGCGCCACGCCTGCCCCAGCTACCAGGGAACGCGGCCCCGCCTGGAGCTTTCCGATCCGCCACCCCAGATCGCGGCGGCTTTGCGATGATCGGGACGCCCATCCAGCCGGCCAACGATCCGAGCCGCTTCCTGGACGAGGAGGCCGTCGAAGCGGTGTACCGGGTCCTGTCACCCCAGTGCGAACTGGTCGTGGTGGAGATGGGTCGCCTGCTGCAGCGCGCCGCCGAGAATCGAGTGCCCGCCGTGCAGGTCAAGGGCAGGGTCAAGAGGCTCCCGAGCCTCCTGGAGAAGCTCCAGAGGAAATTCAGCCCCCAGGACCTGGTGGAGCCCCTGCCGGCCATGCGACGCCTCGCCGATCTCATGGCCTTGCGGGCGGTCTGTCCCTTCCTGGAAGACGTCGATCTCGTGGTGGACGCCGCCCGGTCGGTCTTCGAGATCCAGGAAACGGAGCAGAAGGGAGAAGGGCGCTCCTTCGCGGAATTCGGCTACGCGAGCACCCATCTGCAGGTCAGCCTCCCCTACCAGCTGCAGCAGGAATATCCCACCCTGTCCGAGTTCCGCGTGGAAATTCAGGTGCGCACCATCCTCCAGGACGCCTGGGCGGAGGTGGAACACGAACTGATCTACAAGGTGGGGGCCCACCCCCTCAACCAGCAGATCCGTCGGAAATTGGCCGCCTTGAACGCGAATCTCGTCCTTTCCGACACCATCTTCCAGGAGATCCGCGACTACCAGAAGTCCAACATCTCCGACCTGGCCAGGGCCAGGGAAAACCACCTGGAGCAGGCCACGGGCGAACACGCCCTCTACACCGCTCCCGGGGAGAACGCCCCCCGGCCTCGCCGGACCTCGCAGGGGGAGGTGGAAAAGCTCCTGAAAAAGGGGCTCAACGCCCAGATCGCCGGGGAGATGGAGGACGCGGTGCGGATCTACACCACCCTCCTGGAAAACCCCCTGGACAACTTCACCCTGTCCGTGGTCCTGAACCACAGGGGCATGGCGAACGAATCGCTGGAACAGAACGCCGATGCCGTCCAGGACTTCCTGCGCGCCCGGGAGGCGGATTCCCGCAACGCCCGCGCCCGGATCAACTTGGCTCTCGCCTGGCGACGACAGGGACGTCTGGAAGAAGCGGAGGCGGAATTCCTGGACGTCCTCTCCTTCAAGGCCAACAGCGCCCACGCCCACTACGGGTTGGGACTGGTCCAGTCCGACCGAGGTGAGGTCCCGGAGGCCATCCTCTCCTGCGAACGCGCCTTGAAGCTCAGCCACAGTTTCACTTTGGCACAGCAGCTGTTGGACGAACTGCTGGAACACACGCGCCGGGAAGCGGGCGGAGGGTCCTGACTCGGAAATCTTGGGCTCCCGAACGTACTCCGAACGCGACCGGCGTCCAAAGTTTCCCGTGGATCGCGGGCCTAGGGAAGAACGTAAGGCGGTAAACTGAGGATCGGAGTACTCTGGATCAGTCCGTCGAGATCCCTTCCAGGCCGGTAAACGGAGTTCATCGTGAAATTTGCCCTCAGCGCGACATTTTTGATATCCCTCGCTGGACCCTCGATGGTCCAGGCGGCTGACCCCGTACCCTACGACTCCATCGCCAATCCGTTGAGCGAACTTCCGACGACGGTGACCAACATCCAGCAGATGGGGGACACCATGAACCGGGTCCCCGGCAGGGTGCGTGTCAACCAGGCCGGGTACCGGTTGGCGGACATCCAGAAGGGGTGGGGTCGGATCTACTACGTGGATGCCGGGAGTGCGAAAAGCTTCACCGTCATCAATGGTTCGAACGTCGCTGTCGCCACGGGCCCGTTGACCTCCAGGGGACAGAGAGTCCAAGGGCGAGTGATCCCGTTCGCCTACTACAACGCCGCCACCCCCACCCGAATCAGCCTTCCCGGCTACAACAACGCCACGGGGATGGCCGGTTCCAGAGCTACCGCGGGAACCCTCGACCAAGGATTCCTGCCCACGACCCTCCCCTGGGGACGGTACCGCGTGGTCGTGGGTACGGACACGTCGGAGCCGTTCATCGTCAGCGACAACGTGTACGGGATGGCCCGTGACGCCGCCATCAAGTTCTTCGGGGTGGCGCGCAGCGGCGAATACCAATCTTGGTTCCATCCCGCCTCCCACATGTGGGACGGCTGGCTCTACGACAGCGCTGCCAAGAACCCTGACGG
The DNA here is from genome assembly GCA_035604215.1 of Fibrobacteria bacterium. Classification (GTDB taxonomy): domain Bacteria; phylum Fibrobacterota; class Fibrobacteria; order UBA5070; family UBA5070; genus UBA5070. The sequence goes on from DATNIW010000073.1 coordinate 34,492, forward strand.
CACATACAAATACAAGGGAGCCCTGACAGGAGGGTGGTACGACTGCGGCAACCATTTGAAGGAAAGCCGGACCATGAGCTATTCGCTCGCGGCTTTGGGAATGCTGGCTGCGACGATGCACGACAAGGACGTGGACCACTACGCCTTGAACCAAGCCTACACCCAACAGACGGATGGAATTCCGGATGTCCTCCGCGAGGCGTGGGTGGGTAGCCAGTTCGCTTTGAAGTCCTTCCGCTTGGCCCAGGGAAACACCGCCAACATGTACCTGTCCGTGGGGAATCCACCGGGAGGACCTGGACCGAACCAGGGTGTGGATTTCCTGTGGTGGGGTAGGCCGGAGAATCAGGACCAGGTGACCGACATCAATCGCGGGGGCGCGAACGAGCGCAACGTGGTCAAGAATTGGGGAACCCCATCCATGGCCGACTGGGCGGCGGGATTGGCCTTCGTATCCCGAATGTACCGACCCTACGATCCGAGCTTCTCCGACACCGCCCTGATCATGGCCAAGGCGATGTACGCGCAAGCCAAGAAGACGAACGCGGCGGAAGGGGGCAGCGACTACGATGGCGAGACCATCGTCATCGACGATCTCGCGCTGGCGGCGGTCGCGCTGCTTTGGGCGACGCACGACGTCACCTATCTGAACGATGTGGCCTACACGCCGGGAATGGTCAACGGACTGGGAGGCACTTGCGCCGCCTCCAACGCGGGGACCGCCACGAACCGGTTCAACGGGGGATATTTCGGCTGCGGAAGCAACGGAATCATCAAGAACAGTGGAACTTCCTGGGCGAACATCGAGAGCTTTTCCCTCTATTCCATGATCAAGCTGATTCTGGTGGATCCGGATACCGCGCAAAATTACGGGATCGCCCCCGCCCAGCGCGACACGCTGCTTCTCCGGTGTCTGAACAACCTGATCGGTACCGAATTGTCCGGAGCCGGAAAGACGTTCACGCTGCCGATCGGCGGATATTCTCCTGCGATGGTTTCCTATGACAGCCTTTGGTACAACATGAACTACGGATCTGGTGTTCCCGGCTGGTTCAACAAATACGAGTTTGGCCATTTCGCGGATCTCTACATGTATTGGGACGCCACGTCCATCGTCGATCAAAAGCCGTTGTTGAATGTTCCCGCGACGCCCGGCTATTGGATGCGCGACACCGTTCAACATCTCATCGTGGACGGCATGGATTACATGTTCGGGATGAATGCCATGGACCTGTCCTACCTCATGGGCGTCGGGCACAAGAATCCCAACCACCCCCACCATCGAGCTGCAAATCCCGAGGGCAAGAATGTTCCCGGGGCATACTACAACTACAGCATTCCCGTGGGCGGACTTTGGGGAGGGCCGGCCTATTCGGACACCGTCGTGAAGGACCTCTGGGAAAACCAGGTGTCGGTTTCCGAGGCGAACTGTCCGGATGCATCCGCGGCAGTGATGATTCCGTTGATGGGCTTGTCCAGAGCGGAACCCGTTGTGGCTCCTGTGCCCACGGTCTCCGTATTGAGCTCCTCCGACACCTCCGCCGTGATCCAGGTGAATCTCGACAAGTACGGCTTCGTCAAAATCGGATACGGCACCGATTCGAGCGGCAGCGGACAGATGACCTACGTGAACAGCACGGACAGCGGGGTGACGCTCAGAGTCACCCTCAACAAACTGACCCCGGGGACCAAGTACTACTTCTCCGTGACCGCGAGCGACGTGGAGGGAGACCAGACCTTCTCCCACGCTTGGGTGCAGTCGAATGGTGATTCGATCCCCTACAACTTCACCACGCTCTCCAGCGTTGCGAGCAATCCGAGCTATTCGAACATCAAGGTGTGCAACGTCACGGCTGATTCCGCCGAGGTGATGTGGGTCACGCCCAATGGGACCTTCCCGTCGGCCGTCGCCTTCGACGACAGCGCGGATTGGGTGGCGGGAAAACGCATCGAGGTGGACACCGACGAAACGGGTCCGATCTCCGTCGAATTCCACAGGGTGCTTTTGACAGGACTCAAGGAACAAACCACGTACTACTTCCAGGTCGGCGTCCCGGGAAGCTTCGGCTCCGTGGTGGGTTGCTTCCGCACTCCGGTCGAGGATGTGAAATTCGATATCCGGGCCAGTCGCTACAACTGGCCGGAGGGGCCGGACAACACCTACACGGGGTCCTCGGGTTCCGTCATGCGTGCGCTCAGCCTTGGGGTCACCAACCAGGACAGCAAGTCCTACGATTCCCTCATGCTTCGCATCTATCTGCGCGGCACCAAGTACTACCCGGACAGCATGGTCGATTTCGGTGCCCGTTGCGACATCGGATTCGCCTACATGTCGGACGGGTACATCGATTCGGGCTTCGAATCGATGGTCGACGGTGCGCTCCGGGTTTCGTACGCGCAAAAGGTCGATTCCACCTGTCCGGACAATTCCGTTTGCGACTGGTACTTCAACATTCCGCTTTACGACAGCGCGGAAGCGCCGGTGATGGAATCCCAGGCGAGATTCCGGCTGGACGTGCTGTTCGACACGCACAAGTACGAGATCAACAACGCCACTGGACAATACCAGGTCTATCCGGACCTCATGAACCACGCTCCGGCGCACGATCCGTTCGCGGTGGGGACGAAGGACTGGTCGTTCCGGATCCACGTGGCCGGCGCCGACAATGGGTTGTCGCCCGTCAACTACGCGGGAGTCCCCTTCGCCGACAAGAATGCGCTGGACGACTCCTCGCAGAACATTCCCGTCGAACCCTACATCGCGGTCTACCGCAAGAACACCTTCGTGTACGGATATTCGCCCAATCCAGTCGAACAGGCGACCAAGCGCACGGTCTACGCCATGAACGTGGCATTCGATCCCCCGTTCAACCAGCAGAACGGGGCGCCCATCGTGCTTTCGAGCGGTGCGCGCACGATCAACATCACCGGAACCGCGGACGTGTACGACCAGCTGATGCCGGTGGCAAAGGGGTACATCACCTCCATCTGGATCAATGGAACGGCGCTCGCCCCACCGGTACTCGCCTCCGCGATTTCCAAACAAGCGGACGGGACGTGGAAATTCGATATCCCCGTGACTCTGGCATCGGGCACCAACAACCTGAACGTCACCATCTTCGCGGGCAGCGATTCGGCCGATACGACGCCCACGGGAACGTGTCAGGAGGGCAACGGGTGCGCGTTCGCCGCGCGAGAGTGGCTTGTCAACAGCGTCTCCAACCGGACCGCCTCCGCGCTCGCAATCGTCGACGGCTCCAATGTCGCCGCAGGTCCGCGCGTGACGTCGGACAGCTCGCAGATCAACATCCGAGTCACGGACGGTGACAACAACCTGATGCCCCTTGTGAAAGACACGGTGCTGGTCACCATCACCGACCTGCGGACGGGACAGAAGCAGGTGCTCAAGCTGGTGGAAACAGGAGTTGCCACCGGAGTCTTCGAGAGCGGTCTGCTTCCCGTGACCAGCGGTCTACCGGTCGCCGGAAAGATCTCGGTCCTTCCGGGTGACAGCGTGCTGGTGAAGTACGTGGACGCCACCGACGCCACCGATTCGTCCCAAGCGTACCTCTACGCGAAGGCCGTGTGGCCCGTACCCTTGCACGCCGGGGTCTTTCGCGACTGTGGCGGCAACTACTCGGTGCAGGCCCTGTTCAATCCTGTCTTCGCCGCCTCCGGTTGGGACACCGCCCGCGTCGTACTGCACTCGGGTCTGGATTCCGTCGTCGACGTGGTCAAACCGTCCAGCATATCCACCACGGGTGGATCGACACTCGTCATCCCGGTTTCCGGGCTTGCGGGAAGCAGCCTGACCGGCAGACTCTCCGTTCAGGTAGCCAACGGCACGGGTGGATGGATCACGGAATCGGTGGCAGTGGACGACAGCATCGGACCCTGGGTGGATTCCGCGAAGATGGTGCAGAACCTGACAGGAAACCCAAAGGACTCCGTCTTCTTCTGGGCTTCGGAGCCCGTGGTCCTGGGGACCGGTTGGCCCTTCCTCGTGGAGCGGGCGGGCGCCGCAGTCCCGGCATCGTCCTTCACCGGTGCGGTCGTCTCGCTTCTGGACGCCGCCACGGACAAGTATCTGGCGGTCCTGCCCGCGGGCAAGCTGCTGGCCGGAGACTCGGTGCGGTTCGATCCGGCCTTGGTGGTCGACGGCCACGGGAACGCCGCCCTGGATTGCCCCGGAGGCAGGAAGGTCCAGCTCATCTCCGTGGCCTATGCGGGTCTGGGCGCTTCGCTCACCGAGGCTTGCGGCGGTGCCTATTCCGTGAAGGCGTTGTTCAACAAGGCCTTCACGGCCACCGGCGGCTACGACACCGGATTCGTCACGCTCTCCAGCGGTGCCGCCACGGTCGGTCCCTTCGCGGTGCCCCCGGGATCCATCTCCGTGGACGCCAGCGGCAAGACCTTGACCCTGCCGTTGCCCGGCCTGACCTATGGAAGCGGCTGGACCGGTCGCCTGGACCTGCAGGTCACGGGCGACACCGGGGCGATGCACGTCGTCTCCATCGCGGTCGCCGACGGGGTCGGGCCTTGGATCGATTCCGCGAAGATCGTACAGAATCTGACCGGCAATCCCGTGGACTCCGTCTTCTTCTTCGCCTCGGAGCCCTTGGTCCTCTCCTCCGGGTGGCCGTTCCTGGTGGAACGCGCCGGAACCGCCGTCCCGGCATCGGCCTTCTCCGGCGCCAAGATCTCCCTCCTGGACTCCGCCTCGAACAAGTACCTGGCCTTGCTTCCGGCCAATGATCTCGTCTCCGGCGATTCGGTGCGGCTGGCACCCGCTTCCGCGACCGATCTCTCCGGCAATCCGGCCCTGGACTGCCCCTCGCTCCTGCGCCGGGTCACGCTCGTCGTGCGGCCGGCGCCTCTGGGGAAGGCGTGGATCCTCGACGCGTCCGGCGACGGCAGGGCCGACCAGGTCGATCTCGTCTTCGGCAAGACCCTCACCGCCACCGATCTGCCGGATTCCGTCGTGATCCGGTTCGGGATCCACGACTCGTCGCGCACGGTCGTGGTTTCCATGGCACAGGCGACCGACTCGCTCCTTTCCATCTCCCTGCCCGTTCCGTTCTCCTTCGGGATCACCACCGGCTCGGCCGCGAATGGTTCCGGGACCGTCTCGCTCTGGAAATCCGGCGAACCCGTGGGACCGTACGTCCTCTCCGACAGCGTGGGCCCCGTCCTCGTCTCGGCAGGCGTGCGCTACGGTTCGAACCTCGACACGTTGAGCCTGGGCTTCTCCGAGCCGGTCCGGCGCGGCGTGGGTGTCGGGTGGCTCTTGGGCCAGCCTGCCGTGGAACTCGGGACCTCCGGGGCTCCCGATTCGCTGTCGCCCACCCAATGGCTTCTTCCGGTCGTGGCAGGGTCGGTTTCTCCGGGGGATTCGGTACGACCCGTCCCTTCCGAGCAATGGGTGGAAGGTCGCACCGGACGTCCGGTGGCTCCAGCCCAGCCGTGGATCCCCGTGACCGGAGGCGAACGACCGCCCTTGTACGGTTGGTACAGCGACATCGACGGAAACGGAGCGGTGGACCAGGCCGTGGTCGTCTTCTCCAAGACTCCCAAGTCCCGGCCGGGCATGCTCCTCCTGTGGCCGTCACCTTCCAGCGGATTCGACACCGCGAAGGTGGACAGCGGCGCGTGGAACCTGAATGCGGACGGCCTCACCACCACCATCCCGGTGGGTCCCTTCGCGCAGGGCATCACGTCTTCCCCCACAACCAACTTGGGCAAATGGGTCTCGGCGGGGACGTGGAACTTCCCGATGTACGACAGCGTGCCTCCGGTGCTGGTGTCCGCCGCGGTGCGCTACGCATCGCAGGACGGGATCCCGGACACCTTGCATGTGCGCTGGAGCGAGCCCATCGACTGGAACGGCGCGGGATCGCTGGTCCGACACCGCCTCGCCGGTGTGGAGAATCCCGTGCTGGCCTCGGGCGGCATCCCCGACGCGGACGGCATGGGTGAACAGATCCTGATGACCCTCGATACCATCCAGTTGCGCAAGGGGGATTCGGTCGCCTTCACGGCGGGCAACGTGTCGGATCTCCTGGGCAACGCGGTGCCCCAGACCACCCGCTGGGTGCCCGTGACCTTCGGCCTGCGTCCGGTGCAGATCAGCTTCGTCTTCCAGAGCTACATGGAATACACCGGCTGGAATCCTCCGTCGGGGCCTGCGATGCAGGTCTGGATGCGCGGGCGCGGCGACGCCGTGTGGCTGAACACCGACAGCAGCGCCGTGTCGGACACCACCCACGTGATCGGCGCCACCATCACCATCAACAACCCCGTCGGCGGGGCCATCTACATCTACGACAACGCGGGGACCTTCGTGGCCTCGCTGGACCTCTCCCCGATCCCGGCGCTGGCGGCCCAGGGGCGCCTCCCGACCGATCCTTCCGGCATGTACCAGATCCGGATCGGATGGAACGGGATGACGGAAAACGGAAAATGGTCGTCCAGCGGGATCTACCTGATGCGGATCGTCCTGACGGGAACGGGTCTGCACGGCGGGAACACCACGGGCATCTTCAACCAGGTGTACAAGCTCGGCTTCAAGCGGCCGACCAAGTAGGGGGATGGATGGGGATGCGCTCGATCCATTCCCTGGTCTGGGCGGGAATCCTGGCGGGACAGGGCTTCGCCGCGACCATCGACCAGACCTGCGCCACCTGCGGGCGTCGGGCGTTGGATTCCGCCAACATGACCATCGATCCCGTCCGGGTCAACCAGGTGGGCTACCGGAACGACGACCCCCACAAGAGGGCCTACGTGGGAAGCCCAAAGGCCACCACGTTCGGCGTGGTGCGCTCCGACGGAAAGGTGGTCTTCACCGGGACCCTGGCCAACCAGGGGACGTTCCCGTACAAGGGTCGGATCCTGGTCAAGGGCTACTACAACTCCATCACGCCCCTCTACCAGTTCCAGAACACCAACGACACCGATTCCGCCTCCGCGGCCTCCAACGAGGCCATCTGGACGGCGGACTTCGGGTCGTTGACGGATTCCGGCACCTACCGGGTGGCGGTGGGTCCCGACACCTCGCATCCCTTCGACATCCGGATGACCGTCTACAACGACGTCTTCGAGAACACGCTCAAGTACTTCGGGATCGAGCGCTCCGGCGACAACGATTCCTGGATGCACGGGCCCAGCCACCTGAAGGACGGATCGGGTCGGCCCGGAGGCGCCGCCGACGCGGGAAGCCTGGCGGGGGGATGGTACGACTGCGGGGACTACTTCAAGGTGGGCCAGACCGACGCCTACGCCTTCACCAACCTGATGCTGGCCTACACGCTCTGGCCGCGCAAGGCCGAGGACCGCTACGGCTCGTCGTACCTGGACACCCTCCCGTTCGGCAACGACGGCATTCCCGACCTGCTGCGCGAGGCCAAGATCGGCGCCGACTACGTGGTGAAGCTCTACCGCGCCTCCGTGGCCGACGGACTGGTCGCGAAGAACGACATGTACCAGGAGGTGGGCGTGTGGGACAACGACCACCAGTACTGGGACCAGCCGGAACGCCAGGACGTGGCGCCGGTGGCCCAAGGGGGGCCTCCGAGGCCCGTGGACGCGGGTGCCGGAGCCGCGGTGGCGGCGGCCTACGCCGGTTCGCTCGCCCTGTTCGCCAAGGCGTGGATCCCCTTCGATCCGGTCTATGCCGATTCCTGTCTGCAGATCGCCAAGACCATCTACTCCAAGGTCGTGATTCCCAACTGGAACAAGCCCGGATTCGCACCCACCGCCTTCTACATCACCCAGGGCCGATGGGACGACGACCTGGCCTGGGCCGCCACCGGACTCTGGTACGCCACCGGGGACACCTCCTACAAGTTCGACCTGATGGAGAACACCAAGTTCTCCGTCAACGCGAACTACTGCGCCGCCGGGTCCAACTGCTACGCGAACAACCTGGAATTCGTCGCTCCCGCGGGGTTCATGGGCGGTGACAAGGGCAACATGGGGAACGGGTCGGGACTGTTCTCCCCGGGCGGTTGGCCGATGGACTACCAGAACACGTTCATCCACACGACCTGGGCGCTGTGGGACCTCTTCTACAAGACCGACACCCTGGCCGCCAAATGGGGAATACCCGCCTCGGACGCGCAGGACTTCCGCAAGCGCCTCCTGGTGCTGGTCGGAAAACGCTACGCGGGCGAAAGCACGAACGGCAACGCCGTGTATCCAGGCACGGACGCCCACGTCCTGACCCCCTACGATCTGGTGTGGAGTTCCATCACGTGGGGCATGAACCGCTACAACCTGGGAGGACTCCTTCCCCTGGTGGCCTACCACGAGATGATCAAAGGCGACAGCGCGGCCTCGGCCTCCAACTACTGGAACATCATCCTCGACAACATGAACTACAACCTGGGGGCCAACCCCTGGGACATCAGTTTCCAGATGGGCGCGGGATCCAAGAACCTGCAGCACCCGCACAACCGGATCGCGAATCCGGAAGGCTACAACGCGGGAGGCATTCCCTACCCGTACCGCTCGCCCAAGGGCGCGCTGATGGGCGGGGCGGTGCCCGGACAACTCCTGCGCGACGAATGGGAGAAGTACGACGTCACGGAAACCTGCATCGACTTCGCGGCGCAGGTGGTGCTGCCGTCGCAGTACCTCGCCCTGGATCTTCCCCCTGACACGGTCGGTCCCGCATTCTCCAACGTGGTCGTGGTCTGGGTCTCGGACACCTCCGCCATCGTCTCCTGGCAGACCGACAAGCTCTCCATGGATTCCCTCTTCTACAGCCTCAGTCCCGGCGGGCCGGTGGTGGGAACCGCGGTGGGTGCCCTGGGCAAGAACAAGTCGGCCACCTTGACGGGCCTTTCGGTCGCCACCACCTACTACTTCTGGTTCAAGGGAACGGACATCTACAACATGGTGTCCTCCGACAACAACCGAGGGCGCGACTACCAGTTCACCACCACCAGCGCCACCGCGCCGCAACCGTCGATCTCCGACGTCAAGGCGTGCAACATCCAGGCAACCCAGGCCACCATCTTCTGGTGGACGGACGTCCCTTCCACGTCCCAGGTGGACTACTACCCGGAGGCCACACCCTCCGCCAAGCTGTCGGTGGTGGGCGACGACGAAGGAATGCCGGGTCGATTCCACAAGGTGACCCTCAAGGGCTTGAGCCCCAATACCGCCTACCGCTACGACGTGGTTTCGGGCGGAGCGAAGGACGACAGCGGGGGATTGGACTACCGGTTCGTCACCCAGACGGATTTCGCCAACTACACCATCCAGATCAAGGCCACCACCAAGAACAACAACGGTGCGGGGGCGCACTTCTACATCGAGGTGGCCAACAACGAGAACAAGCCCTACGTGGGTCTGCAGCTGCGCCTCTACTTCCAGACCGACGCCACGACGGCGGCCACCATCGTGGCGCACACCAGCGACGACGCGATCTTCGGCGTCACCGGGACCATGATCCAGTCGGGGCCGGGCGTGGTGACCATCGGAGCGCCGGTCGCGGTCGCGGGCATGACGAACTATTGGTACCTGCCCATCGTCATCAACGACACCCTGCCCGTCGCGGGGCGCGCGCGCATCGAACTGAAGATGGACGACAGCAACTGGAACCCAAAGCCCTGGTCCATCTTCGCCACGGGATGGTCGCTGGTGCCGCACACCACGCCGGTGGCCTTCCCCGGCGTGGACATGACCTTGGCGGACCTCTGGGCCGGTCCCGACGAGGTGGAGATGCGAAACGGCGCTCCCGTGATCACCTACGTCCAGGATCCGTACATCGCCGCCTATTCCAACGGGGTCCACATCTACGGCTACACTCCCGACGGCGACCTGCCCAAGATTCCGCGCACCGTGGCCTTCACCTTCACGGGCCCGCTTCCGAGTCCGGCGACTTCCGTGAAGCAGGACACCTTCAACGTCCACTTCTCCGGTCGCACCTGGGGAACACCCGACGTCACGGCCATGAACGTGCAGCGCGACAGCCCCGCCTTCGTGCCCACGATCCCCATCGGCGGGCGCGTGGATTCGGTGAGCTTCGCGCAGGTGGTGCCGGACCCCCAGGGGACGACGTCCCACGAATGGGCCTTCTGGGCCGACCGCACCACGCCGCTGTGCGCCTGCGCCTGGCAGCGATACACGGTGACCGTGGACACCATGAAGGTGCCTCCGCGCGCCCTCCACATCGCTTGGAGCCCGGCGGGGCCCGTGGACGTCTGGACCACCCAACGCAAACCCATCTCCGTGTTCCTGCTGGACTCGGCGGGCGACACGCTGGACACGGTGTCCACCGTTGCCTTGTCCGCAGGTGTCCCCGGCTTGAAGTTCTGGACTTCCTCCACGGGTGCGACATCGACCACGACCGTCTCCCTGCTGCACGGGACGGCCCAGATCTGGGTGTCCGACAGCCTGGCCGACACCACCAAGGCATACGCCTCCGCGTCCATCCCGGCTTCCATCGTGACCTCGGGAGCCGTCGCGGTGCGATTCTCGGCGCCGCCGCCCTGGCCTTCGGTGGACAGCGCCTGGACGGTGGACGCGAACTGCGACGGCATGCCCGATTCCGTGGAGATCCGCTTGTCCTCGGCACTGGACACGGGAACCACCGCAAGCGCGCTGTTCTTGAACATCGGCGGCATGACGGATTCCGTATCCATCGCCGCGGTGAAGACTTCGACGGACGGCCGGACCCTTGCGGTCCTGGCACCTTCCGGCCTGGGCGGGGCGGCGTCGGGGTCGGGGATCCTCACCCTGCACGTGACCACGGGAGGGCGCAACCTCTCCATCGCGGACAGCTTCGCCGTGTTCGACAGGGTGTCGCCGCTCCTGCTCTCCGCCTCGGTCCTGGAACGCTTCGCGCCGGGCAACGACACGGTGCGGCTCGAATTCTCCGAACCCGTCCAGGTGCCTGCGGGTTGGCCTTTCGCGGTCGTCGGGGGCACGACGCCGTCTTCGGTCCTCTCGGTCCGCAAGGTTTCGGCCACCATCCTGGAATTCGCCGTGTCCGGGAGTGCCTTCCCGGCGGGCTCCGCGGTGTCCATCGCCACGCCGAGCGCGGTCGTCGACCTCGCCGGAAACCCTTCCGCCACCTGCTCGGCCCAGGTACCGGTGGTCGTCACTTCCCGTCCCGACCCCATGGTTTCGGCGGTCGTCCGCGATCCCGCCGGAATCGGCGAGGCCACCGACGTATCCGTCCGATTCGCGCGTGCCGTTCGCGACCAGGACCTTCCCGACTCGCTGGTGCTTCTCTGGGGAGGGACCGCGCAGACCATTTCAGCTGCGCAGCTCCAGCGCTCGCCCTCGGACAGTTCCGTGCTGCAAGCCACGCTGGCGGTTCCATCGCTGTCAGGTTCCGGCAGTCTCCCGGGAGGCGCGGGACAGATCGTGTACCGCAAGGGAACCGGCGCCTCGGGGACTTCGGACACCGTGGCCGCGGCCGACTCCGTGGGACCCGCCCTTCGCACCGCCACTCTCCGGGCCGGAACAACGGTGGACACCCTGGTCCTGCGCATGTCGGAATTCGACCGCGAAGGACCGGCCCCCCTCCAAGATCTGCAAGTGCTCAGCGGCCTTTCCCTGCCGGCGGCATCCGTCCGGATCGCCGGGGTGGACTCGGCCCATTGGACCCTCTTGATTCCCTCGGGATTGCTGGTTGCAGGAGACTCGCTCCGTCTTTCCGGGGCCGCCGCCGGCGCCTGGAGCGATCGCACCGGCAATTCCGCCGCGCCGGCCGCGCCATGGGTGCCGCTCCACGCCGGCGACCGGGCACCGGTCGAGGCGTGGGCCACCGACCAGAATGGGGATGGCCAGGTGGATCTGGTGGTCCTGGTCTGGTCCAATCCGCCATCCAGTCGCCACCCCTTCCTGCTTTCCTGGCCGGATTCCACCGGAGTGGAACGAGTCCACCCGGTGGACAGCGCCACCGGGACCTGGAGCGGCGACACCCTCCGGATTCCGGTGCTGTGGCCCTTCGGGGCAACCTCAGGACCGGGAGCCGGACAGCAAATGGACGTCTACGACGACGGTTCGGTGGACACCTTGCCCTTCGCGGTCGTCGACAGCGCAGCCCCTGTGGTCGTCTTCGCGCGGCTGGGTTACGCGGCCCCGGGCGCGACCCTGGATACCTTGGAGGTCCAATTTTCTGAACCCGTCCGATCCGGCGGCGGCACCATCCTGCGGGTGCTGGGCACCGATGGGAACATCCACGATGTCGTGGGATTCCAAACCATTCCGTCCATCGACGGGCGGACGGCCTGGATCACCTTGGATGCGACGAACCCCGCCTATACCGTATTCCAGAGAGGGGATGCGGTGCAAGCCGATCCAGGGACCTCCGGCGTGCGCGATGCCTTGGGCAACATCGCCTTGGAAACCGGGCACTTCCAGCCGGTCGTGTTCGGGCAACGCCCCCCACGCTTCTCCCTGGACTTCCTTCCCGGCCAATGGGTGGATGCCACCGGTGGAACCACACCGACGTCGCCGTCCACCATCCAGATCCTGGTACGCGCGGCAGGGAGCACCGTCTGGACGGCCCTCGACGGGAGCGCGGTGGATCCCCAGGTGGTGCGCATCGGTCCCCACATCCTCTCCAACGGACCGTTGGGAGGGGATGTCATCCTCTTCGACAATCTGGGGACCCACGTCGTATCGCGCGGTCTGGACGATCTCCAGTCCAGAGCCCAGGCTGGGACGCTTCCCACCGATCCTTCGGGGCAGTGGGAAGCCTGGATCGCCTGGGACGGCCGTTCGGCTCAAGGCAGACCGGCCGCCTCCGGGGTGTATGCGGAGCGGGTCATCCTCCGGCGCCCTTCGGCCAGCGGGAAAACCTGGACGGGTTGGCTGAACAAGGTCTACCGACTCGGGTGGCTGCGGAAGAACTGAGCCACCAAGCCGCTCCCTTGGCAGCTGCCGAGTGTGGCTAGGTTTTGGAGAGCTTGTTCACCACGGGAGAAGCCTCGCGCCTGTTGGGCGTCACCGCGCAGACGGTGATCAACTGGATGGAGTCCGGCCGGCTCCCTTTCGTGCGCTTCGAGCGGGGTCGCCGCAAGGTCCGACCAACCGACCTGCGGGCCCTGATCGAGGCCACTGGAATTCCGGCGCACAGCATGGACCCGGACCTTTGGGCGAGGTTGGTGGGAGCGACTCGACAGCCGGAAGCCGATGTCCACCCCTTGATGGTCCTGGACCCGCTCGGAAAAGTGGTCTTCTGGAGTCCTGCCGCCGTGGAAAAGTTCGGTTGGACCTCCGACGAGGTGGAGAATCGCGCGGTGTCGCTGTTGCCGGCAAGGGTTCCCGGACTTCCCGTGGACTTGAACGATCTGGCCGTTCCGGGAAGCGGCGAGACCTTTCGAACCTTGCTGCTGGAAATCGGGACGAAATCGGGAAAATGGCTTCCTGCCGAGGTGGTCGTGTCCTGGATCCACGAAGCGCAAGGCCAGCCTTGCGGAGCTGTTTTCGTGCTCCAGGCGCCATCTGTCGCTTTGATCCCGGAACGCCGCCGCCGCGGAAGAACGCGGCCCCGGTAGGGACGCAAAATTTTGCGTCCCTACCGGGAGGTGTCCACGAAACGCACGGAAACCTCTCCCGGGAGCACGAGTCCCTGGCTGCGGGCCTGGGAGGCGATGGTGGCGGAATCCGTCCGCAACAGGTGGAGGCTGTCCGCCAATCCGTGCAGCCTCGTGCGGAGGGAATCGTTTCGCCTGCGGAGGTCTTCGAGTTCGATGGCCGTGCGTCGTTGCCGGACCACGCCGTAGGGGCCGAAGGTCCAAGCGTAGAGGGTGAAGAGAAGGAAGAGAATCCCCACCCAGCGACCGATGGGAAGCCTGCGCCGCGGAACCGACTCCGAACGCGAGGGAAAAGGATCCGGACCGCTCAAGGCCGCACCGTGAACCTTCCACCGGGGCCGCGGCGCACCACCCCGGACAGTTCCAGAAGAACGAGTTCGCCTTGGAGTTTCGAAATCGGGATGGCTAGACGCAAGGCGATCTCCTCCGCGGTGGCATCCCCGCGGCGCAGCAATTTAACCACGGGCGATGGACTTTGGTCTGCATCCTGCGACGTCTCGGAGAGCCAGCCCATGGACTCCAGGAGATCTTCCGGTCCTGCGCACAGCCTCGCCCCCTGCCTCAAGAGATGGAAACACCCTTCCCAACTGGTCCCGCCTGCAGGGCCTGGACAGGCGAGAAGCTCCCGATCCTGCTCCAGGGCGTGGGCCGCCGTGATCAAGGCCCCGCTGCCGCGAGGGGCTTCCACCACGACCACCGCTTGGGAAAGCCCGGCGATGATCCGGTTGCGCCGAGCGAAATTGGGGGGCACCACCGGTGCTCCGAATGGGTGCTCCGTGACCAGCAGGCCTTGGCGACTGATCTCCTGGGCCAGTCGACCCCGACCCGTGGTTCCCATCTCGTCCAATGGGCAGCCGAGCACGGCGACGGTCTCTCCCCGGGCGGCCAGGGCGGAGCGGTGGGATTGCTCGTCGATGCCCATCGCCAGACCGGACACGATCCGCACGCCCCGGGCGACCCAGGCCGTGCAAAGCCGATGGCATGTGTCCAGGCCGATTTCGGTGGGGTGGCGCGTACCCACGACGGCCACCGGCCTGGGATGGGTCAGTTCCAGCACCCCGTGCACGAACAGCACGGGGGGAGGACTGGGGATCCACCGCAACGGCTCCGGGTATTCGGAATGGTCCATGGGAAGGACGCTGGCCCCGAGAGCCTCGGCCTGTTCCGCTTGATCCAGGGCCCAGTTCCGATCGGGACCTTGCAGCAAACCCTGGATGGCTTCGTTCCCCAGCGATGGGACTTCCTCCAACTCCGAGCGGGTCGCGCAAAACGCCCCTGCAGGCGAGCCGAACCTTTCCACCAACGCCAAGGCCCGAACGGATCCCACCTGTTCGACATGGGAAAGAGCCAACCAATCCAAGACGCTGGATCCGGAATCCGTAGCGGAAGCAGGAAGAATCGGGGAATTCATCTTCACAAGATACTGCTCAAATGTTCCCAAGTCAAGGGGGGGCGTCGGGTGGGAAATGACAGCATTTTACAACGTGAAATAGGCCGAAACGGGTAGAATGTGCCTATGCCCATATCGAGTCGACTGGTCTATCCGCGCACCCACCGCTTCCACATTCCCGTGATGGGGACCGGACACAGCATCGATACGCCTCTGCGCGTGGCGCGCTGGGGCATTTCCTCCGTGATCTCCCTCGTGGACGACATCCTGATCGAGCAGGTCCACCGGCTCCACTCCGAGCGCAGGGGCATCCCCTTCAAATCGGTGGATCCCCGCGATCCGAAGGCACGGGCCGAGCGGATCCGCCGCTACATGGACTTCATGGACGAGCAGGTCCGGATGCAGATGGCGGAGTTGCGGGCCCAGCCGTTCGCCGAGGGCTCCGAAAAGACCAGATGGTTCCAAATGCTACCGGAGACCTCGCCGTTGAAGCTCGAGTGGCGTCGTCTCCTGGCCATGCCTGCGGGAACGGAGGATCGCGTCCGCGCGGAAATCGAACTCTCGGGACGGATGGAGCCGGGGTCCATCGACGCCAACATCATGACCAAGCTGGACCGCCGGGCCGTCCGACCGGACGGAACCTCGGTGGAACCGCGGCTTTCGGACGCCAAGCTCGCCCTCGAGGGGTTCGCCCTCTCCGGGAACCTCGGAAACCTGGTGTTCTCGGCGGGGATCAATCCCACCCTCTACGGCACCATGGAGGAATTCCCGGGCTTCTACCGGGAAGGCGGGGAGGAGGCCCGCCTGGGCGTGGTGATCAAGGTCTCCGACTTCCGCTCCGCCTTGACCCAGGGCCGGTTCCTCGGCAAGAAGGGCCTGGAAGTCCGGGAGTTCCGGATCGAGTCCGGGCTCAACTGCGGCGGCCACGCCTTCGCCTCCGACGGCGAGCTCCTGGGACCCATCGTGGACGAATTCCGTCACCAGCGCCATCGCCTCCAGGAGGAATTTTCCGCCCTGGTGGCCGCCTACTACCGCAAGAGGGGCTGGGAGGTGCCGGATTCCGTCACATCCCACGTCCCCGCCATCACGGTCCAGGGAGGACTGGGCAACGCCGCCGAGCACAACCGGATGCTGGACGATTTCGGGATGGAAGCCACCGGGTGGGGGTCTCCCTTCCTGCTGGTGCCGGAGGCCACTCCCGTGGACAGGCACACCCGGGAACTCCTGGCACGGAGCCGGGCCGAGGACATCTACCTGTCGGACAGCTCGCCGCTGGGTGTGCCGTTCAACAACCTGCGGGGGTCGTCTTCCGAAACGGAGCTCTGGCGCCGCTTCTCGGAGGGGAATCCAGGATCGGCCTGCCCCAAGGGGTTCCTGGTGTCCAACACGGAATTCACCCCCACGCCCATCTGCACCGCCTCCAAGGAGTACCAGGGGCGCAAGATCGAGCAGATCGGCGGCATGGCGGCGTCCGAGGTCCGGAAGGTGGCCGTGAAGGAATGCATCTGCCACCAGCTCGGAAACGGGGCGATCGAATTCCTGCGCCAGGAGAACGCCGCCCTGTCCGGCGTCGGGAGGTCGGAATCGCGGCAGCCCGTGAGCGTCTGCCCGGGCCCGAACATCGCCTGGTTCGACCGCTTCTACGCGCTCTCGGAGATGGTGGACAACATCTACGGACGGATTCCGTCGCTTGTGCCCGAGCACCGTCCGCACGCCTTCGCCGCCGAGCTGACCCTCTACCTGGAACACCTGGACAGGTTGCGCGGATCTTCGCATCCGGAAAACGCGCGGGACCAGGAGAAGCTGCAGACCTTCCGGGTCAACCTGGCCGCGAGCCTGGCATGGTACCGCCAGTGGCTTTCCACCCGTTCGGCCCTCGCGGGGGAGAACCTCTTTTCGCTGCGGGAGGAGGTGGAGCGCGCCGAGGAGCTGCTGCTCGAGGTCGACATCGAGGGTGCGGTCCTGCGGTGAAGTCCCTCCGGGGGACGCCGGAAGAGCCCGTCCGCCAGGCCCTCGTCCGCCATCTCGTGGAGGATCTGGGCGTTCCGCGCCAGTGCATGCGCCTGGAGATGTCGCTCTCCCCCTGGGACCGCAAGGTCCGCGACCGGGTCGACATCGCCGTCTTCTCGGCGGCCGGAGGAACCGCCGAGCCCGTCCTCCTCGCGGAGTGCAAGGCTCCTGGGATTCCGCTGGACGCTGAGGTGGCGACCCAGGTCAGGCGCTACCTCCGGCTCCTGCCGGCCCGATGGGCGGTCGTCTCCAATGGAAGGCAGATCCTGTCCTGGGTCGCCCAACCCGGAGGGTGGATCGCGCGTGCGCTCCCCCGATGGGAGGAGATGAGGAATCCGGACTAGCTTCCGGCCTTGCGCAGGGCGTGCGCGTAGGCCTCTTCGTAGCGGGGTACGGACGCGTCCCAGGAGAAGTCCCTGGACATCACCCGCCGCCGCATGGTCTCGAAGTGCGCACGGCGGTCGAAGAAGGTGCTCACCGCCCAGCCCAGCGTGTAGTAGAGGGCGTCCACGCGATAGTCGTCGAACACGAAGCCGTCGCCGCCGCCATCGGATTCCACGTAGTTCCAGACCGTGTCGGCGAGACCTCCGGTGCGCCTCACCACGGGAAGCGTCCCGTAGCGCATGGCGTACATCTGGGACAGTCCGCAGGGCTCGAACAGGCTCGGCATCAGGTAGAGGTCGGATCCGGCGTACGCCAGATGGGCGAGGTCCTCGCGGTAACCCACCCAGTTGCCCACGAGCCCGGGAAAGCGACGCTGCAGATCTCCCACCCACCATTCGTAGTGGGGGTCGCCGGAACCCACCAGCACGAACTGCAGTTGCATCTGGCGCATGGCCCGTTCCATGGCAGGTTCGATCAGGTCGAAGCCCTTTCCCGGAGCCAGGCGAGAGACGATGGAGACGACGCAGCGCGTGTCGTCCTCCCGCATCCCCAGTCGACGCTGGAGCTCGCGTCGGCATTCCCACCGGCTCGACATGTCGGCGGCCGAGAATCGGTAGGGGAGATGGCGGTCCGTGGAAGGATCGTAGGCGTCGGTGTCGATTCCGTTGAGGATCCCGAACAGGTCTCCCGAACGACGCCCGAGGAATTCGTGCAGACCCTGTCCGCCCACGGGACCCTGGATCTCGCGGGCGTACGTGGGACTCACCGTGGTGATGGCGTCGGCGAAATGGATCCCCGCCTTGAGAAGGTTGACCCCGCCGTGGTCCTCGAACACGTCGGGAGTGTAGTGCTCCGGACCCATGCCCATCCAGGACAGGACTCCGCGCTCGCCCTGTCCCTGGTAGGCGAGGTTGTGGAGGGTGAGCACGCAGGCGGTCCGCTCCAACGGCGAGCCCCAGGCGTCCCAGGTCTTCCGGAACGCCATGGCGGGCGCCCCCTGCCAGTCGTGGGCGTGGAGGATGTCGGGAATCCAGCCCGTGTCCTTGCATGCCTGGAGAGCGGCCTTGCAGTGGAAGGCGAAGCGGCCGTTGTTGTCGTGGTAGGACCGGCCACCCTCGTCGTAGATCCCGGATCGACCGAACATCGCGGCGTGGTCGATGAACCAGGCTCCCGCCTCGGATCCGTGGTCGCACTCGTGGAGGCCGCACCACACCTCGGTGCCGCCCATGTGAACGCAAAGGGTCTGGCGGAAAACGATGCCGAACCTGGCGCGGTCGATTCGGGCGTAGAGCGGGATGCACACCTTCACCTCGTGGCCCGCTCGCGCGAGCGCCTTGGGGAGGGAGCCCACGACCCCGGCAAGACCTCCAGTCGAGACGTAAGGATGGGATTCGGAGGCGACGAACAGGATCTTCATGGATGTCGGACTGGAAACCTAATCTCCCGCCCCCGCCTTCCCCGTCCGGCCCTCGGGTCGCGTCGGGGGCGGGGACTGGCGAAGCGGACTGGAAAATGGGAACATGGGAACATGGCAGAGCGCCCACAAATCCGCCGGGGAAGGACCCGGGTCCGCGGGTTCACCCTCCTGGAGATCCTCATCGTGCTGGTGCTGGTGGGCGTGGTGACCTCCCTGGCCGTCGGAGGGGTCGTCAAGATCCAAGCGAGGTCCCAGGCGCGGGCCGCCATCGAGGACATGTTCACCGCGATCCACCTCGCGCGAAGCGATGCCGTGGCGCGCCAGCGCAACTCGGGAGTGGCCATCGCGCTGGATACGACCAACAGGTTCGTGTCCGGCGGGGTGGCGGTGACCGGCCTGAAGTACCTGCGGTTCGTTGATTCGGATGCGGGGGTGCAGGGCGTCTACGATCCGACCGACACCGTCCTGCAAGGCTGGACGCGGATGCAGGGGCAGGTCTTCGCCTACTCCATCGCCTCCAGCGGACTGTCGGCGGGGACGGTGAGCCTGGTCTTCAACACGGACGGGTCCATCAACAACGATCTCCAGATGAAGCTGGGCATCGCCAACTTCTCGGACACGTTCACCGTCGGACTGCTGCCCGCCACCGGGCTCGCGACCCTGGACCGGAACTGACATGCGCCGCCGGGGATTCAGCATGATCGAGGTCATGATGGCGCTGGTCATCCTGGGGATCGTCATCTCCATCTTCTACCAGACCTCCAAGTACTCCACCAGGAACCAGGGGAAGACGCGCTCCTGGGAGGGCGAGGCCGAGGTCATGGAGACCACCGTGGAGGGCCTGCGCACCGGCTACAGCATGACCCAGCTCCAGAATCTGTCGTCTTCGTGGACGGATTCCTCCCAGGGCGGCAACAGGTACGCCGTGACCGTGGCGGGATCGGTGGCCCCCGATTCCGTCGCCACCACCTTTCCCGCGAGCATGCTCGCCCAGGTCGTGATCACGGTCAAGAAGCTGGGCGACACGGACAGCCTGAAGGCCTCCACCATCCTGTGGGTGAACTGACATGCGCCGCGGGTTCACGCTGGTCGAGATCCTGATCGCGCTCGTGATCATGGCGCTCGTGAGTTCGGGGGTCCTTGCCGTCTTCCAGTACCAGAACCGGGACGCGTCGACGAAACGCGACGTCGCCGAGATGAACCTCATGGCCAAGGGCACGATGGAGGAGCTTTCGCGCAACATCCGGATGGCCGGAGGAGCGCTTCCCCCCGGGATCGGCGGGCTGAAGGTGTACGGCTCCGGAGCCGAGCGCGTCAAGGTGGCGCTGAACCGCAACGACGGCGTGGACACCATGGCCACCCCCTCCCAGTTCAACAACTCCTCCCAATCGCTTTCCTGCTGCGGCAGCTACCAGAAGTTCCTGGTCCTGCCCGTCAAGCATGTGGCCGGTGTCTTCACCGACAGCGGCTACGTGATCACCGACGTGCGCGTCCCCCCCGTGGGCGCCCCGAACGGGACCGCCCCCAGCAAGGACACCATGATCGTCCTGAAGATCCTGAAGCTGGTGGCATCGGGAAGCGCCGTCACCGTGAACGGCACGTCGATCAGTCCACCCTTCGTCATCGCCGACGGCACCTGGTTCGGTTCCAACTGGAATTGGGCGAATTCCGTCCAGACCAGCGTCAGCACGCTGGTGTACGCGATGGATTCGGTCCTCTATTGGATGTCGAACGACACGGTCTACCGGAAGATCGACCGCAACCTCCAGGGAGCCTACGCGGTGGGCGTCGATTCCCTGCACCTCCAGTACCAGGATCCGACGGGGGTCTGGGCTGACAGTCTGACGGCCGCGGGTGCGGGAACGATCGTCATGGCCAAGATCAGGCTTCGGGTGCGCACGCGCCACGCGGACCCGGTCCTCCTGAGGACCAATCCGTCCAGCTTGGGCCTCCACTACCAGACGGTGCAGTCCGAAGTGAGCCTGCGCAACTCCTCCACGCTGGTGAACCAGTGAGGTCCGCCATGAGATCCAAGATCGGTGCCGCCGCCCGTTCCGGCGTGGCGATGATGCTGGTGCTCGCGCTTTCCGTCGTGATCCTGGCGGTGGGGATGTCGATGATCGGGTTGACGGGGAACATCATGTCCTCCTCCGTGGACGCGAAGACCAAGATCAAGGCCCGCTACGCGGCGGAATCCTCCATATCCGCCTCCATCGCGAACGCGGTGTACCAGGCAGGGAACTACTTCGGGGGCAGCATCGCGGCCTCCACCCTGAACCTCTCGGAGGCCGGCGACAACGGGACGGCCAACGTGAGTTCCGGAAACAACATGGGCCAGGAGGAGATCCTGGAAAAGAACAGCCCGATGGACGGCATGCGCGGAAACCAGATCCCGCTGCAGATCAGCGCATCGGGAAAATCGGGCGGAGCCAAGGCGAAGATCGTGGCGGCCGTGGCCCTCTACCAGGTCCCCATCTACCAGTTCGGCGTCTTCTACGACGGACCCCTGGAGATCACGCCGGGATCGAACATGACCGTGATGGGGCGCGTGCACACCAACAGCAGCGCCTACTTCCGCAGCGCGACCATCCTCGCCTTCCAGGGGCCCATCACCGCCGTGGGGAACATCTACCAATGGCAGAAGTCGAGCACGTCCGGCGTCCTGGACTACCAGCTCACCCCGGACACCGCGGCCCTGTTCGCTCCCTCGCTGACGCAGACCTTGATCGCGATGACTTCCGCATCCAACAGCCAGCCACCGAAGATCGGCGGGGTGAGCAACGCGCAGTTCCAGCAGTCGCCGCTGATCCTGCCCATCGGGGTCGGGACGGCGCACAGCATCCTGGGCATCCGCGACTCCGTCAACGATCCTCCGGCCCTGAAGCGGCAGAAATTCGATTGGCTGGTGGCCACCCGCAGTTCCGCCGCCGCCCGCTGGGTGGTCCTGAATTCGACCATCCCGGCCAAACCCGCCTGGATCACGGGCCCGCGCGTCTTCTACGACCGGCGCGAGCAGAGGTGGGTCAAGGTGTGGGATTTCGACGTGTCCGTCCTGGCGGCTTCCGGGAACCTCGACAGCATCTTCTACCTGGACGACACGACGACGACGAAGGTGAAGGCCGTTCCCGCGGACACCCACGCGGTCCTGAACGCCTTCCGGATCAAGAACGCGACGTGGCTGCCCCGGAACATGACCATCGCGAGCGGCAAGCCGGTGTACATCATGGGCGACTTCAACAAGCAGAACAGCACCGGCGACACCACCAAGTACGTGAACGCCCAGATCGCGGCGGATGCCGTGACGGTGCTTTCCAGCCAGTGGATGGGCTGGGACACGGCCAAGCTCGGATCCAACGTCACCCACTCCAACAGTTCGCTGGAGCGTCCCTGGTCGGACGCGAACTGGCTGGCCTGCACCGGGGGCTGCAGCGGCGCGGACTACGCCCGCACCCCGACCGGAGGCGCCCTCACCGCCAACATCCGCATCAACGCCGCGATCATCACCGGGAACAAGCAGAGCTCCCCCAACTGCTTCCCTCCCATCAACACCTCCGACGCGGGCTTCGAGTCGTGCTACGAGGGCGGCTGGCACAACAGCCTCCGCTTCCTCGAGCAGTGGTCCGGCCACACCGTGACGTTCCTGGGAAGCTACGTGTGCATGTGGCAGGCGCAGACTTCCGAACTCGCGACCGGAACCACCGTCTACAGCACGTCGTACTACTCGGTGCCCAACCGGGTCTGGGGCTACGACACCCGGTTCAACGACCTGAGCAACATGCCGCCCGGCTCGCCGTTCCTGGCCACCGCCATCCTGACCAACTGGCTGGAACGGAACTGATCCCGACCCATCGCGGAGGAAGGCGTGTCGCAACTTGCGGCACGCCTTTTTTCGTGGCTATGGGGAAGGATTCTCCGTTGACGGATCGGGGTCGCGAATGGGACCCTGGAGGGGATGTTCTCGATCATTGGCGTCCTCGTCGTATTCGCCGGCGTTTTCGGCGGCTTCATCCTGGCCGGCGGAAATCTGCTGACCCTGATCCAGCCTTCCGAATTCCTCGTGCTGGGCGGTGCGGCCATCGGAGGCATGCTGATCGCGACTCCGTCCTACGTGCTTTCCGCCCTCGGGAAGAAGGTCGGGAAGATCTTCGCCAACGGCTTCACCAGCCAGGACTTCATGGACATCCTCGTGATGCAGTACGAGCTGTACAACAAGGTGCGCAAGGAAGGGATCCTTTCCATCGAGCAGGACGTGTCCGTGCCGGACGGGAGTTCGGTGTTCAAGAAGTTCCCCAAGTTCCTGTCCAACCACGAGGCCGTGGACTTCTACTGCGACGCGCTCCGGCAGCTGGTCAACGGCATCGACGCCGGAGCCATCGACATCTCCATCGAAACCGACATGGAGACGCACGAGAAGGAGATCAAGCAGGTTCCGCAGGTCCTGGCGCGCATCGCCGACGCCTTCCCCGGACTCGGCATCGTGGCCGCCGTGCTCGGCATCATCATCACCATGGGCAAGCTCGACGGTCCTCCGGCCGAGCTGGGCCACCACATCGGCGCGGCGCTGGTGGGCACGATGCTCGGCGTGCTCTCCGCGTACGGCTTCGTCAATCCGATGGCGCAGAAGCTCGAGACCGTGAACATGGAGGAGGAGATGTACCTCTCCTGCCTGGCCAGCGGGTTCCGGGCGTTCAGCCAGGGCCTGGCGCCGATGGTCGCCATCGAAGTCGCGCGCAAGTCGCTGTTCCACCATTTCCGGCCCGATCTCGACGCGCTGAACGCCGCGGCCAAGAAGGGCTGAGATGGCCGAGAAGGACGCCGAAAAGGGAGTCCAGCCCGTCAGGAGGAAGAAGAACCACGGGCATCCGCCCCACGGCGGTGCGTGGAAGGTCGCCTTCGCGGATTTCATGACCTCGATGTTCGCGCTGTTCCTGGTGCTGTGGATCATCTCCAGCACGTCCTCCAGCCAGAAGCAGGCCATCGCGCAGTATTTCCGCAGTCCCACCATCTTCCGGGAGGGGTCGTCCTCTCCCATGGACCTGGGCGGAAGTTCCAGCAGTTCCCAGAAGGAATCGCAGGGCGACGCGGGTGGATCGAAGGACGTCGAGAGCGAGAAGATGGCGGCCCTGGATTCGGCGCTCAATTCGGACTCCCTGCTGGCGTCGCTGGGCAAGCAGTTCAAGACGAAGATGACCGACCAGGGCTTGGAGATCGAGATCTCCGACGCCCAGGGGCTCGGCACCTTCGAGCTGGGATCGGCCAAGCTGAATCCCCGCATGATCGATCCCCTCACACATCTTTCCCGGGCGCTCCGGGTGCTGCCCAACAAGATGGTGATCGGCGGCCACACCGACAGCTACGCCTATTCCGCTGGCGGGTATTCCAACTGGCAGCTCTCGGCCGACCGAGCCAACACGGTGCGCGACCGGATCACCACCGACGGGATCGACGTCGGGCGGTTCAGCGCGGTGGTCGGCTACGGGAACACGGAACTCGCGAAACCCGACGATCCGTACGCCCCCGAGAACCGTCGCGTGACCATCCTGGTGCTGAAGCAGGGAACGAAGTTCAAGCCGGGCCAGACGAACTAGAAGGCGGATCTCGGGCACGCGACGCGACGGTTTCCGTCCACCGTCGCGAGTTCCGGGCGGACCGCCGCGCATTCCGGAACGGCCATCGGGCACCGCGGGTGGAAGGCGCACCCCGAGGGCGGCGACAACGGGGAGGGAAGCTCTCCCGAGGCGACGGAAACCGACCGCCGTCGCGCGCCGAGCGCCGGAACCGAGTCGATGAGGAGGCGCGTGTAGGGATGGAGCGGGGAACCGCACACCTCCTCCACCGGACCTTCCTCCACGATCCGTCCCAGGTACATCACGGCGAGCCGATCGCAGAAGTGGCGCACCACGCCCATGTCGTGGGCGACGAAGAGGTACCCCATGCCGCGCTCGTCCCGGAGATCCTCGAGCAGGTTCAGCACCTGGGCCTGCACCGAGACGTCCAGGGCGGAGACCGGTTCGTCCAGGATGAGAAGTCGCGGCTCCACGGCCAGCGCGCGGGCGATTCCGATCCTCTGCCGCTGTCCGCCGGAGAACTCGTGGGGATGCCTGTCCAGGTGTTCGCCGGAGAGTCCCACGCGGCGGAAGATCTCCGCCACGCGCTCCCGCCGCCGGGGGGCCGGACAGATTCCATGCACTTCCAGTCCTTCCGACACGGCCTGGAACGCGGTGCGCCGCGGATCGAGAGACGACATCGGGTCCTGGAAGACCACCTGCATGTGGCGGCGGAAGCGCCGCAAGGCGGCGCCATCCAGGGCGCGGACGTCCTGCCCTCCCAGGACCACCGATCCCGCGTCCGGTTCCACGAGCCGGAGGATCGCCCGGGCCGTGGTGCTCTTCCCGCATCCGGATTCGCCCACGAGTCCCAGAGTTCTTCCCGCATCCACGTCCAGACTGGCTCCGTCCACGGCCGTGAGCCAGGAGCGCGAACGGGAGAACACGCCGGCGCGGACCGGAAACCGCACCGAGAGGTCGCGGACCTCCAGGAGGCTCACGGAGCGCCCACCGGATGGAAGCAGGCGACCCCGCCCTCGGGTCCGGGGACGTCGGGGGCGCCATTGCGGCAGGTGTCGTCGGCATGGGGACATCGCGGGTGGAACCGGCAGCCGGAGGGCCAATCGCGAGGAGACGGAACCGCTCCGGGAATGGACGGAAGCCGCCCGGTCCGTGGACGGAATCCGGGAACGGAGTCCAGGAGGCCGCGCGTGTAGGGGTGTCGGGGCGAAACGAGGATGCGCTCGGCCGGACCTTCCTCGGCGATCCTTCCCGCGTACATCACGGCGATGCGGTCGGCGACCCGTTCCACCACGCCCAGGTCGTGCGTGATGAAGATCATGGTCATGCCGAGTTCCCGCCGGAGCGAGGCGAGGAGCTCCAGGATCTGGGCCTGGATGGTCACGTCCAGGGCGGTGGTGGGTTCGTCGGCCACGAGGAGGTCCGGTCCTGGACAGAGGGCGAGGGCGATCATCACCCTCTGCCTCATGCCCCCCGACAGTTCGTGCGGGTAGCTGGCCAGGCGCGCCGCGGGATCCGGCAGTCCCACCCGGCGCAACCAGTCGACTGCGGCCGTCCGGGCGGCGATCCCGGAAAGGTCGTGGTGGGTCCGCAGGGTCTCGACCAGATGTTCGCCCACGGAAAGGAGCGGATTCAGGGAGGACATGGGGTCCTGGAAGACCATGGAGATCCTCCGTCCGCGCACGGATCGCCATCCCCGCTCGGACAGGGAGGTCAATTCCCGTTCCGAGAGGCGCGCCGAGCCGGTGGTGCGGGCTCCCGAGGGAAGAAGCCCGCAGAGCGCGGAGGCGGTGGCCGATTTTCCGCACCCGGATTCGCCGACCAGGCCCAGCACGGAGCCGCGTTCCAGAGACAGCGAGATCCCGTCCACGGCCTGGAGCGGACCTTCGGGGGTGGCGAAGGAGACCCCCAACCGGTCCACGGCCAGGAGGGCGCTCACGACAGGCTCCGGGGATCGAAGGCGTCCCGCAACGCGTCGCCCAGGAGGTTCCACGAGAGAACGGCGGCGAACAGGAACAGTCCGGGCAGGAGGGTCCAGGGGTGCAGGCGGATCTCGGCGATGGACATGGCTTCCTCCAGGAGGTTGCCCCAGCTGGTCTGCGGATCCTGGATGCCCAGTCCCAGGAGCGAGAGTCCGGATTCCGCCACGATGTACCCGGGAATGGAGAGGGTCGCCTGCACCGAGAGGAACCCGAAGGTCTGGGGGAGGGCGTGCCTCCACAGGATGCGCCATGGGGAAAGCCCCAGGGCGCGGGAAGCGGCGAGGAAATCGGACTGGCGCAGGGACTGGATCATGCCCCGGAGGATGCGCGCGAGCCCGGCCCAGCCCAGGAACGAGAGGATGAGGATGATGTAGAAGTACACGACCCGAGAGTCCCAGTCCAGCGGAAGGGCCGCCCGCAGGAGCATGAGCAGGTAGAAGGCCGGCACCAGCATGACCACCTCGCACAGCCGCATCAGGGCTCCGTCCACCCATCCGCCCGCGAACCCGGCGATGCCGCCCACCACCAGGGCGATCAGGGTGGAGATGGCCACCCCCACCACCCCGATGGTCAGGGAGACGCGGGAGCCGTAGAGGATCCGCGACAGCAGGTCGCGGCCTCGCGCGTCGGCGCCCAGCAGGTAGAGCCTTCCCGCGGGCGAGGGATCCGAAACCCGACGTCCCGGCGTGGCGATGGCCTCGCCCAACCCCACCAGATGTCCATCGCGGAACAGCCGAAGCGGGAACCGGCAGGTGGAATCCTCCGTCCACACGCGACGGGCGTCGTCGTCGAAGGTGTACGAGACCGCGCGCACGAACGGGAGGTGCCAGGATCCGTCCGCTTCGCGCAGGTGGATTTCGGAGGGGGGCGCCCAAGAGCAGGCGCGGGCGTCGTCGTCTCCCGCGTAGGGGGCGAGCCACGGGGCGAAGATCGCCGCGAGGTACAGGGCCGCGAGCACCCAGAAGGAGATGCGGGCGGGGGTGTTCGAGGACAGCACCGATCGGAAACGCAGGACGGCGCGGTTCACGAAAGCTTCACCCGGGGATCGTTCCAGGCGTGCAGGATGTCGGAAATCAGGTTGCCAGCCAGGAGCAGGAAGGAACCCATGAGCACCGTGGCCATGACCAGGAAGAGATCCTTGGCGCGCACGGCCTCGAGGGCGACCAGCCCCAGGCCAGGCCAACTGGTGATGATCTCGGTGAAGGCCGCGCCGGAAAGCAGGGCCGAGAACTCGAAGCCCAGCAGGGTGATGAGCGGATTGGCGGCGTTGCGGAAGGCGTGGCGCCAGAGCACGGAGCCCTGGGACAATCCGCGGGCGCGGGCCGCGAGCACGAAGGGCTGGCGCAGCGTCTCCAGCATGGAGCCCCTGGTCACGCGCTGGAGTCCCGCCACCCCGCCCACGGCCAGCACGAGTCCGGGGATCAGCAGATGCCTCAGGACGTCCCCGACCCTGGCCGCGAGCGACAGTTGGTCGAATTCCGGCGAAACCAGGCCGCCGATGGGGAACCTGCCGAAACCGGGGATGGGCGGCGCCACGGAAGCCGCGAAGAGGAGCAGCAGCGCCAGGAAGAAACTGGGCAGGCTCATCCCGACGAAAGCCGTCAACGAGACCAGCCGGTCGGGCCACCGTCCCCGCCGCAGCGCGGCCCACACCCCCAGGGGCACGGCCAGCAGCCAGGAAAGCAGGCTGGAGAACACCGCCAGGAGCAGGGTCGCGCCCACGCGTTCGCGGATCACGTCGGCCACGGGCCGCTTGTACTTGAAGGAATAGCCCAGGTCGCCTCGCACCGTGCGCGAAAGCCAGAGCAGATACTGTTCGGGAACGGGCTTGTCGAATCCGTACTCTGTCTCGATGCGGTGGATGAGGGCGTCGGGCACCTGGGGGTTCCCGCGCTGCGCGGACAGGGGATCGCCGGGGGAGAGCTGCAGGAGCAGGAAGGAGAGGACCGAAACCCCCAGGAGCATGGGGACCATGGCCAGGACGCGTCGCAGGACGAAGAGCTTCAACGGAGCGGACCCGACGTCACTTCTTGACGAAGATCTCTTCGATGTCGTGCAGCGCGCCGCCCAGCGGCGTCGGATCCACGTTCCCGAAGCGGTCGCGAACGGCCGTCATGTACTCGGGATGGCCCAGGTACACCATGGGTTGCTCCTCGCGCACCACGGCCTGGAGTCGGTCGTAGGCGCGCTTGCGCACGGTGGTGTCCACGCTGCGCACCCCCGCCGAAACCAAGCTGTCGAGCTCCCGCTCCCACGGGGTGGACGGCGTCCTCTGGCGCGGATACCATTCGTGGGTGCGCCCCGAACTGATCCACACGTTGGCTCCGAAATGGGGCTCCGAGCCGCCCGTCAGTCCGAGCATGACCACGTCCCAGTCGAAGGTGGCGTCCAGACGGCTGACCAGGGCGTTGAACTCCACCTGGGTGAACACCACGTCGATCCCGAGCGAGGTCAGGTCCTTGCGGACCAGGCCGGCGGTCTCGATCCGCGACTGGTTCTCCGCGTTGGTGAGCAGCGTGAACTTGATCGGATTCCCCTTCGGGTCGCGGAGCTTGCCGTCCGACCCGAGAACGTACCCGCCCGCGGCGAGTTCCGCGCGCGCGCTGTCGAGGTTCCGCACCAGCGGGGGCAGCTTGGAATTCCACCAATATCCGGAACTCGGGGAGAAAGGACCGTTGGCGTCCGACCCAAGGCCGTTCCAGACGATGTCGCGGATGGCCTTGCGGTCGATGGCCCAGCTCACGGCGCGGCGGAAGTGGACGTCGCGGAACCACGCGAGCTTGACGGGATCGACGTAGGGTCTTCCCACCGGATCCCTGTCCATGTTCTGGTTGAAGACCAGGAAGAGCTGCGCCAGCGTCGGGCCGAGCTTCCGGACGGTGAACTTCCCCTCCTGCTCCAGCGGCTTGATCACGGGAAAGTCCTGGGGCACCACGTCCAGTTCGTCGATCTCCCCGGCCTTGAACTTCAGGACCTCCGATTTCTGGTCCTGCACGACCGTGACCAGGACGGTGTCCAGATACGGCAGATCCTGTCCTTTCGCGTCCTTCTTCCAGTAGAACGGATTGCGGACGAACACGCCGCGGCTCCCTCCCTCGTACCGCGAGAGCTTGAAGGGTCCGGTCCCCACCAGCGAGTCGGGCGGGGTGTCGATTCCGTAGGCCGAGTTGAAGGCGTGGCCGGTCCGGCCCGAAAGTCGGGCCTTGGAGAGGATGGGAACGCCGCCGACGGCCGAGACGAAGGGACCGAACACCGTGGGCAGGCGGAATTCGACGGTGAGAGCATCCAAGGCCCGGACCTCGGGCAGCTTGCCGTCGACCGCCAGGATGTCGCGCATCGCGCATTGGACCGCGGTGTCGAACACGAGCTTGGTCCAGGTGAAGACCACGTCGTCGGCGCCGAGGGGCGTTCCGTCGTTGAACTTCAGGCCGGGACGAAGGTGGAAGACGAAGACCTTGCCGGAGGAATCCACCGTCCAGCTCTCCGCCAAGCCCGGCTTGGGGAGGCCCGTGTGGGCGTCCGCGTCGACGAGACCGGAGAAGATCAGCCCGACGAAGTCGCTGGAGGAGGATTCGTTCTCCACGATGGGGTTGAACGTCTTCGGACCGCCCTCGGAGGCGATGACCAGCTTTCCGCCCGGAGTCCCGATCTCCAGGGAATGCGCCGTCCCGGGGCCGCCCGGCTTCCCTTCGGTGGAGTGGCAGGAGGCGAGAAGGACTGTGGCCAGGAGGGCGAGCGGTATCTTGCTCATGGGCCCTGAAAGGTAGACGAGCGACTATCCCGGTGGCGGCAGGAATCCCTTGGAGCGAAGGATGGACACTCCGCGCGGGGATTGCAGGAACTGGAGGAAGGCCTTGGCCGCGTCCGCGCGACTGGGGTTGATGGACTTCAGCAGGATCACCGAGGGGTAGAGAGGCGAAACCAGGGAGGTGTCGATCGGCACCCAGCGGCCGGTGCCTGCGATGGGGGTTCCCCACAGCAGCGGTTGGGGCAGGAAGGCGTCGGTGAGAATCCGCGAGGTGGATGGTTTCTTCGCCTCCGGCTTGGTGGCCGTTTTCCCGGTGTCCTTGGCCGCCGCCTTGGAGGTGTCCTTGGCGGTGTCCGTCTTGACGACTTCGGGTTCAGGCTGGGCGACGGGCACCGCCAGCGAGTCGCCCACTTCCGCCGCGTCGGGCAGCATGAGGATGCGGCGGCGGATCTCCGGCCAACCGACCAGGCTGTGCATGGCTTCCACGGCGGCTTTGCCGTCGGGCGAATCCAAGGTGTCCGTCAAGGCGATGCGGCCAGGGGTCTCGCGCAGCAGATGGCCGAGCTTGGGATCGGGCTCCAGGCCGCTTCCGCGGATCCAGATGCAGACGGGAGCCGTGGCCAGGACCAGCACCGGACCGTTCGAACGGGGGCTGTTGGCCAGCTTGTCCGCCCAGGACTTGTCGGAGGAGAGGAAGATGTCGGTTCCCGCCGACTTGGCCTTCTCGGCCAATGCGCCGGAGCTGCCGTAGGTCGCGTGCGTGGGAATGCCGGTCTGGGCGGTGAAGGCCTTGCGCAACACCTCGAGAGCCGGTTGGTACTCGGAAGCGGCCAGGATGTTCACTTGCGCGGAAACGGCGGCTCCCGCGAAGAGCACGACCAGAAGACTCCGGATGGTTGGATTCAGTCGCATTGGGATCTCCTCTGCGAATAACCTAGTCTTCCGTCCGTCGATTCGGCACCGGTGTGCGTGGATGGTGTCATGGTTTAATTTTCAATGCTCCTAGTTTTCAGCAGGACGGGAGCTTTCCACGGCCGCAACCATACATCGGGTCGATTTCCTGGTCGTCGGAAGCGGCATCGCGGGCCTCACCTATGCGCTCCGCGTGGCGGAATCGGGCACGGTGGTGGTGCTGACCAAGGGAAACGCCGACGAAACGGGCACCCGCTGGGCGCAGGGCGGCATCGCTTCGGTCATGTCCGACGACGACGACTTCGCCTCCCATGTCCAGGACACCCTGGTG
Source organism: Fibrobacteria bacterium (assembly GCA_035604215.1). Taxonomy (GTDB): domain Bacteria; phylum Fibrobacterota; class Fibrobacteria; order UBA5070; family UBA5070; genus UBA5070. Next base: position 65,786 of record DATNIW010000073.1, read on the forward strand.
GCCGGCGACGGTCTGTGCCACCGCGATGTGGTGGAGACCTTGGTCCAGGAGGGGCCCAGCGCCGTGCGCGAGCTCATCGACTGGGGGGTGCGCTTCACCCGGCTGGGCGGGCGTGGAAGCGATTTCGACCTGCACCGCGAAGGCGGACACCACAAGGCGCGCATCCTCCACGCCGGGGACATCACCGGTGCCGAGATCGAACGCGCCCTGCTGGATGCCGCCCGAGCCCACCCCAACATCCAGATCCTGGAACGGCGGTTCGCGCTGGAGCTGGTCACCCAGCATTTCCTGACCTCCCCGCACGACGATGCCCTCACCTGCCACGGTGCGTACGCCCTGGATCGCGACACGGGCCGGATCGAAACCTGGCTGGCCTCGCGCACGGTGGTCTGCACGGGAGGGGTGGGGCAGGTGTACCAGCACACCACCAACCCCACCGTTTCCACCGGGGACGGCATCGCCATGGCCTGGCGTGCGGGAGCGCGGGTGGCCAACATGGAATTCCTCCAATTCCATCCCACGGCGCTGTTCGACCCCATGCGCGGGGCGTTCCTGATCTCCGAAGCCGTGCGCGGGGCCGGGGCCTTCCTGGTGGACAGCCGCGGCGAGAGGTTCATGGAAAAGGAGCATCCGCTGAAGGACCTCGCCCCCCGGGACATCGTGAGCCGGGCCATCGACCGGCGGATGAAGGCATTGGGCGATCCTTGCGTGTACCTGGACGCCACCGGCCTGGGATCCCATGCCCGGACCAAGTTCCCCAACATCCGGGCGCGCTGCCTGGAGGCTGGAATCCGCATGGAGCGGGAGCCCATCCCGGTCACCCCCTCCGCACACTACCTGTGCGGCGGCATCCAGACCGACCTGCACGGTCGCACCAGCATCCGCGGGCTCTACGCCTGCGGAGAATGCGCCCACACCGGGGTCCACGGCGCCAACCGGCTCGCCTCCAATTCCTTGTTGGAGGCCGTGGTCTTTTCCCGCAGGGCCGCGGAGCACTCCATCCGGGTGCCGGCCTCGCCGATTCCGGCTTCCCTGGTCCGGAGGTGGGACCGCAAGGGCACCCAAGTCCACCGCGAGGAGGTGGTCATCCGCCACCTCCACGAGTCGGTGCGGCGCACCATGTGGGATTTCGTGGGGATCGTGCGCACCACCGACCGCCTCCAGAGGGCGGCGACCCATCTGCGCCTGATCCGCGACGAGGTGGAGGACTTCTACAAGCGCACCGTGATCACGCCCAGCCTCCTGGAGCTGCGCAACGCCGCCCGGGTGGCACGTCTGATCACGGAGTGCGCCCTGCGCCGCCGCGAGAGCCGAGGCCTGCATTCTTCGCTGGATTTTCCCCGCCACGCGGCCACCGCCAGGGACACGGTCCTCAAGCACCGGGTCTGAGGCCCGGAAGGGCTTCAATGCCCGGGGACGACGTCCTTCGCGGGAGTGGAGGGCTTGGCGATGGGTGGTGCCAGACCGAAGGTGGAGATGATGTTGGTGTCCTTGGGAAGGCTGGGGAGCAGGAAGCTGATGCCAACCGCGAGGCCGCCGATGAGGACCGCAAGGACGACGCCGACGACCCACCAGTTCGTGCGGCGGTTCTCGGGGATTTCCCCGGCGACCGGGGTTTCCCCCAGGCGGCGTCGGAGTTCCGCGGTCACTTCCTCCGCCGGGAAGGTGCGGACGACCTCCGCTTCCATCGAGACGAGTTCCGCCATCCGCGCACGGCCCTCGGTGCTCGCCGCGAGTTCCCGGGCAACCTGCGTCAAACGGGGAGGAACCTCGCCCCGGTGGAGGAGGAGCAGGAACTCGTCGATCTTGCGGATACCGCCCATCATCCCTCCTTGGCGTCGAACGACGCCGGGCACCAAAGGAAGTAATCCCCCGGTTCCCGTTCTCCGGCCCACCCGGGGTACGGATGCGTTCAGGTCTCCGCGAGCGCCGCGGGGTCAGGTTCTGGGTGGTGGACCAGCCGGTTCACGTTGGACATCATGGCGAGAGTCAGCAGCATGGCGGACACCACCACCCAGCCCAGTGCGTGGTAATGGTCGAGCCTTCCGGACGGGGTCTGCACCACGATCAACCCCGCGGCGAACGAGGAGACTCCCCCTGCCAACTGCTGCATGGAAGAACTGATGGACATGTAGGCTCCCCGGTCGGGAAGCGCGGGCACGGCAGAGATCAGCGCCATCGTGCAGACCTGGCGGCCGGAGATGGTCACGAACATGAGGCAGTTGGCGACGATCACCAGCCAGAGAGGGCTCGTGCCCAGGCCCGTGTACCAGGCCACCATGACGCATCCGGCCAGAGTCGCCAGGATCAAGGTGCGATACTTCCCGAAGGAATCGGAGAATCGGCCGATGAGCGGCCCCGCCACCATCGCCGTGGCGCCGGTGATCATGTAGACCATGGGAAGGACGGCCAGGGGAACGCCCAGGTTGTTGACGGAGAAGGTGCTGGCGAAGGGCTGGAGCATGAATCCTCCCGTGGCCACCAGCATGGTGGCGCTGAATCCGATCAGGTACCGCCGGTTGGTGGCGGTGCGCAGGAGGTGTCGCAGGGGATGGCGTCCGTGCGCGGCCCCCAGATGGCCCGTCACCGGCTTCAGGCGCAACGCGATCACGATCCCCACGGTCGTGGCCACCCCGGCGACCATCAGGAACGGCGCGTGCCATCCGAAATGGTTGGCCAGGAACAGTCCCACGGGGATGCCCATGACCTGGCTCGCGGAGAAGGCGCTCTGCACGAACCCCATCACCCGGCCGCGCGACTTCAGGGGGAAGAGGTCCGCGACGATGGCCATGCTGATGGACCCGATCACCCCTCCGAAGAGACCCGTGACGATGCGGGCTCCCAGAAGGAATCCGTAGGTGGTGGCCACGCCGCAGAGAACGGTGCCGAGGACGAATCCGGCGTAGAAGAAGAGCAGCAGCCGCTTTCGGTCGAAGCGATCGGCGAAGCCCGCGGCCAGGATCCCCGACACGCTCGCGCTGAAGGCGTAGGCCGAGACCACGAGACCGAATTGCCGGGCGCTGATTTCCAACCGCGGCATGAGGAAGGCTCCCAGCGGCGACAGCAGCATGAAGTCCAGGATCACGCTGAATTGCAGGAAGGCGAGCATGCCCACCACGAATTTCTGGTAGCGGGTGAAGGGCGCGATGGCCTTGCCCGTGCGAGCTGAATTCATCGTTGACCGAACGCCCTTTCTCCGTGCCACGGCGGCAAAGCCCCGAGGGAAGGGCGGGAAAGGTAGAAGGAGGGCGAGAATGCCTTGGTCGGTGCGGAGGATCAGCTCAAAAACGGGTTCTCCACCCGCATTTCTCCAAACACTTGCCCGTGCTGCAGATCCTCCGAATAGAGGACGTGGCATTTCAGATCCAGGCCCGCCTGAACAATCAAGCTGTCGTACCAGGATAGGGAGGCTGTCGCGGACAACAATAGGGCGCGGTGGTAGAAGTCGGAATCCGGGCTGTGGCGGCAAAGTGGCGCGAGGACCAGCCGGAGATAGTCCTCGGCATCCGCGGGACGCAAAGGAACGGCGAATCTTCGTAGCGCGACGTTCAAGAATTCCTGCACCACCTGGGAGGAAATTCGGCCCAATCTGGTAGTCAGAGCTGATTGAACCAGGCTTTTGGCACGTTCCCTCTTGGCAGGTGCGGAATCGTCGAAGGTGTAGACCAGGATGTTGGTGTCCAGGAAGAACGAGCCTTCGGGCTCGCCGGATTCACGAATTCGCGCCGGCCGCCCGCGACCGCGGGGCGTGGCTCGCTCAGGACCGGGCATTGAGGTCGTCGCGGGTGAATCGCCTGCCAGCGGCAGCGTACCCAAGTTGGTCCATCAGGTGCTGGTAGGACGTTCCGGATTGAGGGTCGGAGACATACTCCAGGAGCCATCCCCGGAACAGTTCGTTGAGGGAGGTGTCCTGCGAAGAGGCCTTGCGACGGGCTTCCAGGAGCAGGGGTTCCTCGGCGGTCAGTGTGACATTGGAGGGCATGGCTTTATTATACACGAAAATCGTGTGAAAAACAAGCCCTACCCCATCGATTCGACGTGGGGGTAGTCCAGGATCCGCTGGTCCGTGGTCACCAAAGCGAGCTGGTGGATACGGGCCGTGGCCACCAGCAGGCGGTCGGACGGGTCGCGGTGGAACGTTTCCGGCAGGCTCCAGGCTTCTTCGGCGACGCGGGCGTCGATCTCGACCAGATTCCAGCCGTTCTGGTCCACGGCGCGGCGAAACCATGTCTTCCAGTGCGGCTCCAGCACGATCCGCTGGAGGTTGGAAAGGCAGGCCAGTTCGGCGATGGAGACGACGGAGACGTTCACCTCGGAGGAGGGATCCTGGAGGGCTTCGCGGGCGGCGGGGCCCAGGCGGTGGGGTTCGGCGGCCAGATGGAGGATCGCGCAGGTGTCCAGCAAGAGTTTCACGCCACGGGGTTCCCTTCCAGGCAGTCGTAGTCGGACTCGGGAGCGGCGGGAGAAACCACATCACCCAGGATCCGGGTGGTCCGGGAGGCGAAGCCGATTTTTGTCGTGTTTTTCCGCTTCGCGAGAGGGGTCACCCGGGCGAAGGGCACGTTCCGCTTGGCCAGCAGAAGCGGTTCTCCGGCCTCCAGGTGGGCGGTGGCTTCCCCCAACTGGTTCTTGAAGTCGGCGATGTTGTAGACATCCTCGCTCATGGAGGGAACCTAATGCTTGACCCAAGCAAAGTCAAGAATATTCCATGAATATTCCATGTTGACTCCTCCTCGCCGTTGGGGCCCCGGCCAGCGGGCGGTTTTCCCGCGTCTTGGGGGAACGCAAGGCGCATCTGGAGATCCGAAGCTACCGTAACACCTCCAAGAGGGGGCCGCACGGCTCTGGATCGAATGCACAATTTCGGAGAGTCCCCATGAAGAAGATCTTGTTGGCCCTGGGAATGTTGGCAGGGATGTCCCAGGCGATGCCCGCAGCCTCGAGAGTCACTTTGCCAAGTGGCAAGAAAATCTTCGTCTCGGGCATGAACCTGGCCTGGATCAACTATGCCGACGACGTGGGCGGCACGCCACTGGACACCGCCAAGGTCAACGCCGCCATGGTGAACATCCACGACTCCGGGGCGAATGCAATGAGGATCTGGCTGTCCACCGATGGCACCAACGATCCGATCTACGGTTCGAACGGACTCGTCTCGGGGCCCGCTTCCAAGACGGTCACGAACATCCAGGCGATGCTTCGTCTGGCCAAACGGAACGATCTGGTCCTGTGCCTCACCTTGCTGACGCACAACTGGGTGAACGCCGGCATCAATGCCACGATCCTCGCCAACAACAAGACGATGCTCACGACCACGGCCGGTCTGAACGCCTACATCGCGAACTACCTGACTCCGGTGGTGACCGCCATCGGGAACGATCCGAACCTGCTCTGCTGGGAGATCTTCAACGAACCGGAAGGCATGGTGGACGGCTGGTCGAGCCCGGCCAACACGATCACGCAGACGGAGGTCCAGACCGCCGTGAACAAGATCGCGGCGGCCATCCACGCGGCCGTGCCGCAGGTCCTGGTTTCCAACGGCGCGGCCAGCCTCTCAACGGAGAGTTGGTACACGGACGCCGCCCTGAAGGCCGCCGGTGGTGCCGCCACAGGCACGCTGGACTTCTACATGGCGCACTACTACGGTTGGAACGGACCCGGCAATTCTCCCTTCACGAAGGGCTACGCCGCCTGGAGCCTTGACAAGCCTCTGGTGATCGGCGAGTACGCCTCCTCGAGCTGGAGCACCTCGACGGCATCCAGCAGCCCGATGCAGGATGCCGCCAATGTCGACACCTTGATGACCTATCTCGACAAGGCAGGCTATGCGGGCGGCATGGGTTGGCAATACCAGCAGGACGCCGGGGATCCATGGATGAAGGGGTTTGTCACGTTCGGCCACTCCATGATGCAGGAATACCGCGCCGACTCCGGTTCCATCCTCCTGACCGGAAACGGAAGCAGCACCTTCGCGGTGTCCGCTGCGGCAACCAACGGCGGCTCCGTCACTGCGAGCATCGCCGGTCGCGTGGATTCCGGCAAGGCGGACACTCTCACCGCGGTTCCAGCGGCCGGATATTCGTTCGTCGGATGGTCCGGGGACACCACGGCCACCGGGTCCAAGCTGATCATCCCGAGCGTCGTGAAGGATCGGGTGGTCCTGGCGACCTTCACCCCGAACGCCGGCACCAACCTGATCAAGGGTGGTACCTTCACCGCGGCCACCGGAGACAGCGCCGACTGGAGCTTCTACGCGGCCACGAACAATGCGGCCAAGGTTTCCTATGCCAACAACCAGGCCAATGTGACGGTCTCGACCGCGGACACCTTGAACTACGACATCCAGTTGACCCAGGGAAGCATCACCCTGGACTCCGGCGTGACATACCTCCTCACCTTCGATGCGTGGTCGTCCGGCGCAAGGGCGCTCTCCATCGGCCTGTCCACCCAGGGCACATGGCATTACCAGGGCGGCGGAAGCGTTTCTCTCACCGCCACCAAGGCGACCTACACGCTCGACATCACTCCCGATTCCAGCACGACCGCCGGCATCCTGCAGTTCAACGTGGGCGCTCTCACCCTGCCCGTCTACGTCGACAACGTGTCCTTGGTGGTCGTGCCCACCGCCATCGCTCCCCGCACCGTTTTCGCATCTGCGCCGACCTGGTCCCTCGTGCGTTCCGGATCGAACCTCGTGTGGACCCGTTCCCAGGCCCTCCAGGCCGGTGGCGTGGTCCGGCTGGTGGGAATCGACGGACGGGAACTGTCCCGCGCTCCCGTCTCCGCGGGCGAGCGGTCGGGA
>DATNIW010000074.1:0-5226 GCA_035604215.1 Fibrobacteria bacterium
GCGCGCCCACGGCCTGAAGACCCAGGTGATCCAGCTCATCGGAGCCAACGACATCGACCTGCGCACGGGAAGGCTGATCTACAAGGTTCCCGACGACCGGCCCTACGACTGGACCCGCTCCGGAGACACCATTCACACCTATGCGGACATGATCACCCCCGCGGGCCTGGCGGAAATCGCCACCTACGCGAACGGCATCGGTCCCTGGAAACTGTTCCTGATCCCCCTGAAGGCCAAGCTCGACAGCGCGGGGAATCCCATCGACCAGAACCACGACGGGAAGATCAGCGACGCCGACGGCTTCCAGATGGCGCCCACCACCTTGGTGGCCGACGCCCACAAGGCGGGCCTGGTGGTGCACCCCTACACCTTCCGCAACGAGAAGCGCCGGATTCCCGCCGACTTCCACGGCGACCCCAAGGCCGAACTGAAGTCCTTCTTCCGGATCGGCGTGGACGCCGTCTTCACGGACTTCGCGGACACCGCGATTTCCGCAAGGCGCGAGTGGCTGGCGGAGATGGGGAGATGAGGAACGACTGAACAGATTTGCGGATCTGTTGCTCGTTTGTTTCTTTTCGTCGACAATCCCTCCGTAGTCGAATCGGCGGAGATATCTCGGAGGTTCGGATCCCCTCTTCCGAAAAGGAGCCCCTGATGCATCCTCTCCGAACCCTGGCCCTGGCCCTCCTGGTCGCGACCGCCGAAACCATGGCAGGTGTGCGCACACCTGGATGGAGCTTCATTCCCCTGTCCAACGAGGTGACCAACATCCAGCTCTGGAAAGACACCACCTGGATCGGAACCTACCACGGCATCTACCGCACCACCTCCACGGACACGACCTGGTTCCACCCCTCCAATTCCGCGCTCCCCGGGGAGAGGATCCTGCCCGGCCTGATGCAGGTGGACACCGGCGACGGCAGCCTCTGGGCCACCACGGAACACGGAGTGGCCCGCATCGACCGCACCGGCGCCATGACCAGTTGGGACTCCACGACGTCTCCATGGCTTGGAAAGGCCGCCTTCGGTCTCTCGGTGACGGGCGGGATCGCCTATGTCCTCACCGATTCCACCCAGGTCCTGGTCTACGCCGGTGCCTGGAGTCTCATCCAGGTCTCTGGACGCCCGGGTCCCATCGTTTCGATCGCCCAGGATCCTTCCCACAACCTCTGGGTGGGCTTGCGCGCCTATTCTCAGGCTCTGGGGAAGGTGTACAACGGGAGCTACCAGCCCTACGCCGACAGTTCCGGCATCTCCGTGGCCGGTCCCGTGCGCGGCCTCTGGATGCACGGCGACAGCATCTGGGCCAGCACGGCGCTTCCAAACCAGTTCGGTGGATGGATGGCCGACACGCTCCTGTTGCTGTCTCCCGGAAAGACCACTCAGCGCATCGTGGACACGAAAATCCCCTGCCCGGGCTGGCAGACCAACAGCACCACCTGCGACGTCGCTTCCGTCCAGATGGATGGAACCGCGGCGGTCTTCGCCCGCGGCACCCAAGTGATCAGGGATTCCTTTCTCACCGTAGTCTCCGGATCCGTCCTGCGCGGCCAGCAAGTGGTGGATTCCATCCCCACGACAGGTCTCACGCTTGGCGAGATCACCGCCTTCGCCTTGCGGCACGACAGTCTGTGGATGGGCAGCCAATATCCGGCAGCCTACCACACCGGCCTGTACCTTCCCCGCCGTGTGCCGCACTTGTTCCAATCGACCTTGCGCGGCACCAAGATCGTGGGTCAATTCGCCGAGGGGGGAGGTCGGCTCTGGATCGCGACCGATTCCGCGCTCTATCTGCGAAGCGACGCATCGCCGGCTTTTTCCGACTTGCTGGACGCCTCCGGGTGCGCCTTCACGGGCCTCGCATCCGTCCACGACACCTTTTGGCTCTCCTCCACCAACGGCCTGCGGTCCTTTCCCGGGGGTCAGGTCACCCTGGCCGGCACCTCCCTGGAGAACGTCGCCGCCCGACCTGTGGCCGCCTACTTGCGCACCATCCCAGGGGCCGTCTACTACGAACGCCACCTCTCCATGCTCGATTCGCTGTCCGAAGGCATGGAGGTCCAGATCCCCTTCTCGTCGGATTCGGGAACCGCCTCGCAGATGGTCGTGGCACCGTCCGGATCCCTCTGGAAGGGATCTTCCACCTGGCTGGCCTGGACCCCGAACGGCTCTACCACGACCACCAGCGTGCGGACGGGATGGGTGGATGGCCTGGACGCGACGGACACTTCCGTCTGGGCCTCCTTCAGGACCGGAGGTTCCAGCTACCTGATCCGGTTCAAGGAGGGAAACGCCTCTCTGCAGGATTCCTTCTATCGCTCCTCCGGCCAGATTGGAGCGGTGCTGGCTGCCAACGACTCGTCCGCCTGGACCTTCTCGAACGTCGTGGGGGGCTCTCCTCCGGTTCCCGCGACCTTGTGCCGATGGAACCTCCAGGGGCTGGTCGGAAGCTGCCTGGCCAGCCAGACGAGCCCCCTGCGCTTGGCCGTGGCTGCCGACAATCGCCGTCCGATGCTTGCGGACTCCTCCGGGGGTCTTTGGCTGGTGGAAAGCGACGGCATCCAGCGCTGGGCGGACGCGGGTCTTCCGGTCAGCGCCGGATTGTCGGCCCGGGTCTCCTCGGCCCGGTCCCCGATGCACCTGACGGGAAACGTCCTGTCGTTCTCGCTCCCATCCGGCGGTCGCGCCCACCTCGAGATCCTCGACCTTTCGGGACGCGTCCTGGTCCGTCAGGATCTGGGCTTCTTGGCTGCCGGCACCCACGAAGTCAAGATCCCGCGAGGGAACGGGCTGCGGTTTTGCCGCGTGGCGGCGGGATCCGACCGGCAGACCCTGGAAGTCGCCGGTTTCTGACATCCATCCGAACATTCCCACCCCTGAATGGAGTCCCTGACAATGAAACGAAACAGCCTGCGACTGACTTTCCTGGCCATGGCAGCCACCGGCTTCCTCGCCGCCTGCGACAGCTCCACCGGATCGAACGGATCAGGCGGAGGTGGATCCACGAACGTCACCTACGGGACCCTGGCCGACGCCCGCGACGGGAAGACCTACAAGACGGTGACCATCGGAACCCAGACCTGGATGGCGCAGAACCTGAATTACAGGAATACCACGGGAAGCAGCGACACCTTCGGGACCTGCTACAAGTTCCGGACCGATTCCTGCACGAAGTACGGACGGCTGTACACCTGGATGGCGGCGGTCGACACGGGGAGCGGCTTCGGCGAGGACTCGGTGATGATCGCATCGCCGCGCACCGGCATCTGCCCTTCCGGGTGGCACGTCCCGAGCGACACGGAATGGGGAACGCTCGTCGCCTTCGCGGGCTCGAGCGACGCACGCGTCCGGCTCAGCTCGACCACCGGCTGGGACAATTCCATCTGCTCCCCGATGGGTTGGACATGCAACGGGACGGACGATTACGGGTTCCGGGTACTGCCCGCGGGCAGCGCGAATGTGACGGATATCGTCGACACGGTGGGCTTCATGAGCGCCGGTTCATTCGCGGCGTTCCTCTCGGTCACGGAGACAGGAAACTTCGATCTCTGGGAACGCTCGTTCAGCCAGTCGTCGACCGCAGTGTCCCGCAACCCGACCTACAAGTCCTGGAGCTTCTCGTTGCGTTGCATCCGGAACTAAGAACAATCTGTTCAGATGACGACGACGACGGATAGGTCGCGTTCGACGCCAGTGGTGTTCCGCGCTTGCTGAGGCAGTGGCTGCTGGCCTTGCGTTTGAGTCCCCGCGGCGTTGATCGGTCGGCGGGGGATTGAAACGGGAGCATCTCGGAATGGTTCGAGCAGTCAGGTCACCGAAATTTCCGAGATGATCTACCGTTTTCTCCAGTGCATCGCGTTTCCAAAACCCCATCCAAGAAGAGTCCCGCCATGAAACGACCCCTCGCGATTTTCGCAAGCCTTGGGCTGGCCGCAACCCTTTCTCTTCCGGCAGTTGTTCGTGCGGATTCCTTCTCGGGCACGGTCATTGATCTATCTGGCAATCCGCTTTTCGGTGCCGGTGTAACGCTTGCCGTGGCGGACCTATCCACCGGCACCGCCTCGGACGGAACATGGAATCTTTCCACCGGCACGACGGGGATATCCGTTCGTCCAGCGGCGACCGCGACATCGGCAACAAGGCATCTGGTCCTGGATGGAAACCGCATCCGTCTGCAATTCGATGGTGTGGACGGCGCGGGCCGCACTGGCACCGCCGTCGTAGGGTACGGGCATGCCCGTACCCTACGAACGGCGAACAATGCCGTGGCGGCCCGTTCGGCGGATGCGGCGGTGGATACGCTGCTGTTTGCTTGGAACGGTCGCGTGCGTGCGCGGGTGCCGACGACATCGTTCACGTCGGGAGCGACGCAGGAGATCGACACGTCCACGACGAGCGCGGACATTCCGTGGACCAGCGGGATCACCTACGGCACGTTGACGGACAGCCGTGACGGTCAGGTCTACAAGACGGTGACGATCGGGACGCAGACGTGGATGGCGGAGAATTTGAACTACAAGGTGGACAGTTCGTGGTGTTACGCGAGCAGCACGGACTCGTGTGCCAAATACGGGCGGTTGTACCAGTGGGCGGCTGTGATGGACATCTCGGCCACCTACGACACCACGTTGTGGAGCGGCACCTTGCCTCACCAGGGGGTTTGCCCCAGTGGGTGGCATATTCCCTCCGACGCGGAGTGGACCAAACTGACGGACACCATCTTGAGTTCATCCACAGCCAGCACCAGGCTCAAGTCCGCAAGCGGTTGGTACGACTCTGGCAACGGCACGGATGCTTATGGCTTTCGGGCTCTGCCCGGCGGCGGCGTCATCGGTGGAGGCTCCGACGACGTCGGCTACCTCGGCGGCTGGTGGGGTGCCACGGAGGGCGGCGCATCGGGCGCCTGGAACCGGGACATGTACTACGGCAACGCCATCGTGTACCGCAACGACAACGACAAGACATTCGGCTTTTCGTTGAGGTGTGCCCAGGACTAGTCCCGATGCCGTTCGGATAGAGGCGGTTCGAGTATCCCGTGTTGCCGGGAGGGCAGCACATGGCACGGACCCGGAAATCGCTTCCAGACCGGATCGACATCGCTCATTTGATCGGCGCGAGGGTGCTCGCATCATTGTGCCCTCGCCCTCTGATCGACGAGGTGTTGGCGCAGACCGGTCGAGCCAGTCAGCGCAATCGTCTACTGTCGGCCCCGGCCGTGGTCTACTA
>DATNIW010000075.1:0-3067 GCA_035604215.1 Fibrobacteria bacterium
TTTTCGCTCCTCATGAATTTCCTATTCTGGGCTTTGATCCTGTTGCACGTGGTCGGGTGCTTCGTCCTCATCGGGCTGGTGCTCATCCAGAACGACAAGGCAGGCGGACTCAGCGGCGCCTTCGGCGGGGTGAGCTCCAACCAGGCGTTCACCAGCGCGGGGGCGGCGACGTTCGTTTCCACCCTGACCAAGTACTGGGCCGTGGGCATCATCGTGATCGTCCTCCTCATCAACCTCATGGTCTCCCGACTCCATGTGGGACAGAACGAGGGCGGGTCCGCGATCAAGCAGGCCATCCAGAGCGAAGGCGCCGCCAAGGTCCTCAAGGATTTCGGTGCCCAGGAGAATCCGGCAACCATGCCCGGAGCGGTCCCCGGCGTACCGGGAGTCCCCGGTGTGCCCGGTGTGCCCCAGGCACCGAGCAAGTAGAGAAACGCGGTCGTGGCGGAATTGGTAGACGCACTACTTTGAGGTGGTAGCGAGGTTTCCTCATAAGAGTTCAAGTCTCTTCGACCGCATGAAAGCCCTGGACCCCTGGTCCGGGGCTTTCTCTTTTCCTCATCAACTGTGGACAGGCCGTCGATTCAGGAAACTTGATTCTTTAATTACGGAAACGGAGGGGGCTTCGGGGCAGGGCACAAATAAAAGTGGGCTGGTTTCCGAGGAAACCAGCCCACCCGCTCGCTGGGAACTGGCGGAGGCCATTCTGTGTTCATAACTTACGTTCCAAAAAAGCGCGGACAAACTTAAGATTTGCTTAAGTTTTTTCCGGATCGACTTCAATCACCCCGTATTTGACCAGCCACGAGAGCAGCCATGCGGCTTCGGACGGGTCCCTGCCGGTCCGGACGGCGCATTCCATTTGGTGCGCAGAGGCAAGACGGCTGGCCGTTCGCAACCCCAGCACCAATGCGGTGAGGAGCTTCCCATCCGATTGCGCCAACAAATCCGTGAAGGTGGCTGGCATGGGCGCTTTGCCTTCCAGGATTTCGCGCCCCAACGGGGCCAATCGGAGAGTCCCGCGCCCGGATTCTGGAGGACTTGTGCCGTAGTGGACGAAGACGTCGGTGGGATCCAGAATTGCAGGATCGATTCGTCCCGAATTCGGAACCGGTGCATCCTGGGCCATCCGGGCAAGGGTGGTCCACACTTCGTTGCATCGAGCGATCACCACCGGCCAGGAAAAAAGGCGACGGGCTCGCTCCCGACCGGCCCGACCCATTTCCCCGGCGCGATCCGGCTCGGAGAGAAGATCGGCCAAGGCCTCGCGCAACGCCCCAGGATCCACCGCCACACCCTGTGCGGACACGAGTTGCGCCACCCTCGGTTCCAGGATCTCGCGCAGGAGGAGGGCGTCCGGAGATGGCGGGACCCATCGCGTCGGGACGCGCAGACCGGTGACTCCGTGCTCGACCAGGTCCTTGTAGCCGTCCCAATCCGAGGCGACGACGGGGAGGCCTGCCGCCATGGCCTCCACCACGCTGATCCCGAAGGTCTCCTGGTGGTTGTCCACGGGAGACACGAAGACGTCCGACGCGCCCAGAAGGTCCAATTTGGTCCCGTCGTCGATGTCGGGCAGGATCCGTACGGAACGCGAAATTCCGAGGTCCGTCGCCGTCTGCAGGAGGGAACGGACGTCGCCCTCGGCGGCCCCACCGGCCAGGACCAGAAGTCGATTGCCATCCTGCGCGGACAACGTCCGCCATTGGTACAGGAGCGGATGGAGATCGGCCTTGCTGGTGGCGGAAAGTCGACCGATCCACAAGGCCACCCGGGCGGCTGTGGGAATGCCCAAGCGGGCCCGGGCCTGGCTCCGTTCGGTCGGATGGAAGCACCGGTCCTCCACCCCGAGTGGTACCAGTTCCAGACGGCCGTTCCAAGCCAGGCCTTTGCGACCCGCCACGAGATCCAGCTGTTTCCGGAAGGCCTCGCGCCCGTCGCGACTGGTACAGAACACGGCATCCGAACCACCCACGGCCGAGCCCAGGAGCCGTTCGACGCTTCCGGCCATGCCAGGTGCGTCCAGGCTGTGGATGGTTCCGGTCAGCGGGAAGTTGCGCGGCGAGAGGCGGGCTCGCAACCAGGACAAGGCGGGCAGGTAGCGGCTCCATCCCCCGAAATGCATCACCTCCCAGGGCGCCACGCGCATCCGCTCGGGCAGTTCCAACTGATGACGTGGAAGACAGCGAGCCAACAGCGCCTGGCCGTCGGGAAGGGCGCGCACGAATTCGGCGAGCCGAGCCCGCTCCACCTCCGAAGGGCAGAAGAACTCGTACTGGTCGAAGGTCCCGTACCGGAGCAGCGCCTCCAGGAAGGTGGCATTGGCCACCAGTCGGCCCAGGCGCAAGGTGCCCGAGCTTTCGAAGAACGTGTCCACCGACCCGAAGAGCTTCACGCCCGCGAGCATACCGCTTTTTGTCCGGGCGGTCCACGGGTCCGGGGTGGGCCCTACATCAGCGCCCCCGCAGAGCATAGATTGCGTTCGATGAGGCCCAGCGACACCAGCCCGGAAGCGTGGAAGGTCCAGATCGAGATCATGCGCCGGAAGGGGCCTCTGGAACGCCTGCGCATTGCCTGCCGCATGAGCGACGAACTCCACGCCTGGGAGATGCGGCAGACCGGCAGTCGACAGGTCGCGTCTCAAAAACCTGACTGACCCGGGGGCCCGTTGGATAGGGGCACCTTCTTTCCAAACGATCTACGGCAAATACACTCCAGAATGCTCCCCCTGGACTCTGTGATACCGTAGATTGAGGATGTGGAAGCCAAATCCATCTACGACTATTCGGATTTCCGCGCTTTCCTTTCCGATTGGTTCGCCCAGGAGAAGGAGAAGCGCGGAAAGTTCACCAAAGCTCAGGTCTCCCGCGAACTGGGTCTGCCCAATTCGCGCAATTACTTCTCGGACCTTTTGGGCGGGAAGGAACTTTCGGACACCTTCCTCGAGCGTCTGATCGGCCTTCTTGCCTTGCCCCGCGACCAGGCCCGCTACTTCCGCGCCCTTGTGAACTTCCAGCAGGCCGCGACGCCGGAGAAGCGCGAGGAGGCGCTGGACCAACTGGTGTCG
>DATNIW010000076.1:0-32476 GCA_035604215.1 Fibrobacteria bacterium
GACCACCGGATTCCCGCGGCAGAAGTCCACCGTCGTGCGCACCTGGTGGGCGGCCCACCCCGCATCCAGCGGGCCCTGCGCGGGCATCGAGGGGAAGTCGGCCTCCTCCACGACGTGGGCGAGCTGGAACACCACGCTCAATGTGGTGCCCAGGACCAGGCTCGCGAGGCAGAAGAGGAACAGGACCGGCCAGACCGGATGCAGGTAGAGGGGCACCACCAGGGCCAGGGTCAGGAAGACGGCCTTGCCCGCGAGGAATCCCGCGAGCTCCCAGCGGGCGGGACGCGGCACCTTGTGGGATCCGAGCCGACCCGTCAGGACGTCGCGGACGTCGTCGTAGATCCACCACTTGAGCGCGAGGAACCCGTACAGGGGCCAGAGGTAGAGGTGCTGCCAGCGATGGTACCAGCGCCGGCGGTGCTCGGGGGAGAGCCGCCCGAAGATCCCCAGGTCGATGTCGGCATCGTGGCCCGCGAGGTTGACGTACTGGTGGTGGAACAGGCCGTGCTTCCAGCGCCACATGTAGGAGCTGGCCCCGATGAGATCCAGGGTCGCGGCGCTGGCCACGTTCAACCAGCGGTGATCGGAATAGGCGCGGTGGCCGCCGTCGTGCTGGATGTTGAACCCGATGGCCGCGGCGGACAAGCCCATGAGGATCGCGAGGGGGATGGCCTGCCACCACGTGTGGGCGAAGAACACCAGGAGGACGTAGGTGGAGGCGGTGAAGGCCAGGACCAGGGCGCTCTTGGAAAGCATGGCGGGCACGTCCCGCTCGCGTTTCCCGCTTTCCCGGAAGTAATCCTCCGCGCGATGGCGCAACTCCCGGCCGAAGCCGTCGTCCTCGCAAAAGCGCGGCAACTTGGTCGGGGCCGCCCTCTCGTCGGACGGGACCGCCAAAGCGATTCCTTGATCCACCATCGTCGCCATTCTACTCCTACTCCGCCGACTTGCGCATTCGCAATGGGTGGCGAAGCTGGGCGACCTTTCCTGTCCAATGTACAAAGGACTGCGAATCACTCTCGGATCGGAGTGGTGGGCAAGGGCGCTCCCGAGAGGAATCTGCCTTAATTTCCTTCCTGACAAGGACTTGGAGTTTCTGTCCAAAAGTTCAGTTGCTCTTTTGAGCACTATCGAGTAGATTGCATCCATGTCCTTGGCTCCTCTTCAAGTCCACAGCACGCACAGTCTCCTGCGGGGCGTTCCCTCCGTCCGCGAGTTGGTGTCCCGCGCCCGCGCCCTGGGCTACTCCGCCTTGGCCCTGACGGACGTGAACAGCATGGCCGGGAGCATCCTGTTCCTGCAGGAGTGCCGCGCCCAGGGGATCCGACCCATCCTGGGGCTGGAATTGGCCGATGCCCGGGATCCCAACCTCCGCCTGGTCCTATTGGCCCGCAACGCCGCCGGTTACGGAGACCTCTGCGAATTGGCCTCCTTCCACAACCTGGGTCGGCGCGGTCCGGACCTGGAAGACCTGTTCGCGCGTCCGTTCCCGGACCTGTTCGCCCTGTGCCCGCACCCGGAGCTCCTGCAACGACTTTCGCGCACCCCGTTGCGGTCCAGCCTGTTCGGCCAACTGTGCCTGATGGATGCCGCCGCCGCCGCCCGTTCCAAGGCGGTGGAGCAGGTGTGCCAAAGGGAGGGCCTGGAGGCCGCGGTCGCCCACGACTGCTGGTTCCTGGATCCATCCGACCACGAACTGCACCGCCTCCTGCGCGCCATCGACTCCAACACCGACCTCTCGCGGCTGGGGCCCGCCCAGGTGGCCGCGCCCGCTTGCTGGCTTCTGCCTCCCGCGCGCCTGCGCGAGCTCTACGCCCGGCATCCGCGCGCCCTCGAAGTCGCCGAACGCATCGCCGATTCCTGTCGCGACGACCTGGCCGCTTCTCCCTGGATCCTCCCCGGCGTGGAAGTCCCCGCGGGCCACGACGAGGATTCGTGGCTCTCCCGCCTGGCCCACGAAGGGCTGGAACGCAACTACGGGGGGAAGCCGGAGTGGGCGAAGGCGCGGGTCTTGCAATCCAAGGAGCTGGAGGTGATCCGCCGCACCGGCTACGCGGGGTATTTCCTGATGGTCCGCCGGATCCGCGAGGCCGCGGCCCAGCGCTTCGCCGGAGGGTTTCGCGGCGGGCGCGAGTGCTCCATCCTGCGCGGATCCGCCGCCAACTGCCTGACCCTCTACAACCTGGACGCCTCGGATCTGGATCCCATCCGCTACGGGCTCTACTTCGAGCGATTCCTCAACGAGGACCGCACCAGCCCGCCGGACGCCGACCTCGATTTCGGATGGGACGAACGTCCCCAGGTCCTGCAGTGGTTCTTCGACACCTACGGCGAGGACCACGTGTGCATCCTGGCGGCCACCCACCACTTCCGCCGCCGCGCCGCCTTTCGCGAAACCGCCAAGGTGCTGGGGTATTCCGAAGACCAGGTGGGGGAGGTCTTCCACCGCCTGCGCCAGGCGCCGCTGCGGCCCGGCACCCATTGGCTGGAGCGCGTCGCGGAGGTGGATCCCGGTCTGGAGCGGGTGGCGGCCCTGGCCGCACGCGTGCGGGGGCGGCCGCATTTCCTGGGCCAGCATCCGGGCGGGGTCCTGGTCACCAACGACCCCATCTGGCGCCACGTTTCCTGCCAGCGCAGCGGGGGGAGCACGGACCGGATCATCAGCCAGATCGACATGCACGGAGGCATCGAGTTCCTGGGCCTGGTGAAGTTCGACATCCTGGGCAACGGGAGCCTGTCCGTGATGCGGGATGCCTTGGAGATGCTGCGCGAACAGGGCGAGGCCGATCCGGAGCTGTGGGATCTGGAGAAGGTCCAGGACGACCCCCAGGTGCGCCGGATGATGGAGGAGGGCGGCACCCGCGGGGTCTTCTACATCGAATCGCCGGCCCAGATGAGGCTCAATCGCAAGACCAGGGCGAGCACCTTCGAGGAGATCGGCATCACGTCCAGTCTGGTGCGTCCCGCGGGCACGGCCTACGCGCGCGTCTTCGCCGAGCGCCATCGCCAGGCCGCGGAGGGGCGGATGGATTGGGACTGGCTCCACGACAGCCTGCGCGGCATCCTGGACGAGACCCACGACGTCTGCGTGTTCCAGGAGGACGTCACGCGCATCTGCGTGGAGGTGGCGGGCCTGCCGTTTTCCGAGGCGGACCGCGTGCGCAAGATGATGAACAGCCAGCACGAGGGCGAACCCGCGGAGTACGGGCGCACCGCGCGAAGGTTCGTGGAAGGGTGCATGGCGCACCAGGGCCTGTCGCGGGCGCAGGCGGAAGAACTCTGGAAGAGGGTGGACAGTTTCCGGGGGTTCTCCTTCTGCAAGAGCCACTCCCTCTCCTACGCCCAGCTCTCCTTCCGCTGCGCCTGGCTCAAGCAGCACCATCCCGCGCGGTTCTGGGCCGCGGTGATCGCCAACGACCACGGATACTATCCCACGGCCGCCTACGTGGGCGAGGTGCGCCGCGCCGGCATCCGGCTCCTGCCCTGGGACGTGAACCAGTCGCGCTGGCGGCATTTCGGCGGAAGCGATTGGATCCGCGCCGGATTCCAGCATGTGCAAGGGGTGCGATCCTCCACGGTGGAGGCGTTGGAAGCCGAGCGCTCGCGCCATGGTCCGTTTCGCGACCTGCCGGATTTCCGGCGGCGCGTGGCGGTGGCGGGGAAGGCGGAGCTGGAAGTCCTCGCGCAGGTCGGGGCCTTCGATTCCTTCGGGCTGTGCCGCACCCGCACCCTGGCCTGGCTCGCGGAACTGGGCGCGGCTCCCGGTCGGCCGAATTCCGCGGATCTGTTCCAGGAGCCGGGGCCTCCGGGGCATCTGCACCTGATCCCGGAGGAGTCGCCGTTCCGGCGGGCGTTGGACGAGTTGCGCCTGGCCGGATTTTCGGTCTCGGCGGACCCGTTGGAACCGCTGGGACGGTTGGCGGGCAGCTTGGGAGCGGTGGCGGCGGCACGGCTTGGGGAATTCGCCGGGAAATCCGTGCGGATCGTCGGGGTGCCGGTGGCCAGCCGCGTGCACCGGGTGCGCGAAACGGGAGAGCCCATGCTGTTCCTGTCGCTGTCCGACCAGAGCGGGATTGCGGACACGATTTTCTGGCCCCCGGCCTACAAGCGCTTCCATGCGGTGGCCACGGGCGGGGGAGTGCTTGCGGTGCGGGGAAAGGTCACGGAAGACGACGACACGTTCGCCTTGGAGGCGGACCACGTGGAGGAGATACGGACATGAACGAGGGAATTCGGCATGTGGCGCTCTGGGCGCCCGGATTGATGCGGCAACTGCTGGAGGCGGGCTTGCCCGAACTGCGGGGGACCGCCTGGGTCCTGAGTTCCCAGGCGGTCGGGGCGCACGCCCGATTGGAGGACTGCTCGTCGGCGGCCCGGGATCTCGGGATCGCGCCCGGGATGCGCCTGGCCGAGCTGCGGCGCCGGTTTCCGCAGGTTCCGGTCGTGGGCCCGGACGCGTCCGCCCTGGGATCGTTCCGGCGGATCCTGTCGGCGCTTTGCGAGGCCCGGACTCCGGTCTGGGAACTGGGACCCGAAGGCATGTCCCTGGACCTGTCCGGAACGGTGCACCTGTTCGGCGGAGATTGGGAGGTCTGGGCCGCCCGTTTGAGGGACGACCTCGCCCGGGCCTCGGGCGTGCGCGAAATCCGCTTGGCGGGGGCGCCGGTCCGCGGGGTCGCCGAGATCCTGGTGCGCTCGGGCGGTGGGGGGGCGGGCATCGACCTCTGCGATCCCGGGTGCGAAGCGGAGCGCTTGGAGCAGGTTCCCCTGGCGTCCGTCCACTGGCTCTCTCCGAAGTCGCGGGAAGCGCTCGAGCGGTTCGGATTGAAGACCCTTGGCGACGTGCGCCGCCAGCCCCGGACCTTCCTTCGCCTGCACCTGGCCGCGGATGGCGACCGTCTGGCCGCCTTGGCGATGGGGCTGGATCCGGATCCCGCCAAGAGATCCAGGGGACGGTCGGAGGAGTTGGTCCTGCCCTGCGACGAGAACGACGTGGAAGTCCTGCGCGGCGCCGTCCACCAGCTCGCCGATCGGCTGGCCTTCGCCTTGCGCGAGCGGTCGCTGGGCGTCCACGAGGTCCGCCTGGGGATCGCATGGTCGGATGGCCAGGAAACGTCCTCATCGGCGCGGCCTCCGCTTCCCGTGGAGGATTTCCTGTCCTTGCGCGAGGCGGCCTGGAAGCTCCTGGAGCAACTGGACGAACGACGCGTGTCGGTGCGGTCGCTCCGGTTGTCCGCGACCCGGACCTTCACGCTCACCGGGCAGGAAGACCTGTTCGCCACCCCGGAAGGAGAGCGGCAAAGGCGACTGGGCAGGGCGTTGGACCGTGTGCGACGCCGCCAAGGGTTCGAAGCGGTGGGGAACGCCTTGGCCGCGTAGCGCGGTCGTCCGGGGGGGCTTTCGGCGGCGATCGGATCGCGATCGTGTCGCAAGGTCCCCCGATTCCTACCTTGACGCACCTATGGTAGATGTACGCCGGACCTCGCGTCCGATCCAGACAGCTCTCGAAAACGTGCGTTCCACGTTGCTTCCCAACGGGGTCGTCGTCGTTTCCGAGCGCATGGAGGGGCAGCGATCGCTGTCCGTCGGCGTCTGGATCGGACTCGGATCCCGCCACGATCCGGTCGGCAAGGCCGGGCTGGCACACCTCTACGAGCACATGGTGTTCAAGGGCACGGCCAAGCGCAGCGCCTTGCGCGTTTCCCGGGAATTGGAAGAGGTGGGAGGCCATCTCAACGCCTTCACCAGCCGGGAGCAGACCTGCTTCTACGCCAAGGTCCTGGACCGCGACCAGAAGCGGGCGGCCGAACTGCTGTGCGACCTCGTCGTGGGAGCCAAGCTCTCCCGCAAGGACCTGGAAATGGAACGCCAAGTCGTGCTGGAGGAGATCCGCGGCTGCGACGACGATCCGGAAGAGCTGGTGGGGGACCTCTTCGCCCAGGCACTTTGGCACCGAAACCCCCTGGGCGAACCCATCGCCGGAACCATCGAGTCGGTGGCGCCGTTGTCGGCGCGGGATCTCTTGGCGCACAAGGCGCGTTCCCTGTCCGGCGAGGTTCCCATCGTGGTGGCCGCTTCGGGGAACGTGGACCACGACCAACTGGTGGCAGCCGCAGCGGAGGGTCTGCAAGCGAAGGCCTACGGGAAATCGGAACACCAGAAGGCCGTGAAGCCGGGTTCCAGGCAGTCGTCGCGATTGGTCGTCCGCAAGGATGTCGCCCAGGTCAACATGATCCTCTCGCGGCGCTCCATTTCCGCCCACCATCCCGACCGCCACGCGCTGGGACTGGTGAACCTGGTGTTGGGCGGAGGCATGGCCAGCCGGCTGAACCAGGAGATCCGCGAACGTCGCGGGCTGGCCTACAGCGTCTATTCCTTCGCGGACTTCCTGCTGGGCGCCGGTGCCTTCGGGATCTCGCTGGGCACGGAACCGCGCCAGGCGGCCCGCGCGGCGCGCGTGGCTTCCGCCGAGGTGGACAAGATCCGGCGCGAAGGGCTCTCCCGCAAGGAGCTCCGATTCGCCAAGGCCCACGCCTCCGGCGCGGCGGTCCTCGCCTTGGAGAATCCCAGCGCGCGGATGCAGCACCTGGGCAAATGCCAGTTGCTCTACGGCAGGCCCATCCCCCTGGACGAGATCCTCGCCACCGTGGACGCGGTGGATTCCACGCAGGTGGAACGGGTGCTGAACGAACACATGGGACCGGTGTCGGAAGAGAACGGCTGGACCCTCGCCGCGGTCGTGCCCGAGGGCTTCCAGTCCGACGCCTTGTTGCACTGACGCCCGGAGGTCGGAATACGTCGCGACTTCGGTTCCCGGCCCGGAACCGAAGCGTTCAATGCAACTGCCGGTCGAGTCTCCAGATCGCGACCGTCATGGCCGCGACCCCGTAGGCCGCGATGGCCGCCCATTCGCGCCAGAGGTCCAGGAAACCGGCGCCCTTCAGGTAGATGCCCCGGATGATGATGAGGAAGTAGCGCATCGGGATGAGCAACGTGAAATCCTGGAGCCAGACGGGCATGTTGCGGATGGGAAAGGTGAAGCCCGACAGGTAGATCATCATGGGCAGCATGAAGAAGGTGGCCACCACCATCGCCTGCTGCTGCGTCTGGGCGAAGGTGGAGATCAACAGACCGATCCCGAGCGACGAGAGCAGGAAGAGCCAGATCGCGGGGTACAGGAGCAGCAGGCTTCCCAGCGGCTTCACCCCGAAGACGAGCCAGGCGAGCACCAGGACGATCGTCACCACCCAGGTGGAGGTCAGGAAGTAGGGCACCACCTTCCCCAGGGCCAGCTCCCAGCCACGGAGCGGAGTGACGATCAACTGTTCGAGGGTCCCGATCTCCTTCTCCTTCACGATGGCGTTGGAACTGGCCATGATGGTGGTGAGGAAGATGGTCATCGCCAGCACCGCGGGAACCATGAACCACTTGGACTCCAACTCGGGGTTGAACCAGACGCGGGGTCGCAGTTCCACCCCCGGGAACCGGGGATCTCCCATCGCGAGCCGCTGGCGCACCAGAAGTTGGCTCATTCCCGCGTCCTGGGCGATGCTCGAGAGGTAGCTGGACACGAGACCTGCGGTGTTGGCGTCCGATCCGTCCACGAAGAGCCCCACCTGGGCGGTGCGACCGGATTCCAGATCGCGCCCGAAGTGGCGGGGAATCTCCATCACCGCCACCACGCGACCGTCGCGCAGGAGCGGTTCCACCTCGGTGGCGTCGGAGAGGTCGGAGCGCACCTTGAAGAAGGGGGAGGCGGCCACCCGGTCCCGGAGCGACCGGCTTTCGGTGGTGTGGTCCAGGTCCAGGAGGGACACAGGAGCCTGGACCAGGTCCAGCCGAGCCGCGGAGACCAGGAGCATCAACTGGATCACCGGCATGAACAGGGTGATGCCGCGCATCCGGGGATCCCGGAGGATCTGGGCGAGCTCCTTGCGCACGAAGGCGCGTGCCACCTGGAGGTTCACTTCAGGATCCCTCCCAGGCGGCGCATGGCGAAGAGCATCACCACGGCGGTGTAGGCGCACAGGGCGGCCACCTCGCGCCAGACGGTGAGGATGGTCGTGCCGTCCCGCAGCATGAGGGCGCGCAGGGCCGAAATCAGGTAGCGGCCGGGAAACAGCCAGGTCACCGCCTGCAACGGGACAGGCATGTTGTGGATGGGGTAGATGAACCCGGACAGCATCACCGAAGGGAGCATGGTCAGGAGCCCGGCGAAGGAGAAGGCCGTCTCCTGCTTGTCGGAAAGGGTGGACAGGAAAAGTCCTTGGGCGGAGGCCGTCACCAAAAACAGCAGCAGGACCCCCACCAGCGCGGGAATGCTGCCCCGGACCGGCATCCCGAAAAGGCCCACCGCTCCGCCGACGATCAGGATGGCCACGAACACGGAAAGGGACAGGTACGGGGCGAGCTTTCCCAGGATGACCTCGATGGGCCGCACCGGCGAGACCTGGAGCTGCTCGAAGGTGCCGCGTTCGCGTTCGCGGACGATGGCGATCACCGTGGAGATCACCGCCGTGACCGTGAGGATGTACACCATCAATCCCGGGATCATGAAGATCCGGGTCTCCAGTTCCGGATTGTACAGGATCTGTTCCCGGGCTTCCACCGGGGTCTTGAACTGCTGGCCCTTGTCGGAGAGGGCGCGGATCTTGACATCCAGGTCGGCTTTCCGGATCAGCCCTTCGGCGAATCCCAGGGCCTGCGCGCCCTGGTTCGCGTCGGCGCCGTCCAGCAGGAAGCCCACCTGGGCGGTGCGGGATTGCGCGAGGTCGCGGGCGTATCCCTCGGGGATGCACAGGACCGCCGATGCCTTGTCCGAAAGCACCAGGTGGTCGGCCTCCTCCAGGGAGTTGAGGTCGGCGACCCGGTCGAACGCCTCGGCGGAACTGAACGAGGCCGCGAGGTCCCGGCTTTGACGGGTCTTGTCCTGGTCCCAGACCCCGATGGGCACGTGCTTCACATCGAAGGAAAGCGCGTACCCGAACAGGAGCAGCAGGAAGACGGGCAGGAAGATGTAGGCCGCGAGCGTGAGCTTGTCGCGGAAGGACTGCCGGAATTCCTTGGCCGCCATGGCCCTGGTGCGCCGCAGGAATCCGCTCATGCGGCGGCCTTCCTTCCGCGGTCCACGAGTTCCACGAACACGTCTTCCATGGAGGGCTCTTCCTTGTGGCCCGGGAAGATCTCCTGCTTGAGCGCCCGGGGCGTGCCCAACGCCACCATCTTCCCGTCCAGGATCATCCCCACGCGGTCGCAGTACTCCGCCTCCTCCAGGAAGTGCGTGGTGACCAGGATGGTGACGCCGTCCTTGGAGAGGTCGTAGATGGTCTCCCAGAAGCGCCTGCGGGCGATGGGATCCACCCCAGAGGTCGGTTCGTCCAGGAAGAGGATGGAGGGACGGTGCATGAGGGCGCAGGCCAGGGCGAGCCGCTGGCGGATCCCGCCGGGAAGGTCCCTGGTCAGGGTCTTCCGCTTGTCGGCGAGCTCCGAATAGTCCAGCGCCCACTGGATCCGCTCCGCGGCCAGAGCCTTGGGCAGGCGGTAGACGGCGGCGAAGAACGAGAGGTTCTCCGCCACCTGGAGGTCCTCGTAGAGGCTGAACTTCTGGCTCATGTACCCGATGCGGAACTTGATCTTCCGGCTCTCCTGGCCCACCCGGAAACCCGCGACCCGAGCCGATCCCGAACTGGGCTGCAGGATGCCAGTGAGCATCCGGATGGTCGTGGACTTCCCCGATCCGTTGGGACCCAGGAACCCGAAGATCTCGCCCTTGGCCACGGAGAAGTCCAGGCGGTCCACCGCCACGAAATCACCGAACCTCCGGGTGAGGCCCTGCGTCTCGATGACCGCCGGAGCGTTCACTTCCACGACGGATCCTGTCCGCGCGCCAGGGAGAGCGCCAGGGCCGCCGCGTTCTCCTGCGCGATGGCCTGGGCCAGGTCCGATTCCGCCTGGGAAAGCGCCGACTCCCTGTCGATGGCCTCCAGGCGCAGCGAAGTCCCCACCTGGGCCCGGATGAGCGCGAGTTCCAGGTCCCGGCGGGCGAGGGGGAGCGAAGACTGGCTGATCTCGCGGCGGCGCACCGCCAGGCGGTAGTCGGTCTCCCTGAGGGCCAGGTCCTGTTCGTCGGCATCCCGCACGGCCACTTCGCGAAGCCTGGCCTGGCGCGCCTGCAGGTCGGCGCTTCGGGCGGCGAGGTCGTCCATGCCGCCCCGGAAGAGGTTCCAATTGGCCACCACTCCCACGCGCCAGGACCCGTCGAAGCTGTCGCGGTTGGGAACCACCCTGGGGTTGGGGTCCATCAGGTCGTATTCCGCGGATGCCACGATCTGTGGAGAATAGGCAGCTCGCGTCGCCTTGGCCTGTTCTTCCGCGGACGAGGCCTGGGCGCGGGCCTGTTCGATCTCGGGGCGTTCCACCGCGGCCGTGGGGGTGCCGGGGGGCGGCAGCGGAACCAGGGCGTCGGAAGCCGAGATGTCCTCGCGGATGTCCAGCCCCAGGGCCACGCACAAGGCCTGCCGGGCGGTCTCCCGTGACGCCGATGCCTGCTCCACCTGGAGCTCGATCTGCCGCATGCGCAGCCGGGCCTGCAAGGTGTCCTGCTCCAGAGCCGTGCCCTGGCGGAATCCCACCGCCGTGAGGACGGCCTGCGAATCGGCGCTCGCCAGGGCTCGCTTGGCCGATTCCAGGGAGGCCTGGGCAGCCGAAAGGTTCCAGTAGGCGGTGGCCACCCGCGTTGTCAGGTCTTGTCTGGACTTGGTCCGGGAGGCGCGACCGGCCTCGGCCTGCAAGCTCGCGGCCCGTTCCAGATGGATGGACTTCCCGCCCTCCCAAAGGACCTGGTCGGCGCGGGCGGACAGGCCCCATTGGTTGGGGATCTGCGGAGCGATGTCGACTTCCTTGGGCCCTCCCACGGCGGCGGGCAGGGGAAGGACGAGGGGTGGTTCCGAAATGTCGGAAAGCCGGTTGTAGGAGGCCTGCACCCCCACCGAAGGAAGCCAGACGGAACGTTGCAAGGATGCCTGGAGGAGGGAAGACTCCACGCCCAGGGAGTCGGATCGGGACTGGGGATCGCGATTCGCCGCGGTCCCGAGCGCTTCATCCAGGGTAAGACTCCTTCCCGACGCCGCGGCCACGAAGGCCAGGCACAGGAGCAAGGACGGTCGGGTTCGCATGGGCCACCTCATTGCCGCAACAGTTCCAGGAACGCGTTTTCCAGATCCGGCGTCCGCGTGCTCCACTCCAGCACGGGAATCCCCGCTTCGGCCAGGATCTTCTCGATGCGCCCGCGAAGGTCCACGGGATCCGGGGACAGGAATTCCAGCCGCTCGCCCCGGGTCTGCATCCGTTCGGCTTCCGGAAGGACGGAGAGGGCCGTGCGCGCCGCGCGGGGGTCTTCCGCGATCAGTTCCAGGAGTTGGGCTCCCGTGCGGGCCACCACCTCCGCGACGGTCCCTTCGCAAAGCAACGATCCCTCGTGGAGCATCGCGACGCGTTGGCACTTGGCCGCCTCGTCCAGGTAGGGGGTGCTCACCAGGATGCTCATGCCGCCCGAAACCAGTTCCCCGAGCACGATCCAGAACTCGCGTCGGCTCACCGGATCCACGCCGTTGGTGGGCTCGTCCAGCACCAGCAGCTTGGGGCGGTGCAGGAGGGAAATGGTCAAGGCCAATTTCTGTTTCATGCCGCCCGAGAGCTTGGAGGCGAGGCGGGATCCGAACCGGTCCATGCCCATGCGGCCCAGCAGGTCGCGACCGCGCGCGGCGGCGTCCGCCACCCCGTAGATCTCGCCGAAGAAGGCGATGTTCTCGTCCACCGTGAGGTCTCCGTACAAGGAGAACTTCTGGGCCAGGTACCCCACGTGCGTCCGCACCCTGCCGGGGTTGGAGGCGACGGGCTCCCCGAACAGCATCACCTTCCCCCCGGTTGGCTCGTACAGGTGGCACAGGGCGCGCAGCAGGGTGGTCTTCCCCGCGCCGTCGGGACCCACCAGGCCCAGCATGGCGCCTTCGGGGACGGAAAACGACACGCCCTTGAGCGCCTCCTCCGGCCGGCGGCGGTTCCAGCGGTGCCGGACTTCGATGAATTCCGCTGCTGCGCTCACGAACCCGCCAGGACCCGGCCCAGGGCGGGCATCCCCGACTTCAGGTGGCCGTCGTTCTGCACCCGCAGTGTCACCGCGTAGACCAGCTTGGCGCGCTCCCCTGCAGTCTGCACGTTCTTGGGCGTGAACTCCGCCTGGTCGGCCACGTTGGAGACCACGGCCGGGATCGCCTGCGACGGATCGGAATCCAGGAAGACCTCGGCCTTCTGGCCGATCTTGACCTGGGCCACGGACTGCTCCGAGAGGTAGATCTTCAGGTCGGCCCTTCCGGGGTCGGCCAGCGACAGGACCTGGCCACCCGGTTCCACCATCTCGCCCGGTTCGGCCAGGCGTTCCGTCACGATCCACCTTCCCTTGGGGCCCGTGGGCGCGCGCACCACGGAGCGGTCGAGCTGGTCCTGCGCGGCGCGGAGCGCATCCTGGGCCTGGTCCCACTGGGCCCTGGCCCTGGTGATCTCTTCGATGCGGGAGCCCTTCACCAGACGCTCGGCGGTGGCCTGCAGGGCCTTGAACGTGGCCTGGGCGGCGTCCAACTGGGTGCGCGCCGCGTCCAACTGGGCCGGAGTGGCGGCTCCCTGCGCCGCCAACCCCTGGGTCCGGCGGAAATTGTCCGCAGCGCCGTCCGCCTGCGCCTGCGCGGCCTGCTGCTGCGCCAGGGCCTGGGAGATGTCCTCCGCGCGGCTGCCCCGGGCCACCTGCTGCCATTCGGCTTGCGCTGCCATGGCCGTGGACCGGGCCTCGTCGCGGGCGATGGCCCGGGACAGGGTGTCCTGCACCAGGAGCGTCTGTCCTGGCATCACGGAATCGCCTTCTTCCACGGCCACGGAAAGCACGATCCCCGGGACCTGCGCTCCCAGACGGGATTCCCGCAGTTCGATCGTTCCCGAGCCGCCGAACGGACCCGGTCCGGACTGGCATCCGACCAGTCCCGCGGCCGCCATGGCCGCTATTCCCCATCTTCCTTTGCGCATCGCCGCCGCTCCTTGGAACCGTGTTGGCCGTTCGCTCGCTGGTGCACCGGATCACACGACGCATGCACCCCGGAAATATTGCCTGGGCGGGGCCTGTCGCCCAGCACCCTCCCGCCGTGCAGGGCAAAGTACTCGACATCCAAAATCCTCGACATGCCTATTTTGTGGGCACGCGTTATCGGAGGGTGGATGGACCAGGACAGCTGCAACAACGAAGAATCCGCCGAGCAGATCGTGCGCTTCTTCCGGCAGCATCGCGAGGAGTGGCGGAGGTTCGTCTCCGATTTTCTCCCGATTTCGCCGACGCCGCCGCTGCAGGCGCTGGCGAAATTCTTCGTGATCCGTTCCAACCAGCCCTTCGACATGCAGGCCTACATGCGGGCCCAAGCCGACTTCATCCGCAAATCGCTGGACAGCGAAATGGGTGCGCTTTCGCCGATGGAGCGGCAGAAGCTGGTGGCGGAATGGTTGCGCAACAACGCCCAGAGCCACAGGGACCAGATCATCCTGGAGCAGGCCAAGACGATCGAGCAATGCTCCGCCCTGATCGAACCCGCATTGGCGGACCTTCTCGACGGCATCATTCCGGGACGTTGACGTCTATCTTTCGCCGACCATGTCGCCAGACCGCACCGTGATCCGGGAGCGCGTGCTCGGGGGTGATCCCGATGTCGCGACGGACTTCTGCCGCATCTGGCTCCACCTCGTGTCGCGCACCTTCGCGCTGAACATCAAGGTGCTGCCCGCCGACCTGGAAACGACCGTCCGCCTGGCCTATCTCCTGATGCGCATCGCCGACACCATCGAGGACGACCGGGCCATGCCCGCAGAGGAGCGGAAGCGGCTGTTGGGCCTCTTCGTCGAGTGTTTCGGACCTGCGGAACCGGATCCCGACGGAATCGAGGAATTCCTGTCCTCCTTGCCCGCTTCCTGGAAGACGGAAACCCATCCGGATCTGTTCCTGGTCGCCCACGCCGACCTGGTCTTCGAGGTCTTCGCGAGGACGAGTCCTCCGCACCGGGCGGCGGTGGAAGAACGGGTGCGGGAAATGTGCGGCGGGATGGTCCACTACGCCGTCCAGCGGGAGGAGGACGGTTGGTTCCGTTTGGGAACGCGCCAGGAGCTGATGGACTACTGCTACTTCGTGGCGGGGACGGTGGGCCTCATGCTCACGGAGCTCTTTTCCTCGAAGGGAATGGCCCCATCGCGCAAGGAGCGGCTGCGCACCAACGCGGTGGCCTTCGGGTTGGGCCTCCAACTGGTCAACATCGCCCGCGACATCCCGGCGGACGGAACCCGTCGGACCGTCTTCGTGCCCGAGGAGATGTGCAGATCCCAGGGGATCTCCCCGGACCAGTTGTGGGAGCCGGACTTCCGGGAGCCCGCCGCGAAGGTCCTGCTGGACCTGATCCGCCTGGCCGACCGAGAGGTCCGCAAGGCGCAGACCTATGTCCGCGATCTCCCCTGGACGGCCTGGCGCGTCCGGCTGTTCTGCCTCTGGCCGCTCCTGATCGCGCAGGACACCCTGATCTTGCTGGCGTCCGATCCGGGTGCCGCGCTGGACCCCGCGCGCCGGGTGAAGATCGGTCGGGCTCGGGTGAATCGAATCCTGTGGACCACCTCTGTGACCTGTTGGTCCAACTTCCTCCTCCAGGTCCAGTTCAACCGCCGCAACCGCGCGTTGGCGGACAAACTCCAGGCGACATCGCCGTGACCCGCGGCAAGCGCGCGCAGGAAGCTGCCTGGGCGAGCACGGGGCTGCTCGCGTCCGTCCTTCTGGCCGACCAGATCTCGAAATTCGCCGTGTTGCGGAATCTTGGCGACGGGGTCGTCCTTGGTCAGATCCACTCCGACCATGTCCGGAGGATCGCCGGAGATTTCCTGTGGCTGTTCGTGGCCTACAACCCCGGGGCGGCGTTTTCCATGTCCCCCCAGGCCCTCCTGCCGTTCCTGTCGCCCACGGAGTTCTACACGCTCCTGACCGCGGTGGCGGGGGGATTCCTGGTGCGCCTGTGGATCCGCAACCGGACGATCCCGGCTCGCGCGGGGGCGACCATGGTGCTTGCGGGTGCCCTGGGGAACCTGCTGGATCGGTTCCGTCTCGGGCACGTCGTGGATTTCATCTCCGTCGGCGTTCCCGGGATCGCTTGGCGCTGGCCCACCTTCAACCTGGCGGACAGCGCGATTTCCATCGGCGTCTGCCTCCTTTTGTGGGGAGAGGCCGGCCGGTCCCGTCTTCCCGCGGAGGACCCGTCCCCCATTTCCGCGACGGATTCCGAGGAGATCCAGCAGGCCGCTCCGTGAGCCTGTTTCCGGACACGTGGTCGGTGGAAGAAGACGGGGACGACGATCGCTTCGATCGATACCTTGCCGGGAGGTTCCCCACCTGGTCGCGCACCCTCCTGCAGGAATGGATCCGCGCAGGACAGGTCCTGGTGGAGGGGGTCGCTCGAAAGGCCTCGTTCCGGCTGGTTCCGGGCATGACTGTCTCGGTGGCCTCCTGGCCTGGAAAGGCCATGCCGTCCAGGCCCGTGGAGCCCCAGGACATTCCCCTGGTCGTGGTCTGGGAGGACGACCGGATCGCGGTGATCGACAAGCCGGCGGGTCTCGTGGTCCACCCCGGGGCGGGCTGTCCCGACGGCACTCTCGCCAATGCGCTGGCGCACCGCTACCGCAAATTGTCCGGGCTCAACGGACCGGCGCGCCCCGGGATCGTGCACCGCCTGGACAAGGACACCTCGGGCCTGCTGGTGGTTGCGTTGGACGACGAGGCGCACCGACATCTTGCCGCCCAGTTGCTGGACCGCAGCCTGTCCCGCACCTACGACGCGTTGGTTTGGGGACTTCCCGATGCGGGACGCGTGGACCTGCCCATCGGGAGGGATCCCCACAACCGGGTGCGCATGGCCGTGGTGCCCGACGGCCGAACCGCCGCCACGAAGGTCCGGGTGGAACGACCGGGATCGCCGTGCAGCTTGGTGGAGTGCTCGCTGGAGACCGGACGCACGCACCAGATCCGCGTGCACTTGTCGCACGGCGGCCATCCCGTGGTGGGGGATGACGTCTACGGAGGCGGCCCGGAACGGCTGGACCGCACCCAGCCTCTGGAAAAATCCGCCGCGCGACGCATCCTGGGCGCGGTCTCCCGTCAATGCCTGCACGCCCGCGCCCTGCGCCTGATCCACCCCGACGGCTCGGAGCGCTCTTTCGAATCTCCATGGCCCGCCGATTTCAGCGCCGCGGTGGAGGCGGCTTTTCCCGTGGCCTAGTGTAGCGTCCCGCATGAGAGTAAACTAACTGACGAGTGGTTTACCGGTGTAGGTCCAGGTGAAGGGTTCGGCCCTGGTTTTGTTGTAGGTCCGCACATACTCCATGAGCTGGTCAGCCAGTTGCGTCGTGGATGTCCAGACCCCACCTTTGACCACGTCCTTGGTGAGGATGTTGAACCAGATCTCCACCTGGTTGAGCCATGAGGAGTAGGTCGGCGTGAAGTGCAGGGAGATCTTCCGCTTCTTCTTCAACCATGCCGCGACCAACTCGCTCTTGTGGACCGCGAGGTTGTCCACGATGACATGCAGGTGCTTGTGAGGGTAGGCTCGATCGAGCTTCTTTAGAAACGACAGGAAATTCTCCGCATTGTTCGAGGTCATCGTCTTGGCCAGGACCTCTCCCGAATGCACGGCCAAGGCGGCGATCAGCGAAACCGTGCCGTTGCGCTTGTAGGTGGCCGTCAACCTCCGAGGCGATCCGCTTTTCAGGGGCAGGACCGGTTGCGTCCGATCCAAGGCTTGGATGTTGGTCTTCTCGTCCACGCAAATCACCAGGGCGTTCTCCGGCGGAGCCATGTAGAGTCCAACGATTTCCGTCATCTTCGCATCGAATTCCGGATCGGGGCTCTTGCCGCACCAATATTCGGTCTTGTGCGGCTTCAAATCGGCTTCGGCGAGGATCACGTTCACCCGGCCATGGCTGATGCCCACGGCTTTCCCGATGCGGCGTTGCGACCAACTCGTGTATCCTCCCTCCGGCTTGGCACAGGCCAGATGGATCACCTTGGCGCGCTGCTGGGGCGTGATCGTCCGTTCGCGACCTGGGCGCGGAAGATCCTTCAAACCCTCCAAGCCGTCTTGGCGAAACCGCGTACGCCACTGGTTCACGGCCTTGCGGCTCAATCCGCATGCGGCTTCGACCTGATCCAACGTCTTGCCTTCCAGGCTCAACAGGATCGCCGTCGCCCGCTTCACATGACGACTGTCCAGCCGCTGGGAACGCGAACGCGTCAAAAGCTCTCTACGGACTTCCTCGGTTGCTTCAATCGGGCGTGTCGGACGGGCCATACCTAAAGATGATAATTAATGTACTCTATTGCAAGACGTTACACTAGTTGACCAGGCAGCGGACGCTGAGGGCGCTGGTCTTGTAGTACGACGCCACATGCACCAGCGAGTCCGTATCCAGGAAGTACCGGTAGGTTCCATAGGCGGCGTTGTACTCCGTGCTCGTCCAGAAGTAGGCCTCGGTTCCCAACACCGCGAATCCCCCCGTGTATTGACGGCTCCCGCCGGGGAGAGCGCCGAAGCCGGTGGTGTCGTTGCCGTTCCAAACCTGGGATTCGAGCCGTTCGCCCTTGCCGTGGACGGCGCTGTCCAGGACCACCCACTCGGAGTCGCTCGGCACATGCGAACCACTTGGGCAAACTCCCTGGAAGCGACCTTTCAGACCCAGCAGGTTGGTGTTTAAGGTCAGGGAGAGATTGAGAGCTTCGGCCCAGGTGTAGAGGCGGCCATATAGATCGCAATTATCCGTCAGAAACCCCGAACAGACGCCGACGGTATCCGTACCGGTCCCCTTGTAGTCCAGGTTCTCTGCGAACCATGTCTGGGTCCCGATCTTCACGAGGTCGTAGGTCTGTCCGTCGCGGGGATCCTTGAAGCCCAGATTGGGAGACGTGGAGGAACTTCCTCCGCATCCGGACAGGGCGAAGACGGCGAGGATCGTGCTTGCGATGAAGGCGTGGCTTGCATGCATGGGGGTCATGCTCCTGTATGGGAAAAGGGAAT
The DNA here is from genome assembly GCA_035604215.1 of Fibrobacteria bacterium. GTDB lineage: Bacteria > Fibrobacterota > Fibrobacteria > UBA5070 > UBA5070 > UBA5070. The sequence continues at coordinate 18,135 of DATNIW010000076.1, forward strand.
GATCGCGGACCGGGAATCTAGGAAATCCACGATCGGGCAGGTGCTATCTTCCGACCGTGATCACCAAGACTCTCGACGCTCCTTTCCTCACGCGCATCGCCGCCGAATTCGGTACCCCCTGCTACGTGTACGACGCCGCGGTCATCCGCGACCGCATCCGGCAGCTGCAGGCCTTCGACACCATCCGATACGCCCAGAAGGCGTGTTCCAACGTCCACATCCTTCGCCGGATGCGGGAGCGGGGCGTGGTGGTGGACTCCGTCTCCGGCGGGGAGATCGAACGCGCCCTGGTGGCAGGATTCACCGCCGACGGCGAACCCTCCGGCATCGTCTTCACCGCGGACCTCTTCGATCGCGCCACCCTGGATCGGGTGGTGGAGCTGGGCATTCCGGTCAACGCAGGATCGCCGGACATGCTCGACCAGTTGGGCGAGCGCTCCCCCGGCCATCGCGTCTGGATCCGGGTGAATCCGGGCTTCGGACACGGACACAGCCGCAAGACCAACACGGGCGGGGAAAGCTCCAAGCACGGGATCTGGCACGCGGACCTTTCCGCATCGCTCGGGGCGGTGCGCAAGCACGGCCTGCGCCTGGTGGGCCTGCACATGCACATCGGGTCCGGGGCGGATTTCGAACACCTGAAATCCGTGTGCGACGCCATGGTGGCGCAGGTCAAGGCGCTTGGACACGATCTGGAGGCCATCTCCGCCGGTGGGGGCCTGCCCATTCCTTACCGGTTGGACGGAAGCCATGTGGATTGCGACGAGTATTTCCGGCTGTGGGACGCCGCACGCAAGGAGATCGAATCCTTCCTGGGGCATCCGGTGCGCATGGAGATCGAGCCGGGCCGCTTCCTGGTGGCGGAATCGGGGGTCCTCCTCTCGGAGGTCCGGGCCGTCAAGGACCAGGGGACCAACCATTTCGTGCTGGTGGACGCCGGATTCAACGATCTGGTGCGACCCGCCATGTACGGTTCCTGGCACGAGGTCTCCTTCCTGCGCTCCGGCTCCCTTGTCCGCGATGGAATCCGACCCACCTTGGTGGGCGGACCGCTCTGCGAATCCGGCGACGTCTTCACCCAGGAAGAGGGTGGCGTTGTGGTCCCGCGCGACCTCCCGGCGGCAAGGGTGGGGGATTTGGCCGTTCTCCACGACACGGGCGCCTACGGAGCCGCCATGGCCTCCAACTACAACACGCGCGGATTGTTGCCCGAGATCCTGGTGGATGGTCGGGACGTTCGTCTGATCCGCCGGCGCCAGAGCTTCCGCGATCTCCTGGAATTGGAAGAGGTTTGATCGGCCTCCTGCTCCTGCTCTGCGGCCAGCAGGATTCCCTCCCCCCGGTCTGGGGGACCACGGAAACCGTCGCCGCCGTGGCGACCGTGGGTCTGGGCGCGGCCCTGCTGCCCTTCGACGAACCCATCGCATCCTTCGCCTCCACCGACCACACCGAGGCCTCGCGCACGTGGTCGGCGGGCTCCAAGTTCTTCGGAAGCGGCTATGCCCTTCCCATCCCCGTCGGGCTGTTCGCGATCGGCACCTTCGGTGGCTCGCCACGGCTGGAGCGGGCATCGGAAGACGGGATGGAGGCCTGGGTGCTCACCCAGGCCGTGGTCCAGACCGGGAAGTACGGATTCCACCGCCATCGGCCTTCGGCCTCCGGTTCCGCCTTCGTCTTCGACGGGCCCAGTTTTTCCAACGACGATGCGAACCTGTCGTTTCCGTCCGGCCATTCGGCTTCGGCGTGGGGATGGCTCCCGGCCTACGCCATGGAATATTCGGACCACCCATGGGCCGCCGCCGCGATCTACGCCGTGGCCGCGTCGACGTCGCTCTCGCGCCTGCACGACAACGAACATTGGGCCTCCGACGTGTTCGTTTCCGCCGGGATCGGCTGGATCGCCAACCGGGTGGTCCGGACCTGGAACCTTCGCCGCCAGTCCTCCGTCGCCCTGGTGCCGGAACTGGACGACCGCGTCGGAATCCGGCTGGTGTGGTCCCCGTGACGCGCAACTGACAGTGGACTGGGGGAACCGGTATTATCTTCCTGGTTGCTCACCCTTGAATCGGAGGATTGGATCATGATGTCACACCGACCCACGCTTTTTGCCTGCGCCGCCTTGATCCTCGGGATTCTGGCCGTTCCCGCCCACGCCAAGAAGAAGAAGAGTTCCGCCGCCGCCGAGGTGGTTGACACCACGAAGGATTCCTCCTCCGCGCCCACCGCCATCAAGCAAGCGCCCCTCCCGCCCAACGATCCCGACGACACGGCATACGCCCCCAGCAAGGGCAAGCCGGAGCGCGGCGATTCCGGGACCCTGGAAGTGATCACCCGGCCCTCGGGAGCTGAGCTCTACTACGCCGACGAGTACCAGGGAAAGACGCCCTTGAAGCTGACGGTGCCGTCGGGCCGCGACGACATGTCGCTGGTCCTGAACGGCTGGAACCTCTACAAGCAGCGCGTGAACGTGTGGAAGGGCCAGACCACCACCATGAACATCGAGCTCAAGCTGCCGCTGGGCACCCTCCAGATCACCACCGTCCCATCCAAGGCTGAAATCACGATGGACGGCAGACCGATCGGGAGCACCCAGGGTGCCGAGCTCAACGTGGAGCACGTGCCCGCGGGCAAGCACAATCTCTGCGCCGTCAATGGTGGTCGCAGCGATTGCCAAGCCGTGACCGTGCCCGCCGAAGACGTCCTGAAGGTGCAGCTCAAGCTCCACTGAGATCTTGACACGGGAGGAGGTCAGTCTATCTTTCCTTCTCCCAGTCGCGCGGATGGCGGAACTGGTAGACGCGCTAGATTCAGGTTCTAGTGTCCGAAAGGTCATGGAGGTTCAAGTCCTCTTCCGCGCATGAAGCCCTCCGGGATCCGTCCCGGGGGGCTTTTCGTTGCTCCTCGCGAAATTTCCCCGCAGGTTGCTCCGCTGGAATGCACAAGGCACATCGACCGGGAACCTTCCTCTCGAAGTCGCGCCGTGCAGGCGTCACACGACCGGCACGTCCTGGTGGCGTCGGCGGGGCAATTGATTTACAATGGAGTCGAGTAGTCGTCATTTCCGCCCCTTTTTGGAGGGTTGCTCCACCCATGCTGCGTCGATACCGCCATTTGATCCGGATTTCCGGTTACGGGACAATTCTTGTTGCCGCCTTGGGCGCGTTTCCCGCGAAGGCCGAGGCCCAAACGCCCTCCGGGGGCAAATTGCCGATGGTCGCCGTGATGCCCTTGCAGCCCAAGGGGGTTTCCGGCATCGATGCGGACGTGATCACCGATGCCATCGCCACCCAGTTGCAGCAGAGCGGCATGGTGCGGGTGATGGAGCGGGCGCAGATGGACCAGATCCTCAAGGAACAGGGCTTCCAACAGAGCGGGGCGTGCGACGGAGCCGACTGTGCCGTCCAGATGGGCAAGCTGCTTTCGGTGGATCGGATCCTGGTGGGAACCGTGGGACTGGTGGGACGCACCTACACGCTGAACCTTCGCCTGGTCGCCGTGGGAACCGGAGAGGTCCTGCGCTCCGACATGAAGAGCCATCCCGGCACCATCGACGACGTGTTGACGAGCCTGGTCCCCGAGACCGTCTCGGATCTCGTGGGCAGTCCGGCTCCGGTGCGCACCGCATCCGACACGGCGACACCGCCGGTCGCTCCCGCCAAACCGGCCTCGGCCTCCGTTTCGAAGAGCCACTGGGGCTGGTGGGTGGTGGGGACAACCGTGGTCGTCGCCGGAGGGGTGGCGGCTGCCATCCTGCTGATGAAGGGATCTCCCAGTCCTTCCAGCAATCCTGGAACCACCGGACCCGTTCCCGTTCTTTGAGCTGGACTTGGCCGTGGTGGGAACGAATCCCGCAAGTGTGACGCGGGTACTTTCCCCTGACCAGGACCGGTTCTACATTCGAAAGATCGCCCCTGGGGCCCGAAGGCCTCGATGAACCGATTGCACGGAGACCCCCCATGAAATTCCATCGCCCTTGGTTGAGATCCGTCGCCACGGTCGCTTCCGTTCTGTTCGTGCTGGTCGCCTGCCAGAACGCCACGGATCCGAACTCCTCGTCCAACGGGCCGGTGGTGGCCTCCTCCACCTTCACCATCGCCAGTCCCACCCGAGTTCCGGACCGAGCGGATTGGCGCACCTCCAGCGACACCGCCGCGGTGCTCCAGGATCCCGTCTGCCAGCCGACCGCGTCCGATGGCCAGACCTCGTGCAACGAGACCTTCCACCTGTCCAAGCCCTTGGGAACGGACGTTCTTTCCTTCGAGCTTTGGACCTTGGGGATCAGGACCATCACCCTGCAATACACGGAACAGGGAAGCTCGACATCCCTCGACTACCAGGCCAAGTCGACGGCCTTCGATGCGCTCGACACCCTTCTCCTGTTCCAGTACGCGAATCTGTCCGCTTCGCTGAAATCGTCGTTCTCCGCCCTGGGCACGGGGGCGTCGGGTCTGGTCGCCTACTACGCGAGCCAGATCTTGTCCGGCAACGCCGTCTACGCGGGCAAGCCCCTGCCGGTGGGGATGAGCGCGGACTCCGTCAAGAAGGATCTGGTCTATCTGGGTCTGGAGGGCGGGGAGACGGTGGCCCAGTTGACTTCCCTGAGCGTGACCCTGGACGCGGCCACGATCCATGCCCTGGCGGGGGCCCTGGTCCAGGCGAAGCTCCTGAAGTCCTCCGACACCTTGGATTGGCTCTATCCGGTGCGGGTGCTCGTCCCTGTATCCGCGGCCGGCAATCTGACCGCAGGGGGGGATCCGGTCTCCCTCGGGGGAAGCTTCTCCTGGAAAAAGGGAAGCATCATCACGATCTTGCCCCGGATCGGGACCACCAAGGCGGGAGATTCCATCCCGTTCCCCTTGGAGCGATTCCCCCAGGCTTCCGACACCGGCTGGTCTCTGGGCGGCAACCTGACCGTGCGAGCCCTGTCCGCGACCTCTGCGGGCACGGACACCCTGATGGTCACCGTCTCCGACGACGCCGGCCACAGCGTCCAGTCCTGGACCCTCCTTCAGGTGGTCGCGGCCGTAAAGGCGGACACCAGCACGCCGACGATCTCGATGAAGAACACCAAGATCGATTCGACCTCGAAGACGGCCATCGTCCAGGTCGCCGCGAATTCCTCCAGTGGCATCGATTCGGTGATTTCGCGTGCGGGAACGTCCTCCCGCAAGAGGTTGGGCACCTCGCTTCTGGATACCGTTCCCCTGATCTTCGGCTTCAACCTGGTGACGGATTCGGTTTACGCGAGCAATGGGAAGCAAGCTGGTGCATCGGACACCGTGAATCTGCCCAAGCCGGTCACGACGGCTCCGTCGGCACCCCCGGTGGTGGGGTTGCTGATCCCCTCCAAGATTCCCGACACGGTTTCCTGGGGCACCAAGAACATCCAGCTCTCCTGGAGCATCACCGAGTCCACCTACGGAACCTCGGGGGCTTGGCTGAACAGCAGCCCCCTGAGCGCCCCGTCCACGGGAACCACCTGGAGCGGGACACCCCAACTTGCCGTGGGGACCAACACCTTCAAGCTGCTGGCGGAGAACACCGACGGAGATACGGCCTACTCCTCCGTGGTCACGGTGGTCCGGCTGTCGGACACCATCCACCCCGTCGTGGCCTGGCAGGGCCGCCTGGCGACCGGCGACACCTTGCCGTTCAAGACCACCGGCTACACGGCCAGCTGGAAGGTGACGGATCTTGACACCTTGGCCTCGGTGCTGGTCGACGGCAGTCCGGGCACGGGTGTCGCGCAAGGTTCGGGGGTCTATCTCTACGGCGCCACGCTCCAGTTGCGCAAGGCGAGCAAAGGCTACGACACGACGCTGTCCCTGCTCGCGACCGGCGGCGGCACGGGTGACACGGCGCGGAACGTGGTGCTGATCCATGTGCTCGCCGACACCTCGCATCCCGTGATCTTGGGGGCCGACAGCACGGTGCTGCCCTACGGCACCACGGGCTACAAGTTCTCCGGAACCGTATCGGATTCCGACACCGTGGTGGTCCTTTCCGCCACCGCCGTGGCCAACGGCCAGGCGGTCGCCGCAAGCTTCGTGCGGACCGGCAACGCCTGGACGGACACGGTTTCGGTGGCTTCCAGCCCGGTGGTCGTGACCTTCGTGGCCACCGACTCGGCGGGGAACTCCACCACGAAAAGCCTGACCATCCGGGTCGCCCCTTCGACCGCGGACCACACGCCTCCCGTCGTCGCGAGATCCGCTCCGAACGCCCAGCGGGACACGGTGGCGTGGGACATCTCGACCATTCCGCTCTCCTGGGCCGTCACGGACAACGTGGGCGTGGCGACCGTGACGGACAACGGGAGGGCCTTGACCGGATCCGGGGGAGTCTGGACGGACGTGGGCAACCTGTCGATGGGGCTCAACACCTTCGTCCTGAAGGCGACCGACACCTCCGGAAACGCGTCTTTCGATACGGTGTACGTGTTCCGTGCCCCCGACCTGACCGCACCTGCCGTGACACGCGGTGCGGGCACGAACGACACGGTCCTGGCGGCGGGCGTTGCGAGCTTCACGCCTTCCTGGACGGTCACCGACAATGCCCTCCAGACGGTGACCATCGCCGGAGCGGCCGTAACGGGGGCCTCGAACATCTATTCCAAGTCGGTGGCGCTGACCAGCGACTCGATGTTGATCACGTTGGTGGCCACGGATTCCTCCGGGAACACCTCCCGCGACGCCATCACGGTGCGGAGGCTCGCCCCGGCCACCATCACGGGGGCGGGGAATTCCCTGACCGCTTCGGTGACCGCCACCACGGCGGCCAACTTGTCCGGAGCCGTCCTGACGTATTCCATGGACAAGGCCACCTGGCATTCCTACCCGACCGCGGGGCTTTCGGTGACCAACAGCGAGATCCTCTACGTAAAGGATTCGGTGGGCGGCATTTCCCAGATCGATTCCGCCATCTACCTGTTCGCACCGACGATCACTCCACCTTCCGGCGGGTACACCGCCGCGCAGACCGTGTCCATCAAGGATTCGGGGGCGACCTCCATCCAGTACTACACCGGGGCCACTGCTCCGTCCACTTGGAGCACGTACTCGGGGCCGTTGAGTGTTACGACTTGCACACAATTGCATGCGAGGGCGGCACTTGGTGGGGCCACCTCCAATGCGGTTTCGGCAACCTATGCCTTCCCGCCCAGCGTCTCGCCCTCCTACGGGACCTATGCCTACAGGAAGAATGTTACGGTGACCGCAGCAGGAGCCGATTCCGTTCAGGTGTCCATGGACGGCGCCAGTTGGGCGAGTGTCACGGGGACCTACACCGTGACCATGAATGGAACCTACTACTTCCGGAGTGCGATCAATGGAATCTTCTCCACGAGCACTTCGGGGAGCTACAAGATCGTGCATGACACATCACTGGCCTCCGTTTCTCTAAGTTCCGGTTCCTACATCGTCAATCCGGTGCAATCGGGGACGGCTCTTTCAATTCAGCAGGACAGTCTCGCTTTCGGGACGACATCGGCGACTGTGACCGTTGTACCAAACGACACCGCCGCTAGAGTGACCATCAATGGTGGGACATCGGGTGGGGTGACCTTGGTCAACGACACGGCTACCGTATTCATCACGGTCACGAACGGACCTTCTACCCAGACGTATACGATGCCGCTTTACGCACACAGGTTGGGTACGTTCACCGATGCGCGCGATGGCCAAACCTACAAGAAGGTGCACATTGGTTCCCAGGTTTGGATGGCGCAAAATCTGAATTTTTGGTACGACGCCAATACCCCCACTGACACCTTCGGTGTGTGCTACAACTACAGCACAGCCTCCTGTCAACAATATGGTCGGCTGTACGCGTGGCACGAAGCGATGGGAACATCTGGAGTTTACGACTCCACCCAACTGAATCCCGGAACGGCTTACCAGGGAAACTGTCCAAGCGGATGGCATATGCCAACGGATGCGGATTGGTCGGTCCTGGCTCAACTCCACGGCGATTTTGCCGCGAATGGGTTGTGGCAATACCAAAAAACGAACGATTACGGGTTCAGCGCCGTACCTGGCGGGATTGGGCATGTTGACGGCACCTTCGAAAATCTTGGTTCCTACGCCTACTTCTGGGCCGCCGACGAGTCCAATTCCAGTGGACCGTGGAACAGCGCCGATGCACGTTATCTCTCCGGTGCTTACGACTCTCCGCTGACCGGTGAGACGGACTTGAAGTCGGACAAGAGGTCGGTTCGCTGCCTAGCGAACTGAGCTTTCGCCGGGGCGGAACCCTCTATCCCTTCAGCGCCGCCAGGAGTTCGTCCAGGCGGACGCTGGCGATGGAGGTCGCCTTGTCGCTCATGGCGTAGGGAAGGATCAGGTGGTCGCGGTGGAGGAGCGATCCGCAGCTGTAGACCACGTTGGGCACGTAGCCTTCGCGCTCGGTGCCTTCGGGGGACAAGAGCGGCTCGCGCAAGCGGCCGATGATCCTGGTGGGGTCCTGAAGGTCCAGGAGCACGGCCCCGATGCAGTACTTGCGCATGGGGCCCACACCGTGGGTGATGACCAGCCAGCCTTCCCGGGTCTCCAGGGGCGATCCGCAGTTGCCCACCTTCACGGACTCCCAGATCTCGGCGGGGCGCAGCAACAGCTGTGGGTCGCTCCAGTAGTGCAGGTTCTCGGAGAACATCACGAACAGGTTCTCGTCGTCCTGGCGCGAGAGCATGGCGTAGCGCCCGTCGATCCGGCGCGGGAAAAGCGCCATCCCCTTGTTCTGCACCGCGGTGCCGTTCAGCGTGATCACCCGGAAATTCAGGAAGTCCGCGGTCTCGATGAACTGCGGGAGGATCGCGAGCCCGTTGTAGGCCGTGTAGGTCGCGTAGTACATGACCGAGCCGTCGTCCTCCGCGAAACGCACGAAGCGCGCGTCCTCGATGCCGTGGCTCTCGTTGGCGGAAACGGGGAAAATGATGCGTTCGCTGGGTGCCAGGGTGGGGGAGAAGCTCAGTTCGTAGTTGGAGTCCGCCAGCCACTGCACGCAATCCAGGGTGCGGGTCAGGTCGTTGGTCCAGAGCTGGTTCTTGTGGCTCACGCCGGCCGTGCTCTTCTCCAGGTCGTTTCTCGAGAAGGTCTCGGACAGGGGTGCCAGGATCGCCCGGGCGTAGTCGTTGTCGAAGCCCATCTCGTGGAACTTGAGCTCGAAGCTCCTCTTGTCGTAGGTGGGATTGGGGAGCACCTGGGGCATGGTGACGTGCCGGGATGTGGCGTCCAGTTCGATGCTGCCGTTGGGCGAGATGGTCCCGGCGCGGAACTCGATGGACGAAATATGTCCCTCGCCCGTGGCCCGCAGGCTCATGACGAAGCGCAGCGCCCCCTCGGACACTCCGGTCTGGTCGGGGTGGGGCACGATGGACGGGTTGAAGAGCGCCGCCGACTCCAACGCGTATTCGCCGGAAAAGAGGGCGCCGATCAGCAGCTCGCGGGCCTTCGAAAGCGTCCTGTGGGTGAAGACATGGGGCTTCAGCAGCAGGTAGTGCCGCATCCACGGGCCATCGATGTCCAGATGCCGGGAGTCGAACTCCTCGTGCAGCAGCGCGAGCTCGGTGCCGACCTCCTCCTCGGACAGGGCCAGCGCGCGGCCGATGATGGCCGCGATGGTCTGGGCGCCCGCCGGGACGAAGGGGCGGATGATGACGCGCGCGCTTTCCGGCAAGAGCATGATGGGGTGGCGGCGGAGATGGATCTCGCTCAAAACTGGACCTGCGATGGTTGGGCGACCAGTTGGTCGGCGTGGTTCATTTCGGCCAGGGACAGGTGGAAGGCCAACGTGGATTCCGCCCCCTGGTTTTCGCTGACCCGGTCCTTGTGCAGGCCGTCGCTGCAGCCGCCGGAGGCGGAGTCGTAGAGGGGAACGCCCAGGTCGTTGCGGCCCAGGAACCATTCGAACGCCCGCTTGGCCTCGGCCGACCACCATGGCTCCTGGGTGGCGCGGAAGGCCTCCAGGCAGGCGGACACCATGGCCTGGGCCTCCACCGGCTGCTGGTCGAAGTCGGCGCGGGCTCCGTCCTTCACGTAGAATCCGTCGGACCCGATGGGACGGAAGTGCCCGACCTGGGTCTTCTGCAGCGAGACCAGCCAGCGCAGGGATTCCAGGCCGATCTCCAAGGCTTCGGGATGCGGCATGGACTTTCCGCTGGCGATCAGGGCCTGGCACAGCCGCGCGTTGTCGTAGGTCGCCGAGGTCTCGAACCAGGGCCAGTCCGCCGTGGCGCAGTCGTTCCATCTCTGGACGAGCTTCCCGGTGAGGATCCGGCGTACGGTCTGGGTGGACTCGCGGTTCTTCGTGGCGCGCAGGTTCTCCTGCAGTCCCAGCAGCGTGAAGGCCCAGGCCCGGGGCGAGACGAAGGATTCCACCACGCCCAGCGCCTGGTCGAAGAGCAGACCGCTCAGACGGCGATGCCCTTCGTTCTGCGCGCGGGTCGCTCCGACGCCCAACGCCCACAATGCCCGGCCGTGGCTGTCTTCGCTTCCCGCTTCCTCAAGCCATTGCCGACCGTGGTCCATGAAGTTCCGGAACCGACCGGATTGGCCGTTCCAGGCCGCCGCCAGGAACGCCAGGTAGCTGGTGGCCAGGTGGTCCAGATTCCTCTCGGGAGGATCGCCCCCGATTTCGTCCAACATGCAGCAGAGCAGGAACGCCCGCGCGTTGTCGTCGGTGCAGTAGCCCTCCCGGTAGCAGGGCACGTTGAAGATGGCGTGCTGGAAGATGCCGGTGCGGTCGCTCATGCGCACCACGTGGTCCAGACGCAGGGGCGGGAGGTCGTAGGGTCGGCTCGCCAGGGTCCATCCGGCGAAGGCGGTCCGCGGCGGGGACCGGCGATCGGCACGCGCGTGCTGGAAGGATTCCAGGTAGGTCTTCGCCACGGCGGGCCAGATCATCTCCCGACCCATCGCGTAGGCGGCGTGGCGCGTCCTGTCCAGGCGTGCGGGGTCGTCCAGGAAGGCGCAGACCCCGTCGGCGATGGCCTGCGGGTCCCGGAAGGGCGCCAGGATGCCGCGATCGTCGGCCAGAAGCTCCTTGGCGTGCCAGTAGGGCGTGGACACCACCGCCTTGCCTGCGCCGAACACGTAGGCCAGGGTCCCGGAGGTGATCTGGGCCTCGTTGAGGTAGGGGGTCAGGTAGATGTCGGTGGCCCCGATGAATTCGGTCAGGTCTTCCAGCGAGACGAACCGGTTGTAGAAGATGACGTTTTCCTTCACGCCGCGGTCCGCGGCCAGGCGTTCCAGGCCCAGCCGGTAGCTCTCGCCCTCGCGCGCCACCAGGTGCGGATGGGTCGCGCCCAACACCAGGTACACGGCGCTGGGGTGGCGTCGGACGATCTCGGGCAGGGCCTCGATGGCGTATTCGATCCCCTTGCCGGGCCCCAGCAACCCGAAGGTGAGCAGGACCTTCCGGCCCTCCACCCCGAACTGCGCCTTGGAGAGGGCGGAATCCGCGAAGGGGATGTCCGGGATGCCGTGGGGGATGACATCCACCTTGCCGGAGTCCACCCCGTAGGTTTCCTTCAGGATCTCGGCGCCCTTGCGGGCCATCACCACCAGGCGGTCGCTGCGCCGGGCCAGCTCCTCCATCACCTTCCGCTGGGCGGAGTCGGGATGCTGCAGGACCGTGTGCAGGGTGGTCACCACCGGCATGCGCACCTCCTTCAACAGGGCCAGGATGTGGCTTCCCGCGGGGCCGCCGTAGATCCCGAACTCGTGCTGGAGGCAGAGGACGTCCATGTTGTTGAAGTTCAGGAAGTCCGCCGCCCTGCGGTAGGAGTCCAGGTCCTTCTCCAGCATCTCGAAGCGCACCCGGGGCGGATACCGGTAGCCTTCCACGCGGTCGTTCACGGCTCCCGCGATGCACTGCGCCTCGGGGGCCGCGGCGCTCACCGCTTCGCACAGGTCGTGCGTGAAGGTGGCGATTCCGCAGCGGCGGGGATCGAAACCTCCCAGGAACGCGATGCGCCTGGGAAGGTTGTCGCTGTTCAATTGCGATTCAAGTCGAGAGGCTCGTCATGTGGTCTATATACTTGCATGCGGCGTATCCGACCGGAGGGACCCCGCCCCGCCGCGTTCCACGGATTGGACGGATTCCGTCCTCAACCTCTGCGCAGGATCAGGAGGTCGGGATACCGTTCCAGGCGTTCGAACCCGAATTTCCGGTAGAACGCCAGGGTGTCCGCGGATGCCGCCAAGGTGACGGGCGTGTGGCTGAAATCGCGCAGGCAGCGCTCCAGCAGCATGCCCCCGACGCCGCGGTGCCGGTGCTCCGGAGCCACCACCAGATCGTAGACCACCGATTCCCGGACCTGGTCGGAAACCACTCGAGCCAGCCCGACCAGGGTTCCGTCCTTCCTGGCCGCGTAGATCGCGGCCGACTCTTCGAAGACCGTCTGCAGCCGGTCGGGAGTGGCGAGTTGTGCCAGCGTCCCTCCGGTCTCCGCTCCGCTCTCCGGTTCTCCTACGGGAGCCGGAGTGGCCAGCCACCCCACGCGCTGGAACAGGTCCTGGATTTCCATTCCGGGAACACTGGACACCCTCTCGCAGGTCGCGTGGGTCATCGCCGCGCCAGGGCCCAGAACCCCGCCGCCGTGGCCCGCAGCCGCGACGTTCCCAGAGACAGCATTTGCGCACCCCGGTCCGCGGCTTCCCGCAGCTCGGCCGGGGAATGTCCTCCCTCCGGTCCGATCGCGATCCAGGCGGCATCCGGGGTGGGAGCGTCTTGGCCGGAGTCGTCGCAGACCAGGACGGGTCGGTCGCGGGAGCGGTCCAGCCATTCGACCCAACCCAGCGGGGGAAGCACCCGGCACAACCAGGACTGCTTGGACTGCTGGAGGGCGGCCACGGCCTTGGCACGCAGGCGATCCATCTGGTGATCGATGTCGCGACCGCGGGGAACCTGGACCCGTTCGGTCCAGATCGGTTGGAATTCGCGCACCGGCGTCTGGGCACACAGGTCCAGGACCTCCTCCAAGCCGCGATTTTTCAGGATGGCCTGGGCCAACGATCGTCCCGGCTCGGGATCGCGCCTTTGCAGGGACTCGCACAGGAGGATGGATCCGCGCGGATCCGCGACCTCCAGGCGGGCCGTGACCACGGATCCCCGCCCGTCCGTCACCGTGCAGAAGGTGCCTGGGGCCAAGCGGAGGACACGCACCAGATGGGTGGACTCCACCGGATCCAGGGAAATCCGTTCACCGACCCCGGCGGTGGGAGCGAAGATCCAGGTTTCGTCGTGGAAGGGAGGCATGCCGGTCGGAAAAGGTAGACGGGGAGGAAAGGGCGGGGAGCGCGGACTCCTTTCCCGCGTCGCTCGCGTACTTAGATTGCAAGGCCTTTGCGTCGAGAAGGAGATCTCATGCGAGTCCTCGAAGGTTCGTTCGTCGCTCCGGCAAAGCCCGTGGCCCTCGTGGCCGCCCGGTTCAACTCCCTCGTGGTGGATCGGCTGGTGGAGGGCGCCCGCGACGGCCTGGTGCGCCACGGCGTTCCCGACGACCAGATCGTGGTCATCCGGGTGCCCGGCGCCTTCGAGATCGGCGCCGCCGCCCGCCGGGCCGTGGATTCCCTGAAGTTTTCGGCGGTCATCGCCCTGGGAGCCGTGATCCGCGGCGACACCCCCCACTTCGACCAGGTGGTTTCCGGCACCACCCGGGCCCTCGGTCAGCTCTCCTACGAGGCGAACATACCGGTGGTCTACGCCGTGCTCACCACGGAAGACCTGGAACAGGCACAGCAGCGCTCCGGCGGCAAGTCCGGGAACAAGGGCTGGGACGCGGCGCTGTCCGCGCTGGAACTTTCCGACCTTTTCCGCAAAATCGAAACCGCATGAGTGGACGGGGTGGCCGTGAACTCGCATTGCACCTGCTCTACCAGATGGATGTGCGTTCCGAGACGCTGGACCAGGTCCTCCCCGAGGCCCTGGAATTCTTCCAGCCCACGGCTGGGGACCGCGCCTTCGCGCTCCGTCTGGTGGAATACGCGCTGGAAGAGAAGGACCGCATCGACGAACTGGTCCGCCAGACCGCCAAGAACTACGACCCCTCCCGCTTCGCGCTCCTGGACCTCTGCGTGCTGCGCATCGCGGCGGCAGAGCTCTTGCGGGTCCCGGAATCGGGGCCCCGGTTGGTGATCAACGAGGCCGTCGAGCTGGCCAAGAGCTATTCCACGGAAAAGTCGGGCGGATTCGTCAACGGACTGCTCGACCCCATCGCCCGCATCGTCCGGGGGGACGCACCCCTCAAACAAGGAGATCGAACGTGACCGAGCGCAAGTTGAAGTGGTGGGGGGCGGCCGCCGCGACGGTCTTCGCCTTCCTGGTGTACTGGCGGACCATGGCCC